>NZ_JAKVME010000001.1:988530-1318040 GCF_022483985.1 Acetobacter sp. | reverse complement strand
TCCGCGTAATCGCGATCCTGTCTTGCATTTTCGTTTGTCGTGTCCTGCGCAAAACGTAGGTAGACAAGCGCCGCCCAGCTCTCGAAGGTGCGTCGCTCACTGTCAAAACGCGACAGTGCACCCGCGAGATCATTTTTATCGAGCAGGTCTGCGACAGCGCCGAAGCCATCTGCGAGGCTGGCCTCTGTCGGGCGGGGGAAGGACAGGGATGAGAAGCTTTGGGTCATGACGTCATCGTGCATGGATGATGATCCGGCGTCCATCCTGATTTTTGCAGGAAACCGAATTGGGAGCATCTACGTTCTCTCTTAACGTCTGTTGCCTAAAATCCACGTGCGGCGATGACGATCAGGGTGGGAATGTCCGTCCTTGAGGGGAGCCCGTGTACAAAAAGATGAAGTCAGGAAGCGGGCGCAGATGAATACAGTTCTATCCGCAGCAGAGCACGGCAGGATCATGGCTGGCCTGTGGACTCCTCCTGAAGCTGCTTCTGTAGCGGAGCAGGCCAAACGGTTTCGTTCCACACGGCCTTTTCCTCATCTGGTGCTGGATAACCTCTTTGATCCTGCCTGCCTGTCAGTCATCCTGCGGGAAAGCCCGGATATCCCGCACGAAGTATGGAACCCCCATTATACCCGCCTTCAGAGCAAGAGAGTTGTGAACTCTCTTGAGCATATGCCGCCCGCACTGCTGGCTTATTTCGAAACTCTTCATTCCGCCACCTTTGTCTCTTTTCTCGAAACCCTGACGGGCCTGTCCGGGCTTCAGCCCGATCTGACGCTTTATGGGGGTGGTCTGCATGAAGCCCGTCATGACGGGCATTTTGAAATCCATGTTGATTTCCAGAAGCACCCGGTCACGCGACTACGGAACGCGTTGGTGGTGATCACCTATCTCAATGAAGGCTGGCAGGCCGGAGATGGAGGAGAACTCGAATTATGGGATGCCTTCGCCTGCCGGTCGGAGGTGCAGGTTGCTCCCCTGTTCGGTCGCACGCTGATCATGGAGCAGTCGGAAATTGCGCTTCATGGTTATCCGCGTCCTCTCGTCACCGGATCTCGACGCGCCCTGATCACCTATTTTTACAAATATGACTTGCAGGTTTTTGAACGTCAGTTCGAAAATACACACTATCTCCGTCGCCCCGGTCTGCCTGCTGACCGACGCCTGCAAATGGTGCTCCGTGACTATCTGCCGAAATCTGCCGTATCGGCGCTTCGTCGTCTTCGGTCGAACATTGTCTATCGCAGGCAAAAATAACGTCGACGGTTTCTAAGGGCGTATTGTTCGTCGAAAGAGGCGCTGCCTGAGGGAAACCTCTCAGATCAAACAGCCGACACTTTCATGTGGACATCCCCTTTTCGAAAATCCCGTGTATCGACATGCTTCTGCTGACGCTGTGTCGTCGAAGCGAAGCTGTCAGATGTCCGCCTGCCTACGGCTTGCGAGAGCAGACAGAATTATAATAGCTGCGTCTGGGCTCGAAGAATAATCGACGACAGAAGGAGTGTCGCCGCTCTGTCGAGCGTCAGGTGTCCTGTCCAGCATGGGAATGATTGCATGGATTGTATGGAGTATGGCAGGCATAACATGTGCTGAATGTATGGAATGCCTCGCATGTCTGCTTACGCTTATCTGGCGCACTGGAAAGAAGAAATCAGTCGCAGTCCCAATGCTATTTATCTGACGCTGGTTGACGCGCTGGCTCTTTCCATCCGCAAGGGCGATTTGCGGGAGGGTGACAGGCTGCCGCCGCAGCGGACAATCGCGGATTACCTCGGCACGAATCTGACGACTGTGACACGCGCCTTCACCGAGGCCCGTCGTCGCGGTCTTATTGACGCCACCGTTGGACGCGGGACGTTTGTTCGGGTCGGTGCGGGAGAGAGTCACTGGCGTCATACCGGTCCGGCCGTGATCGACCTGACGATGAACCTGCCTCCCGTCCCGCAGGACCCGCCACTTCAGCGGATCATCCAGAACGATATCGCGGCCATTCTGAAACAGCAGGATCTGAACAGCCTGATGTCCTATCGGGTGACGGGGGGGACAATCGAGGAGCGTCAACTTGGCGCGAAGTGGGTTGCTCCTGTCATCGGGCAGCGACGGACGGACGAAATTCTCGTGACTCCGGGCGCCCAGAGCGCGCTCGCGGCGATCGTGAGTACGCACACGCAGCCGGGAGATGTCATAGTCACCGACCGCATCGCCTATCCCGGCATCAGAACGATAGCGGCGCAGTTCGGCCTCATTCTCGTCGGGGTTGATAGTGATGTCGAAGGCATGATGCCGGAACAGCTTGACCGGGTCTGCGCCGAACATCACCCCCGGCTGCTTTACTGCATCCCGACCATTCACAATCCCACGACGGCGACGATGTCCTTGCAGCGACGCAAGGACATTCTTGCAGTCGCCCAGCGTCACCATCTGCACATTGCCGAGGACGACCCCTACAGCCTGCTGATGGACGACCCGCTGCCTGCTCTGGCGGCGCTGGACCATGGCCGTGTCAGTTATATCGCCACACTCGCCAAGACGCTCAGCCCCGGTCTGCGCACAGCTTATGTCGCTCTTCCCAATGCGGACATGACCCGGCGCGTGACGGCGGCTATCCGGGCGATCGTGCTCACCAATGCCGGACTGCTGAGCGCGCTTGCAGCACGCTGGATGCAGACAGGACAGGCGCATACGATCCTGCAAGCCATCCAGAGAGAATTACGTATCCGGCAGGCGATCGCCCGGAAGGTTCTGGGGGAAGGGCATTGCATGAAGCCGGATGGCCCGCACGTCTGGCTGAAGCTTCCCGACTGGTGGGGGAGTGCGGATTTTGTCGCCTACGCACGCAGGCGTGGTCTGGCGCTCGTCCCGAGTACCGTTTTTACCATCAGTGGCGAGCCTCCACAGCGGGCCCGGATCGCGTTGGGCAGTGCGCCGGACGCCGCCAGTCTTGAGGAATCGCTTCATGGCGTGCTGGCCGTTCTACAGCATAAGCGTTCCCCCGGTTTCGCCGATATTGTCTGAGCCGGACACTGAGCGCGACGTCAGAAAATGGTTTGATTCCGCTGCCGCGATACAGGAACGGAGAAAACAAGAAGCCTCTCTGTTCACGAATGCGTGATGTAAAAGCGTCGTCAGAACAGTAGCTTATGGATATTTTCGCCTATTGTATGGCTTGAATGATATTTTTGTATGCTTCTGTCGTCGCGGGAAAGCGACAGATGTTTTGTTTTGATTTTATTGTACCACAACCGTTATCCATACAAAATTTTACCCAAACTACACCCCGTGCCACGTTCGCTTCCGCAGCTCGGTCGGTCTCGTCTGCTGGCGGAGACCGCACCACACGGGAGAAAAACCATGCCGACAATCGAACACGCTCCACACAAAGATGGCGACTGCTTCGTCAATTATGAAAACAAGGTTTTTGAGGACGTCAAAGCCAATCCGGGTGAAAAAGCCCTCATTACTTTCCACACCGTCGCCAATGAAGGTTCGGTCGGGTTTGTAAATCTGCTTCAGGCCACTCGCCTGATCCGAAAAGGTTTCGAAACGTCCGTTCTGCTCTATGGCCCCGGTGTCACCCTTGGCGTGCAGCGCGGCTTTCCCCGTCTGGGCGACGAAGCCTTTCCGGGACACATGAACTGCAACAAGCAGATCGCGAAAATTCTTGAAGAAGGCGGTAAAGTCTATGCGTGCCGCTTCGCGCTTCAGGCTCTCTACGGCTACGGCGAGCAGAATCTGATCCCCGGCATCACGCCGATCAATCCGCAGGACGTGCTCGACATCATTCTGCTGGCCCGCCGTGACAACGCCTTCATCCTCAATACCTGGACTCTCTGAAGGCAGAAGGGAGGACCGCAAGCATGTCCCGTATCGTTCGCGCTGCCGCCATCCAGATCAGCCCCGTTCTTGGTGACGATGGTCTGGGGACAGCCCGGAAAGTCTGTCAGGCCATCCGCGACGCCGCCGGGAAAGGCGTGAAACTGGCGGTCTTTCCTGAAACTTTTGTGCCCTATTATCCCTATTTCTCATTCATCCAGCCTGCTTTCCGCTTCGGCGGGGAGCATCTGAAGCTTTACGAACGCGCTGTCGTCATTCCCGGTCCGGTCACCGACATGGTGGCTGAAGCCGCCCGTGACACCGGCATGGTCGTTGTGCTTGGCGTCAATGAACGGGATGTAGGGACGCTCTACAACACGCAGATCATCTTCGACGCGACCGGCGAGATCCTGCTCAAACGCCGGAAGATCACGCCCACCTATCATGAACGCATGGTCTGGGGGCAGGGCGATGGTTCCGGCCTGAAAGTTGTCGAAAGCGCCGCCGGTCGTATCGGCGCGCTGGCGTGCTGGGAGCATTACAACCCGCTTGCCCGCTACGCCCTGATGACCCAGCACGAGGAAATTCACTGCGCTCAGTTTCCGGGTTCGCTGGTGGGGCAGATTTTTGCCGATCAGATGGAAGTCACGATCCGTCATCACGCGCTGGAATCCGGCTGCTTTGTCGTGAACGCGACTGGTTGGCTCACGGAAGAACAGATCAAGGAAGTCGCGCGTGATCCCGCTCTGGAAGGGCCGCTGCGAGGCGGCTGTTTCACCGCGATTGTCTCGCCTGAGGGGAAGCATCTGGCTACGCCGCTGACCGAAGGCGAGGGGATGGTGATTGCCGATCTCGATTTCGCTCTCATCACCAAACGCAAACGGATGATGGACAGCGTGGGGCATTACGCACGGCCTGAACTGCTGAGTCTGCTTCATGACCGGCGTCCCGCCAGAACTGTACAGTATCTCGATGAAAATGTTCCGGCTCATTTGTCCGGCGATGAGAGCGTATCATGACCGTTCCAACACTCGGCACGCTTTCGGGGCGCAAGCTCGTCACGGATCTACAGTCTTTCGGACTTCAGATCGGCGGGCAGACCGGCGGTATCGTCCGTAAGGGAGGAGCCGGCCCCTCCGATCACAAGACGATCACCATCGCGGGGCAGACCATCATGGTGCCGGTCTATACAGCCGGTGCGCGGCGATCGCCGTTTCAGGCCAGTCCGCCCGATCAGAGCGGCGTCAGCACGCTGCTGCGCGACGGTCAGGCGCTGGGCACGATCCATTTCCCGGCAGCTCCGCGCTTCTACGGGTTAAGCACGGCGGACGGCATTCCCTACTGGAAGATCGCTCTTCTGCATGGTCGTGACACGCTGGCGACCACGGTGCACCAGACCTGCATCCGCTATGCCGACCGGCGCACGTCCTGCCAGTTCTGCGCCATTGGCCAGTCGCTGGAAGCTGACCGGACGATTGCCTACAAGACGCCCGCGCAACTGGCGGAAGTCGCCAAAGCTGCTGTGGAACTGGACGGCGTGCGCGACATGGTGCTGACCACCGGCACGCCCAATGTGATTGATCGGGGCGCTGCCGTGCTGGCGGAATCCGCGCGCGCCATCAGGGCGGCGGTGGACCTGCCGTTGCAGGTGCAGTGCGAGCCGCCACGTGATCACGGCTGGTTCCAGCGTCTGCGGGATGCGGGAGCCGACAGTCTGGGCATGCATCTCGAAGCCGCTACGCAGGCGGTGCGCGAGAAGATCATGCCCGGCAAGGCCACAGTCAGCGTCGATCGCTACATGGCGGCTTTCGCGTCCGCCGTGCCGATCTTCGGGCGGGGACAGGTCAATACCTACATTCTGGCTGGGCTTGGAGACAGCGCTGAGGATATTCTGGCCCTCGCCGAGCGTCTGATTGCGCTCGGGGTGTATCCCTTCGTGGTGCCGTTCGTGCCGATTTCCGGCACGCCGCTGGAAAATCATGCGCCACCTTCAGCCGAGTTCATGAAGTCCGTTCTGGCGCCGCTGGGGCGCATGCTCCGGGAAGCCAGCATGAAATCCACCGATATCCGGGCCGGGTGTGGTCGGTGTGGCGCCTGCTCCTCGCTCTCGGCGTACGAGCAATGAGCACGATCCTCGAAGACGTGGAAGACCGGCCGTTCATTCCTACGGAATATGTCGTGCGTCTTGCCCGTACGCCGTGGGAACGGGCTGGCTACCACGCGCTGCGTCGTGAGGTCTTCTGTCATGAGCAGAAGGTTTTCAAAAATGATGATCGGGATGCGATCGACGGAACCGCCATTCCCATTATTGCCGCCTGCTGCATGGCGGGAATGCCGGACCGGATTGTGGGAGCCGTGCGTATCCATGAGCCGGAACCCGGTGTGTGGCGTGGTTCCCGTCTGGCGGTCCATGCGGATCACCGCAAGCTCGGACGCATTGGAGCGGAACTGATCCGCATGGCGGTCTGCACGGCGCACGGTCTTGGAGCGATACGTTTTCTGGCGCAGGTGCAGGAACAGAACGTGCTGTTTTTCCGTCGCCTGCACTGGAAGAGTCTCGGTTCTGTGACCCTGCACGGCCTGCCGCACCATGACATGGAGGCCGACCTGTCACGCTATCCGGCGCATGGTCAGGACCAGACATGGCTGCTGCGTCCGCAACCACGGACCAGACAGGTGGCGTGATGACAGGACAACTCGCCACACTCCTCCGCACGCTTCGTCATGGCCGCGCCCTTGCCGGAAAGCAGGACATTGCTGAAGTCGCGGCCATCCTGAAGCCCGCCAGCCGCGATGCCATTCGTCTGGGTGATGACTGCGCCGCGATCCCGGATGGAGATGGTTATCTTCTTCTGGCCAGTGAGGGATTTCAGGACAGTTTTGTCCGCTCGATGCCGTGGTTCGCGGGTTATTGCGGCGTCATGGTCAATGTCAGCGACATTGCTGCGATGGGTGGTCGTCCCGTCGCCGTGGTGGATGCTCTGTGGAGCGACACGTCTGAGGCGGCCGCCTCCATCCTGACAGGGCTGTATGACGGCGCACGCACTTATGATGTGCCTGTTGTGGGCGGTCATACCAACATGCGGAGCACCCATAACTCCTTGTCGGTCGCGATCCTCGGGCGTGCCCGGCATCTGCTGACCAGCTTCGATGCCCAGCCGGGCGAGGTTCTGATCGCCGCCATCGACCTGCGCGGCCGCTGGCATGATCCACACCCGTTCTGGGATGCCAGTTCCGCGCTGTGTTGCACGGAGGGAGCGGCCCGTCTTCGCGGCGATATCGAACTCCTGCCCACCATTGCGGAAGATGGCCTGAGTCGTGCCGCCAAGGACATCAGCATGGCGGGGATTCTGGGCACGGCTCTCATGCTGGCCGAATGTTCAGGTGTTGGCATGAGCATTACGCTTGATGACATTCCCCGTCCTGATGACACCTCGATGGAGCGTTGGCTGTCCGCATTTCCCAGCTATGGGTATCTGCTGACGGCGCGTCCCGAGGATGCTGAAGTGATCATGGCCCGGTTCAGTGGACGTGACATTGCAGCTTCTGTCATTGGCCTGTGCAACGATACGCTCCGGGTGGATGTGACATGGGCTGGTGAGAAAGAAACCTTCTGGAATCTGGAACAAACATCACTCATGGGCTTTGCGCCATGACACTCTCGATCGGCATTCTGACCCATTCGACCAACCCGCGTGGCGGCGTGGTGCATGGCATGGCTCTGGCGGAAACCCTGCAAGATGATGGGCATGACGTTACGCTGATTGCCCCGGATGTGACGGGAGACGGTTTCTTCCGCACACCCCGTTGCGCCACCCGCTGCATCCCGGCTGCCCATGTGCATGATCTGCCGACGCTGGTGGAGCGACGCATTGTTGAGATTCGTGATTCACTAAGGGCCGATGCGCATTTTGATGTGTTGCACGCTCAGGACCCGATAAGCGCCAATGCTCTGGCTGCACTGGTGGAGGAGGGGCGGATACGGGGTTTCGCGCGCACGGTTCATCATCTGGATGCTTTCTCTCATCCCGGCGTTGCGGCGCGTCAGGAGCGGGGACTGACAGCTGCGACCGAGCTCTTTACGGTCAGCCCGCTCTGGGAAGAAAGGATACTTGCCGGATATGGACGGCATGCCCCTGTTGTTGGAAATGGTGTTGATCTGAAAAGATTTGTTCCAGAAATGGGACCGCGTGACCATCAGCTCTGCACGCGGTACGGGCTTCCACAGAACGCCCGTCTTATCCTGTCGGTTGGCGGGATAGAATGTCGTAAAAACACACTGTTTTTACTGGATGCGTTTGAAATCCTCTATCGGCAGAATCAGGAGCTGCATCTTGTGGTCGCCGGAGGTGCGTCCCTGCTGGACCACTCTGATTATCGCCGTCTTTTCAATGAACGGGTGCAGGCCAGCGGGCTTGCCGGCGCGGTGACCGTTACCGGAACCGTTCCGGATGACGATATGCCTGTATTCTACCGGCTGGCTTCCGTGCTGGCCTATCCCTCGCAGATGGAGGGTTTTGGTCTGTGTCCGCTGGAGGCGCTGGCCTGCGGTACTCCTGTGGTGGTGCCAGCCATACTTCCCTTCAAGGAGCATTTCCACACTCTTGAGGCTTTCTGGTGCCAGCCGGAGCGTCCTGAAACACTTGTCAGCGCGTTGCGTGAGGCTCTGACCGCAAGCAGTCAGAACCGCTTTCAGAGTGGCGGTCCGGCGACAGCCAGCCGGTTCGACTGGCGCAACGTGGCTGATCGTCATCTCCGCGCATATGGGCGGCTGGCAGCCTTGCCCCATGTGGCGCTCCCCGATTCAGGAGTTTTGAAACGTGCCTGAAATGATCTTTCACGTTCGCTGGCCTGATGGAAAAGAGGCTGACTGCTATTCCCCGTCGCTGGTCATACAGGACCACTTTGTTCCCGGTCAGGATTATCCGGTCCGGGAATTTCTTGAAAAGGCGGACACGGCTCTGACGGAAGCCAGCGAGCGTGTCCGCGCGCGTTACGGCTTTCCGTGTAGTCGCGCGCTTGGTCAGCTTCAATTGATCCGAGAAAGCTGCACGCCCTTCCTCAATCGACCCGATGCGCTGGTGCGCGTCCTGTCCTTCAGATACTGAGACGGAATCGTCCTATGACACAGAAAGAAAAATCCATTCCTGTCATCATCGTGGGTGGTGGACAGGCCGGACTCTCCATGAGCTGGTATCTCTGCCGCGAGAAGGTGGAGCACATTGTCTTTGAGGCGAAAGCAGCTTGCCACTCGTGGGATGATGAACGCTGGGACAATTTCTGTCTGGTGACGCCGAACTGGCAATGTGAACTGCCCGGTCATCCCTACAAAGGAAATGATCCGCACGGATTTATGATGAAGCAGGAAATCATCGAATACGTCAAAGGCTTTGTAGATTCTTTTGATCCTCCGCTACGTGAAAACACGCCCGTTACATCCATCACACGCCATGAAAACGGTGGTTATCGTGTGGTGGCGGACGGAGTGGTCTGGCACACACAACATGTGGTCATAGCATCTGGCGCCTATCAGGACGCCGTTATCCCCGGATATGCCAGCGCGATCGATTCTTCAATTTTTCAGGTTCATTCACAGGATTACCGCAATGCCACCCAGCTTCCGGAAGGGGCTGTTCTGGTGGTAGGCAGTGGTCAGTCCGGCGCTCAGATTGTCGAGGATCTTTTTCTTGAAAAACGCAAGGTCCATCTCTGTGTCGGTTCCGCTCCGCGTGTCTCGCGCTTCTATCGTGGTCGCGATGTGGTTGACTGGCTTGCGGACATGCACTTCTACGACCTCACAGTGGACAATCATCCTCTGCGAGATGGCGCACGGGACAAGACCAATCATTATGTGACCGGTCGGAATGGTGGGCATGACCTTGATCTGCGGCTTTTTGCGAAGGACGGCGTGGGCCTGCACGGCACGTTGGAGACAATCCGTGACGAAGTGGCGCATTTCGCGCCGGATCTGACAGAGAATCTTGATGATGCGGACAAGACCAATGCCGACATCAAGAAGTCCATTGACGCCTACATCGCCCGCGAAGGCATCAGTGCGCCGATCGAAGCGCCGTATGCGCCCGTCTGGGAACCCGATGAGAGCAACATTCCGCTGGACCTGAAGGCCGCCGGAATTACCTCGATCGTCTGGTGCATCGGCTTTCGTCCGAACTATCGCTGGATCGATGTGCCGGTCTTCAACGGAGCCAACAAGCCGGTCTGGCATCGCGGCGTGACCGATGCGCCGGGGTTCTATTTTCTCGGACTGCCGTGGCTGCACACATGGGGATCGGGGCGCTTTTCCGGCGTCTCCCGTGATGCTGCGTGGCTGGCCAGCCAGATTACCGGAAAAGACGTGCCTGTAGGCTGAGAAGAGCAAGACGCCATGCTTCCGTGGACGACATATGAGACGATGTATGACGCGGCCCTGAACCAGCCGGAGCAGTTCTGGCTGGCTGCGGCGCGTCACGTCACATGGCAGCAGGCGCCTGTGAGTGCGTGTCGTGAGCGGAGGGATGGCTGGCATGACTGGTTTCCCGACGCCACGCTCAACACCTGCCATAACGCCGTGGACCGGCATGTGGAGAGTGGTCGCGGTGAACAGGCGGCATTGATCTGGCATTCCTGTGGGACCAGGGAACGGCAGATTATCACTTATCGGGAATTGCAGGGCAGGGTAGCCGGTTTTTCCGGTGGTCTGCGGTCATTAGGAGTGGAGAAAGGCGATCGTGTCTTGATCGCCATGCCGACGATGATCGAAACGGCCATCGCCATGCTGGCCTGCGCCCGGATCGGGGCCGTGCATGTCGTGGTTTTTGCCGGTTACGCTGGGCCTGAACTCGCGCGCAGGATTGATGATGTGGCCCCGAAGGTCGTCATCATCGCCAGTTGCAGCTTTCAGGGGCAGATACCCGTTCCGTCCGCACCTGTTCTGAGCGAGGCGCTTACAGCGGCGACGCACAGACCGCAGGCCTGTGTGATCGTGCAGCGGGATGTCTGTCCGGCGACACTCCTGCCTCTACGCGACCATGATTTTCATACACTGGAGAATTCTGTTCCCGTAGAGCCGGTGATGGTGCGGTCTGAAGATTCTTTGTATATTCTTCATACATCCGGAACGACAGGCAATGCTAAAGGGATTGTGCGCGACAATGGCGGACATGCCGTGGCCCTCGCTTTGTCCATGGAACTTATCTACGGCTGCAAACCCGGAGATATTTTCTTCACCACATCCGATCTCGGCTGGGTCGTCGGGCATTCCTACGGTCTCTACGCTCCGTTGTTCGTTGGCTGTACGAGTGTGATCGTGGAAGCGGGAGCCTCATCATCAGCCATTGCGGCGCTCTGCCGTGAGCACGCGGTAAAGTGTCTCTTCACGACGCCTACCCAGATGCGGGTGATACGACGGGAAAGTCGCGCCAGTTCCGGGGTGAGTCTTCCTGCTCTAGCTCATGTCTTTGTCGCTGGAGAATATGCGGACCCGACGCTTCTGGACTGGACGCGATCATACTTTCAGTGCCCGGTCGCCAACCACTGGTGGCAGACTGAGACCGGCTGGAGCATTGCCGCCCATTTCTTCGGACTGGTGGACTGTGAATCATTCGCTGCTGCAAACGATATCGGCCGACCCGCTCCAGGCTTCCGGCCTGTCATCATGCCGTCCGTCGCTGAAGAACCATGCGGTGAGATTGTTCTGTCTCTTCCGCTGCCTCCCGGCTGTCTGGCGGGTCTATGGAAGGATCGGAAAGTTGTCGCTCCTTCAATGTATCTTGATGAAACGGGCAGATATTATCGCACGTTCGATGAAGGCACGATCGACGCAGATCGAGCCATTCACTTGCTGGGACGCACGGACGACGTCATCAAGGTCGCAGGACGCCGTATTTCAGGCGTGCAGATCGAAAAGATTATTGCCGCGTACCCAGGTGTGCAGAACTGCGCCGTGGCGGCAGTCTCCGATGGTTTGAGAGGACAACGACCGGTCGCCTATGTTGTGACGGGTCCTGATCTCGACAGGTCATCGTCTGCTGAGGACATTATCGGACAGGTGCAGCAGGTATTGGGGCGGTGGGTAGGGCTTAAAGAGGTCCGCTTCGTGGAGAGGCTGCCTACGACCATATCGGGGAAGATTACCCGTAAGTCTCTGAACGTTGTTGATGACACGCCCCGAGGGACCGTTCATGCGGGAGATGTCTGCGAGGTGGGATTGAAAAAGTAAGGTCAGCAAGCTGAACCGTCCGTAGACGGTTCTTACGTCTCACCGCCTTCCGGGCGAGTGAGACGGAAGATATGGCCCGTTCTTGTCGTGCCTGCCGGACAGGCTTTTCCGAGGGTGACGTTCTGCTGTCTCGGCCAGAACAGCCGGTTATGTTTGCGCTCGAACAAACCCGGCAAGGCGTTCACACGCCTCTTTCAACGTGTCATCCCCCGTCGCACAGGACAGCCGCAGGTACGGAGCCAGCCCGAAGGCGCTGCCCGGCACAGTGGCGACATGCGCTTCTTCCAGTAGCGCCATGGCGAAATCGGTATCCGTGTCCAGCCTGCGTCCACCGGCACTGGTGCGGCCAAGACATCCGGCAATACCCGGATAGACGTAAAAAGCGCCCGCAGGGTTGGCGCAGGTGAAGCCGGGAATATCGCGGAGAGCGGCGACCATCAGGTTACGGCGGCGCTCATAGGTGGCGACCATATCGCGGATCAGGTCCGGCGGGCTATCCAGCGCCGCTGCCGCTGCCGCCTGCGCGACCGTGCAGACGCCTGACGTGGCGTTGCTCTGGACGCTCCGCATCGCGGCAATCAGTCGCTTCGGCCCTCCGGCATAACCCACACGCCAGCCGGTCATGGCGTAGGCTTTGGCGACGCCGTTCATGGTGACGATCCGGTCTTTCAGGTCCGGCGCGATCGCGGCGAAAGAGGTGAAGCGATTGTCATCGAAGACGAGATGTTCGTAAATCTCATCAGACAGGATCCAGACATCCGGATACGCCCGAAGAATTTCGGCAATTCCGCGCAGATCGTCTTCCGGGCACAGTCCACCCGTCGGGTTGTTGGGAAAATTGAGCACCAGCCATTTGGTGCGGGATGTCATGATGGCAGCGAGGCGTTCGGGTTTCAGACTGAAACCATCGGCCTCATCGCAGACCGGATGGACCGGCACGCCACCGAACATTCTGGCGATCAGAGGATAGCTTACCCAGTATGGGGCGGGTACGACCACCTCATCACCCGGATTGATGGTGGCCATGAAGGCGTTGAAGATCACCTGCTTGCCGCCGTTCGAGACCATCAGTTCATCCATGGCGAAGTCCAGCCCGTTTTCACGGTTGAACTTGCGGGCGATGGCCGCTTTCAGTTCCGGTGTGCCATCCACTGGCGGGTATTTCGTCTTGCCCGCCAGTGCTGCCTGATGCGCCGCTTCCACGGCGACGGCAGGCGTCGGAAAGTCAGGCTCGCCAAGCGCCAGTGAAATGACCTTGTGCCCCTCGGCTCTCAGTTCTCTGGCCCGTCGCGCCATTTCGATGGTCGCGGGAGCGGGAAGTCCCTCAAGACGATGGGCGAGTGTTGGCCCCGAGGCGTGAGCGGTCATGGCGAGCGGGTCTCCGTTTTCAGATCAGGCTGGCGCAGAAGCGCTGGATACGGGTGCAGGCTTCACGCAGGCTTTCCGTGTCGGTCGCATAGGACACGCGGAAATGTCCGGCGAACATGAAGGCTGAGCCATGCACGGCGGCAACGCCTTCTTCGTCCAGCAGGGCCGTCACAAAGGCCTCGTCGGTGTCGATCACCACATCTTTCCGGGTGCGCTTGCCGAGGCAGCCGCTCATCGACGGGAAGACGTAAAACGCGCCTTCCGGACGACCGCAGGTGATGCCGGAAGCCTGATTGAGCATGGACACGACCAGATCGCGGCGCTCGCGGTAGGTCTCGCACATCGTGTCGATGAAGTCCTGCGGACCACTGACAGCCTCAAGCGCCGCCGCCTGCGCGATGGAGCAGGGGTTGGAGGTGGACTGACCCTGTAGCTTGTTCATCGCCTTGGTCAGTTCCAGCGGTGCGCCGGAAAAACCGATGCGCCAGCCGGTCATGGCATAGGCCTTGGAGACGCCATTCATGGTGACGGTGCGGTCACGCAGACGTGGTTCGACCTGCACGATGGTCGCGGGTTTGAAGCCGTCATAGACCAGCTTGGCGTAGATATCGTCGGTGAAGATCCAGACATGCGGGTGCTTCAGCAGCACATCGCACAGCGGACGGAGGTCTTCAGCAGAGTAGGTCGCGCCCGTCGGGTTGCAGGGTGAGTTCAGGAAGAACCACTTGGTCTTCGGCGTGATGGCGGCTTCAAGTTCTTCGGCGGTCAGCTTGAAGCCGTTTTCCGCACGGCACGGGACGATCACGGGGACTCCGTCAGCCAGCGCCACGATGTCGGGATAGGACACCCAGCACGGAGCGGGGATGATCGCCTCGTCACCCTTGTTGATGGTGGCGACCATGGCGTTGTAGATCACCTGCTTGCCGCCGGTGGAGACGATGATTTCCTCGGGCGTGTAATCCAGTCCGGAGTCCAGCCTGAAGCGCTCGGCGACGGCGGCGCGCAGGGCGTGCGTGCCGGGCACATCCGTATATTTCGTCTGACCTGTTTCGATCGCCCTGATCGCCGCCGCCTTGATGCTGGCGGGGGTGTCGAAGTCCGGCTCGCCTGCCGAGAGGCTGATGATGTCCCGGCCTTCCGCCTTGAGAGCGCGCGCTTTTGCCGTGATGGCAATGGTCTGGCTCGGGCTGATCTTGTTCAGGCGGTCGGCAATGAAGGACATAGGTTTCAATCCTGGGAAATGAAGTCCGGAGTTCTTGGGCTCCGGTGGTCGGCCCCACGCCGACGGCGCGGCACAATAGAGGTTTTTTCCACAATGAGGAACAGGCTGCTTGCATCATAAAAACGACGCTGAGCGGTTAAAATATTTTCGGAAGTCCGGTCTGGAAGGCAAAGAAGGATGTCGTATGCGAATATCATTCAGTTTGCATGGCAATTTTTAATACGATTTCACGATCTTGTGGGGTTCAGACCAGTGTTGGACGATGATCCCGCACATTGCCTGTCGAGCACGCAATCCACCCAGTCATGATGCCGCTTCCGGGTGTTTTTGCTTCGTCAGAAGGAGATATGGAACAGTCAGTGGCCATGTCGTCGCTGATGGCAGACGACTGCCGGAGAAGTATTTATCCATTTATTCTGTATGAAATCCCGGAAAAATACGTAGTCTCATTCATGTAAAGACACGCATCAGAGTTTTTTAATTCACTTCGCTGATGTCTTTTGCATCAAGCAGAAACTCATCCATCTTCTTTATAAACTCAGCCGTTGCCGATTGTCGGGCAAGGGAAAAATGTTCATTGGCTTCTGAAAAACGGCTTTCCTTTAACAGGAAGCGACCTAAGTTGAAATGTCCGCGAAAATCTCCGCATCGGGCTGCCTTGGCGTACCAGGCGCGGGCACGATGCAGATCGCCTTTGCAGGCCCATCCATCTTCGTAGAATCCACCGATAATATTGAAGGATTTGCAATGGCCCAGCGAAGCGGCCCGTTTGAACCATTCAAATGCCGCTTCGATATCCGGCTCACTGTCCCATCCCAGAGTCAGCCCGGTGGCATAGTTATACATGCCCCAGTCCAACCCGGCTTCGGCCGCACGGCGGTACCACAGCATGGCTTCAGGCTTGTTGACCGGTATTCCCCAACCAAGCTCACAACACCGACCAACCATGTTGCACGCCATCGGAACGCCCTGAAGGGCGCTGGTCAGAAACCAGAAAAAGGCGTTTTTCTCGTTGCGGTCGGCCCCGATCCCGTTAAGGAGCATCTGGCCGACCGCGAGCTGAGCGTCCGCGTCTCCAAGCCTTGCCAGTCGCGTGGCAAGGCTGAGAGGATCTTCACAAGGATCAGAAACGGGCATTCAGGTTGACCATTGCGGTGCGCCCGGCACCCTGCAACGCATAATGTGTTGCGTAAGCCTGCGTGAAATACCGTTTGTTGGCGATGTTCTGAATGTTGAGCTGCAGCGTGTAATGCTGCATGAAATGATAGCTCGCCATAAAGTCGAAGCGCCAGTAGGCGGGAACAAACTTGGGGACCGTAGGTGAATCGGTTCCGTAGACTTTGCTCATGTAGTACACACCGCCAGCCAGCTTGATATCGTGCGTAGGCTCAAATGTATTCCACAAAGACAGGCTGTTTGCTGGTGTGTTTGGTGCGCGGCGTCCGTCCATAAGCCCGGCGCTGGCGCCTGAGCCGCCGTTCTTCATCAGCCTTGCATCGAGATAGGAGTAGCCTCCGGAAACTTCCCACCACTTTGTGAGATGTCCGTTCCAGCTGATTTCGCCACCACGGGTGCGCTTTGTGCCCCCGTTGGAGATGCCGCCGTCAGCGGTTGTGATCTTGAAGTTGGTTGCGTCGATCTGAAACAGGGCGCCTGTCAGGAAAAGCCTGTTGTGGAAGAAGCTCCATTTCGTGCCGACCTCGATTGTCCGGTCACGCTCCGGCTTGAGGGTATCTCCGGAAATCGTGCTGCCGCGACCCGGAGCGAGAGAGCTGTCATCCGCGCCTTGTCCGACTGAGTTTCCAGACGGTATCGCCGAAGTCGCATAGGAGGCGTAGATCGAGCCATTCGGCGCCGGTTTGTAAACCAGACCGCCTTGATAGGTGAACAGGTTGTCACCCCGTCCATATTCGGCGGTGCTGGATCGATAGGTGCTTTGCACATTGTCGAACCGCACACCGAAATTTCCAAGCAGTTGCGGCATGAATGTAATCGTGTCGGTGAGATAGACGGCTTTCGTGTCAAAGCGCGTGCTGTTGGGATTATGCGCGCGGACGATATCGCCCGAGTAAGCGTCACGAGGATTGGGGTTAAGGATCGTCGTGCAGGTGCCGGAGGAAAAGGCGAGTGCGGTGGCGCAATGCGTGAAATTGGTGCCTGAAGTCACATTCACGCCGTTTACATAGGCGGCATAGCTATCGTTTTTACCCTGTTCACGGGTAAATTCCGTTCCCATTGCAAAGCCGTTCTTGAAACCGAGAATGTTGGCGTTGCCGTAGAAATCTGTCTGGTTGGTCGCTGTGTCCAGAGTTGAGATACGGCTGTTCATGCGTCGATAGACATATCCGTAATAGATATTGCCCTGGCTGTCGTCGGGCATCGTCCAGATATCGTTCTGCGTGGTCTCTGAATAACGGGTGGTGTTCCGTATATGCAGGTTGGGGCTGAAATCATGCTCCAGCCGCAGTGTTCCCATATCGATGCCATCGTGGTTGCGGTCTCGATCCTTGAGTCCGTACCATGTATTGGAAGGAATAGTGACGGGCGCACCGCTTCCCGCGCCGAAAACACGGGCGACGCCATCCTTTCTGGCATTGAAAGTAGGGTTATTGTAGGGAATTCCGACATCCGGAGTGTCGAAATTCTGCATGTGGTAGTACATCAGCGTGATACGGTTCGGCGTGCCCAGCCCGAAGGAGAGGGAAGGCGCGAGACCGTAGCGCTGGAAGTGGGTGGGGCCGCGTCCGGCCTTGTCCTCGTCATCAACCATCAGGTTGAAGCGGAAGGCTCCGGTGCGCGATATCCGCCAGTTTCCGTCAAATGTCGAACGTTTGTAGTCGGCATTGCCGAAACCGACATTGGCTTCAATGGAGTTCGTGAGCTTCGGCATCTTGCTGTTGATGACAATCGCACCGCCAGCGCCTGCACGGCCGCTGATTGCTCCGGTGTCTCCCTTGATGACCTCGATGGACTCGACGTTAAAGGTCTCGCGCGACTGGGCGCCGACGTCACGCAGTCCGTCGACAAACGTGCTCGACTGCGCGTCCTGCCCACGAATGAATGGCCGATCTCCTACCGGGTTGCCGCCTTCGCCCGCGCCCATGGTGATGCCCGGCACGTTGCGCAGCGCGTCAGCAAGCGTATGAGAGGCCGTATCATCGAGAATTTTACGCGATATGATTGAAACGCTCTTGGGCGTGTCAATCAGGGAGGCCGTAAATTTAGGCGAACGGTTCCTGAACTGACCGATGACTTCGATCTGTTCGTAAGACGGGATCGCTTTCTGCTGTTTATAGTCCTTGCGGCGGGCTGCTTTTTTGTTCTTGCCGTCCGTATGATCGGAGTCAGCGGCAAAAGCCGCGGATTGCATGCCGAACCACAACGTTGTTCCCAAAAGCGCCAGACCTGACGCGGTATCAGCAATTCTTCCGGAAATCGGTCTCTGCTGGTGACTCACTCTCGTGCCTCCCGATACACTTTTTGACATAAATGATAATCATTCGCAACAAGGCGTTCTGATCAGGAATGCGACTCATTGTCAATTCAAAATCATGGCCGCACCACGTCTGATCCGACCGTCCCGAAGAGGTGAATTACGGATGTGGCAAGAAAGATACGTTATGTTTGCTCTCCCCTCCCTGAATGTCATGACGAAGGAGCTGTTTCATTCTTGTGGGAAGCGCTGCCTGGAAGACACATATCCGGATGAACGGTCGTGTTTGCCCGCATTGTGGGATCGTGGGCAGGAGTGACAGACTGGACATTGATATCGACGTGGGGAGCCTGAGAGCAGGCATCGCGATCGAAGCTCGCATGATGACCGGATGGGCTGTCTCTCAGGGCGTGCTGGAATGATCCATCACATGGATCTGCTCTGATGTGTGTCGTTTGCTATAACGAGGCGTCCGACCGAAGGTGATATTGAATCCGCCGTTGAATAGTCTGTGGATTCTCTCAACACTATAAGATTCAGGCAATCCACGGACGCCACCTCAGAAAAGCATTTGTGGCAGGGAATGAGTCATCCTTGGATGAGGGGCTGTTTCAACAACCGCGCGTTCCTGAACCCATCGGCCAAGCTACACTCACCGAGACCGGGCAATAATCGTGCGCGACATGAGCCGGCTCTCCATGAAAGCGTCATGTGTGCAAGCCTTCCTTGGCCAATCCCGGTCAGGCATCATGACGATCCATTGATCCACGCGAGAAGCCTGACCCGGAGACCAAAAGAAGCGCGCTATATCAGATGGCTGTCCGCTATGACCTTTTTTATGTTTTCGGGACTCCTGCCACTCTCACGCATGGCCTTGATGGACAGGGCTCCATCACGTTTTGACAGTTTTCTACCAGCGGCATCGGTGAGCAGAGGGTGAAAAGCATAGACAGGCTCGGGCCACTTCATCAGTTCCTGAAGCAGGCGGTGAACCGCCGTGACATCCCGCAATTCTTCCCCACGGGTTACCAGTGTCACGCCCTGAACCGCATCATCATGGGTGACACACAGATGATAGGAGGCGGGAGTGTCCCTTCTCGCCAGTATGACATCGCCGAAAAGGCCGGGGTGGCAGGCGACGCTGCCGTGGCCGAGTTCCTGATAGGTGAGGGATGGCGTGCCCAGCCTGTCCAGCGCCTTCTGAACGTCGAGACGCAGGGCGTATGGCAGACCGGCGGTGATCCGGCGCATCCGTTCCGCATCATCCAGCAGGCGGCATGTGCCGGGATAAAGCAGGCTTCCGTCCGGGGCGTGATGGGGGGCGGAAAATGCCGCCGCCGCCTCCCGCGCGACATCGGTCCGCGAACAGAAGCAGGGGTAGATCAGCCTTTCCTGCCGGAGGGTATCAAGAGCCTGCCGATAGAGCGGCATGCGCTCTGACTGCCGGAGAACATCGCCTTCCCAGTGCAGTCCCATCCACCCCAGATCGTCCAGAGCTTCCTGAATGAAAACCTCGCGACAGCGCACGGTGTCGATATCCTCAAT
Organism: Acetobacter sp.; assembly: GCF_022483985.1. NCBI lineage: Bacteria > Pseudomonadati > Pseudomonadota > Alphaproteobacteria > Acetobacterales > Acetobacteraceae > Acetobacter > Acetobacter sp. The sequence goes on along the minus strand of NZ_JAKVME010000001.1, from coordinate 1,298,435 downwards.
GCGGAGCAGGAACCGCCCACCGTGCCCGGCATGACGCCGTGCAAAAAAAGCTGCGGCAATGTGGCCAAGATGAAGAGGGCCGGTAGGACTGGGCGCAAAGCGTGTAACCCAATGGTCCTGCTTGTAAAAAAGTGGCGTCATCCTGGCTCTGTGGTCGGACGGGAGGTGGGGGGCAGACTGACTGTCACGGAAAACTCATGATTCATGGACCGAACTTTTCTTGCAGTCTGAAAAAAGCTGCGCTTATACTTCGGTAACACTTCTCGACGACGCGTGACCCATTGGTGTGCAGTTTCGAGTTTGCCAAATGAGGATCATGAGCCGTCTCCGGGAAAAGGAAGCGCGCCTTGTCGTCTGGCAGTATGCACTATCCATCGCTCGTTTTGAACGCAGATTTCAGACCTCTTTCCTACTTTCCGCTGTCGCTCTGGTCGTGGCAGGATACGATCAAAGCTGTCTGTCTCGACCGCGTATCCGTGCTCAGCGAATATGACGAGGAAGTGCATTCCCCCAGTTGCAGCATGCGTCTTCCGAGCGTTATCGCGCTCAAGGAATACGTCCCTACGGCGCGCCGACCGGCCTTCACCCGCTTCAATCTTTTCCTGCGGGATAACTTCTCCTGCCAGTACTGCCATGACCAGCTACCCACCCACGAACTGACATTCGATCATGTCATTCCCCGCAGCCGTGGGGGACGGACGACATGGGAAAACATCGTCACGGCGTGCAGTTCCTGTAATCTGCTGAAAGGCTCGCGGATGCCGCACGAAATCCGCATGTTCCCGCGTCGGCAGCCTGCCCAGCCCTCCTCCTGGGAATTGCAGGATAACGGGCGGGCTTTCCCTCCGAACTATCTGCACGATAGCTGGCGGGACTATCTCTACTGGGATGTTGAACTGGAAAGCTGAAACAGCCTATTTGCTGTAGCTGTAGCCGTATTCTTCCGCCATCGCCTGTAGGTCGGGCGCATTGTGCAGCTCAAGCGGTATGGGCTTCGCCTTCGCCTCGCCGATTATGAAGCCATGATTGGTCATGCGCTGGCAGGTATTGGCCGCCAACGGGAACGACAGGTGGACAGCGCTGCCCATCTGCTTGCGAAGACAGGACACATCCGTATCGTTCCACATCCGCCCTGTCTCGGCGGCACAGCCCGAGAGACAGACAAGCACGCCCGGAACGAGCCAGTTTCTGACGTTTCTGCGCAGGCGGGAAGCGGTTGAAGACGCCACTGTCATTCCTCGTTCGTCTCGAATTCTGTCAGGCAGGAAGGGCTGTGCCCATACCTGTCTGTCGACAGCTTCTGCCATGACTGCCAGCCTCGGGGAAGACGGGCGATGGCATCCCCCCCGCGTGCTGTTCGCATGACGTCCATGCCATGACGGGGACTGCAATCAGCCGACGACTTCAAACCCTGCGGCCTCGATGGACGGCGTAAAGTTGCGCGGACCCGTTTCCTTCGGGTCATATTCAATCTTCACAGTCCCTTTTTCCAGAGACGGCTCAGCCGATTTCACTCCGGGAATGGCTTCCAGCGCACGCTTGACCGATGATACACACCCCTCACAGGTCATGCCCTCTACCATGAGCGTTGTGGATTCCATGATCGTTCTCCCTTGATTATGTGTCTGATTTTCAGAGCAGCTTTGCACCAAACATCCACCCACCGGCACGGTTTGTCCACTGCTGGCCGTGATGGCCGGAGCACTTGCATTGAGCGCGGGCTGTCCAGTGCAAGCGCCCTGACTCATTGTTTATGGGTCTCTTCATCAGTTTAGCCGTTTCCATTTGAACAGGATCAGCTCCGCTCTGGCGCTCCGGTATTCACGGTGGCAAGCGGTTTCCATCGGTTCAGCAGCAGGGCGCTGGTCACGACCGAGACAGAACTCATCGCCATCGCCGCGCCCGAAAGCATGGGGGGCAGGACGCCAAAAGCCGCAAGAGGGACTCCCAGCACGTTATAAATACAGGCGAAAAAGAGGTTCTGCCGTATCTTGCGCGAGGTCGCCTGTGAGAGGCTGACGGCATCCACCAGCGCCAGAAGACGGGAACGCATCAGCACGACATCGGCTGTTTCCAGCGCAACGTCGGTGCCGCTTCCCATGGCGATACCGACATCGGCGCTGGCAAGGGCAGGGGCGTCGTTGATTCCGTCGCCGACCATCCCGATCAGCGTGCCGGCGGGAGCAGTGGCACGGGCCTGCTTCACGGCGTCCGCCTTGTCACCGGGCAGAACTTCGGCCTGTATATCGGTAATCCCCACGGTGTTCGCGACCCTGCGCGCGGCGGCCAGTGTGTCGCCCGTCACCATGATCGGGTGGATGCCGTAATGTTTCAGCAGGGAGATGGCCTGCGCCGCATCGGGACGGATGGTATCGGCAACCGCAATCCAGCCCAGAAGTCGACCGCTTTTTTCGACACCGATCAGCGTCTGCCCCGTTTCCATCGCGCTCATGGCCTCACCTGACGGCGCTTTTTCAAGGAAGCGTGCCGAGCCCAGCCTCACGGGGACACCTCCTACAGAACCTTCCAGCCCATGTCCGGCAACGGCCCTGTTGTCGGCTACGATATCCGGCGCAATCTGGCGGGCGTTCGCGGCGTCCCGCACGGCTCCGGCCAGCGGGTGAGACGAATCTCCTTCAAGTCCTGCCGCCAGAGCGAGAAGTGAGGATTCAGTCGCATCATCCTGCGGGAACAGGCCTGACACGCGGGGACGTCCCTCCGTCAGGGTGCCGGTCTTGTCCATTAAAAGAACGCCGATACGTCCCGTCTGTTCGAGCGCCTCGGCGGAGCGGAACAGCAATCCTGCCGCTGCGCCACGACCGGCTCCGACCATGATCGCCGTAGGGGTGGCGAGACCCAGCGCGCAGGGACAGGCCACGACCAGCACGGCGACCGTGTTGATCAGGCTGCGGTCAAACGAGCCCGTGACGAGCCAGCCACCAGCAAGCGTCAGCAGGGCGATGGCGAGGATGACCGGCACGAAGATACCGGAAATCCGGTCAACCAGCCGTTCTATTGGCGCTTTCGATCCCTCGGCTTCATCCACCATGCGGGTAATCCGGGCCAGCGCCGTATCCGCTCCAACCGCCATCGCCCGGACCCTCAACACCCCGACGCCGTTGACCGTGCCGCCCCGTACCGGATCATCGGGACCGCGTCCGACCGGCATGCTTTCCCCGGTCAGCATCGCTTCATCCAGACTGGACTCGCCGCTCAGGATCACGCCGTCTGTCGGCACCGCCTCACCGGGGCGGATCACAAACACATCGCCGACAGCGAGAGAGGCCGCCGGACGATCCTGTACGCCCTGCGGTGTTTCGACATGCGCGGTGACCGGCTGGAGCCGCGCCAGCCTCTCCACTCCGGCAGCCGCCCGGTTCCTGGCACCGGTCTCCATCAGCCGTCCTGCGGTGACCAGTGTCAGAACGGTCGCCCCTGATTCGAACCAGACCTGCTCCGGAAGCCCTAGGACGGTGATAACGGCGCTCGCGCACCATGCTACTGTCGTGCCGAGCGCCACAAGGACGTCCATGTTGGCGCCGCCACCGCGCAGCGCCGCCCATGCTCCCTGGTAGAATTTGGCGCCGAGACCGAACTGGACCAGCGTGGCCAGAACAAGCTGAATCCATCGCGGGAGCATCAGATTCATGCCGCCCACCATGTCCAGCAGCAGGGGAGCCGTCAGGAGAATGCCGACGGCCAGTTCCAGCTGCAGACGATGCTTTTCCCGATCGCGTCGTGCCTTGCGGGCCGTGTCGTCGGTGCCGGCCACGGTGGCGCTGAAACCGGCCTTCGTGACGGTTTCGATCAGATCACTGATCGAAACAGCGCCCGGAATGAAGTCGATTTCGGCCTTTCCTGTCGCCAGATTGACGTTGGCGGACACGCCTTCCTGACGCTCCAGAACCTTGGTGAGTCTGGCGCTACAGGACGCGCAGGTCATGCCTTCGACGGCGAGGGTGACGTGTTCCGGAACGACGCTGAATCCGGCCCGCGCCACGGCGTCCGTCACATCTTTCAGACCCGCGTGATCCGGGACAAGTGTGAGCGCCGCCTTGTGCGTTGCGAAACTGACGTGGGCGGACACACCTGTCAGTCGATTCAGGACTTTTTCCAGCCGCGTCGCGCAGGCCGCGCAGGTCATGCCCTCCACCGACAGGGCGAACGTCGTCGTCTGTTCCCTCCGGGTCTGCTGGATGTCCGCTGCGTCTGTCATGTGCGTGCCCTTGAGCCCATTCCTTACGGAGTGGCGACTGTCTGGAGGTCGTAAACCTGTTTTTAAGAGAGAGGGAGGTTATAACCGTTCTACCTTCAACAGAACGGTAGTCCCATCCCGTGCGCTTTCACAGGGTCATTGTCTGGAATGCTGGATGAAAAGTCAGACACATTCTTCAGCTTGCAGAACAGGGCGTAGAGCGACGTTCTTTTCGGTCCTGCTCAGCCAGACAAGAAAAGGGATTTCCGATCAGAAGGGAGTTGCCGCAATTGAGTTTGCACTCGTCTGCCTGCCGCTTTTTGCGTTGATTCTGGCCAGTCTGGTGATGAGTGTCGTCTATTTTACGCAAAGCGCGCTCGACGCCGTTTCCGACCAGCTTTCGCGAGAAATTCTGACCGGACAGGCTCCCGCCTCCGGCAATGCGGCTCAATTCAAAAGTCAGGCCTGCGCGGTCCTGCCGTCGTACATGAGCTGTTCCAACCTTCTTGTGAATGTGCGTTCTGTCAGCAGCTTCGCGGACGCCAGCACGACCGCGCCACAACTGTCCTTTGATTCCTCAGGCGCTGTGACCAACTCCATGAGTTACGATCCGGGCACTGCGGGCAGTATCGTCGTGTTTGAACTGATGTACATGCTTCCCGTAATGAAGTCTCTCGACGGCTTTACGGCGGCAACCCTGAACAATGGGTCACGACTGATCATTTCGACGGCGGTGATCAAGGTGGAGCCGTCTTCATGAAGTCCTTCCATGCCTTTCTTCGTGCGCGGGAAGGCGTTGCAGCCGTTGAGTTTGCGCTTATTACACCCATTCTGCTGATCATGCTGATTGGCGGCACCGCGCTGGAAGAGGCTGTCGTGGTGTCGCGTAAGGTGACGGGCGCGGCGCACGCCCTTGCCGACGTGACGACTCAGTATACGTCTGTGGCGGATAGCGACCTGACTCTGGCCCTACAGGCTTCAACGCTGGTTCTGGAGCCATATCCGTCAAGCTCTGCCAAGATGACGGTTTCAGAAATCATGGTCGCGTCAAACGGACAATCAGGGACAGTGGTCTGGAGCCGTGCGCTCAATACCGACCCCCGGACAGTAGGGGCGAGTGTGGCGATCCCGGCCGGTTCCACCACCTCGACGTCTGGCGGCACATACCTGATTCTGGGTGAAATATCCTATAATTATACCCCGCGTGTCGCAAACAACATTGTGCCGGGCATCACATTCTACCAGAGTCTTTTCATGGTGCCGCGGCGTTCCACCTCCATCCCGCTGGGATCTTCATCCAACTGAGCATGTCTGCGACCGGAGGTGCGTTCACGCCCCTCCGGATTTCGTGACACGGCGGGCAAACCACAGACAGACGGCAGTAAAGACCAGCAGGCCGGCAACTCCATTCCATGGAGCGGGAAGGCCGCCGCCGACCGCCAGAAAACTGTCACTGCCGGTCAGACCGGAAACGGCGGCGAGAGCAACGCCTGTCAGGCTTTCTCCCACGATCAGGCCGGAGGCGATCATGGTGCCCTCATCCGTCTGCCCGTCTCGGCGGGAGGCTGCTTTTTTGACAAGCCATCCGAGGCAGGCGCCGACAGCAAGGGTCGTAGAGACGGAGGGCGGCAGATAGATGCCTATCCCGACGGCCAGAGGCGGAAGTGACAGTTTGCGGAAACGCAGGATACGGTCCAGCGCCACCAGCGCCATGCCGGTAGCAGCACCGATCGCGAGCATGCTCCAGTCGAGATTCTGCCTGAAAATACCGGAAGCGATCATGGTGACGATGGCAGGCTGAGGGGCTGCGAGGACATGTGTCGGGTCCATATCAGGACGCGGCATTGCTCCGGTAAAACCATAGGCCTGATAAAGCAGGTTCAGAACGGGAGGCACAACAAGCGCACCGATGCCGCAGCCCAGCAGGAGAACGCCTTCCTGCCGCCATGGAGAGGCTCCCACCAGTTGCCCCGTTTTCAGATCCTGAAGATTGTCGTTGGAGATGGAGGCCGCCGCCACGATCGCTGACAGGATAACCATCGCAAAGGCGATGGCCAGATGGTGATCGTCGGCTGAGAAAACTGATGGGAGCAGCGCCAGATGATCCATCAGCATAAGCAGCGAGCAGACCAGAACGGTCGCCAGCAGCACAATGCCGGAAATGGGTGAAGATGATGATCCGACCAGCCCTGCCATATAGCCGCAGGTCGCGGCCGTCAGAAAACCGAACACTCCCAGAAAAACCGTTCCGAACAGCGCAGGCACGACAAAATGTGCGGTGAAGGGATAGAGGAAGAGGCTGAACAGCAGAAACAGCGCGACCGACAGCAATGCGCCTGTGATCATGATCGTGCGCGCAGACAGATCTTTCCCTGTGTCTGCCCCTGTGCCGGCCCCCCTCTCTGCGCTGGTCGCCGTGCTGCCGAGTGCGCTTCTGATACCACGGAAAACCGGAATCGCCAGTTCTCCGAGCGTCCACAGGGAAGCGGTCGCGATGGCTCCTGCGCCAATGAACCGGACCTTGTGCGCCCAGACCGACGTGGCGAAGGATGCGGCGTCAAGATGATCCGGATTGGGTGTGGTGGCGGTCAGCCAGGGCACAGCCACGATCCACGAAAGCATGTAGCCGAACAGCATCGCCAGTCCTCCTGCCGCGCCGACAAGGTATCCGGCACCAAGAAGCGCGAGGGAAAAGCCGGAGGACAGCCGGAACACGCTGGCGCCCAGTGCGAAGGTGGTGGTCGCACCGTCGGTGAGGAGACGCAGCCCTCCGGAAGCAAAGGAAACGGCTGCTGACACAGCAGCGCCGCCGATCAGGGCTTTCAGGCCGCGATGTGACGCCTCACCGGAGGCGCTTTCATGTCCGGCGCGCAGGATTTCGGCGGCGGCGACACCCTCAGGGTAGGGGAGAGGGCTGTCGTTCACGAGGGCGCGACGCAGCGGAATGGTGAACAGAACGCCCGCCATGCCACCGACCGCCGTCAGGCCAGCCGTTTCAAGAAAGGGAAAATGGTTCCAGTGGCCGATCAGGATCAGAGCCGGGAAAACGGCGAAGACGGTCGAGATGGTTCCGGCTGCGGAGGCCTGACTCTGGACCATATTGTTCTCAAGGAGACTCCCGCCTCCCAGCAGTCTCAGGACGGCCATGGAAATCACGGCCGCCGGGATCGAGGAGGCGAAGGTCAGCCCGATTTTCAGACCCAGATAGGTGTTGGAAGCGGTGAAGACGACGGTGATCAGGGCGCCCAGAACAAGGCCACGCACAGTCAGTTCGCGCGACGTATCGGAATGCGGCATCGGGCCTCCCAGCCAGACAGAAGGAAAATCAGCGACCAAGACGCTTGTCCGCACGTTGCAAGCGGCCATCGTAAGCCAAGCCTTCATGAGACAGCCGTATCATGACGAAAAGACGAAGCGGTGGGAATGACTGTTGGCCCGAAGCGAACGAAAATGCTTTCTGTGAGTTATCAATGAGATCATCTGATGTGCGTGACCCACGGTCAGCGCCATCTGTGAGAGTGGAATGGCGGGCAGGTTTGTTGATGTTTGGAATATGCAAGCGGCAGGATGATCAGGTTTCCGCGCTGAAAAAAGATCTGTTTCAGGGGTTTTTTCTGTGCCTGATGGCGCTGTTCATGATGTCTCCGGCTTTTGCCGACGATGCGCCCGATCAGGATTCCCTCATTGCCGTTCCCGCAACCGTTGTCTCTGACAATGCCCTGAATAGTCTGGAAGCATCCATTCGGAGCGTTTATCAGGCTCGAATCGATGTGCGGAAAACAGGCGGGGTCCACAAGATCGCCGTGAATGAACTGGCGCAGCAGGCTTCCACGGATGAAGCTTCCGCCAAGGGCATGGTCGCCAGACTCGAGCCATACGAGAAGACCTACAAGAACCTTCTGGATGTTCTCGGGACAGCGCCCGCGAAAGATGCGTCGTCGGAGCCCGCTTCAATCACCAGACAACGCCAACTGCTCCTGCGGGCCCAGAATGATCTGAACAGTCGTCTCATGCGTGCGCGTCTTTACGCGCTGGAGGCGCGGGCTCTTTCGGAAGTCCTCAGTCAGAGAACGGATGCCGTGCAACAGGCCCTGCTTCTCCAGAGCTTTGCTTCCCCGGTCACACCGACATTCTGGCTGAGCGTATCAAACGAGTTTTCCGCAACCGAACAGAGTGTTCTGACGCTGTATTCGGAAGCCCGCAAAACCATCATCCAGGATGTGCGGGGGTGGAGAATCGCCCGTCTGCTCGGGGCTTTCGCCGCCGCTGGCTGCCTGATTGCAGCGCCTTTTCTGCTTTTGCGTCAGGTGAGGCGGGCAGCCGCCAGAGTGCTGCCGGATGGAAGGCTGCGGCGTGTCACGGCGGCGGCTCTGTTCGCGCCCCTCTGCCTCGTCTGCGCCTCGCTGTCCGCCGGTGCGTTATGGCTCGGTCTTACGGGCGGCGATATGCCGGATGGAAGCGCTCTCGCCAGTATGGCGGGCATGATCAGCACACAGATTCCGCTGATCGGTTTCATTCTGGGAGCAGGCTTCGCCACGCTCTCTCCCACAAACCCGGACTGGCGGGTGCTCCCGATCAGCGACAATGCGGCGAAAGCCCTGCGCTGGCATGTGGTGTGGTTCGCGCTGCTGATCTTCTTCCGTGGCGCGTTACGGTATTTTGATATGGAAGCCGGACTGGGCCAGACCACGGTGCAACTGCTGGATGCCGGGTTCATCCTCCTTGCCGCTCCGCTGCTTCTGTCGATCCCGCTCCAGATTGAACGTCATCCCGCCCCGATCGCGGAAGGTGGCGTGGTGCGTCAGAGCATGCTGGGCCGGGTGACGAGAATGCTTCTCTCCCTTGTCTCTGTCTTCAGTATTATCGCCATGCTGCTGGGGTATATTCCGCTCGGCTATACGACCCTGTCATGGGTCTGTTCCATGGTCATCACACTGTTCGGCCTCGCGCTGGTCTATCTTCTGGTCAACGATTTCTCCAGAACCGAACTCCTGAGCGCCGGGCGGATCGGCCGCTATTTCGTCTCCATGGGAATGCCTGACCGGATCATTGACCAGATGATGACCGTTTTGTCCGGTCTGTTCAGCGTTTTTCTGCTCTTTGTCGCGGTCGCCGTGGCGCAGTCGGGTGGTGATTTCGATTTCGGCGTGATTTCAGGAAATATCGGCAAAGTCGTGCTGGGACAGAGCATCGGCGGTGTCACACTCTCCTTCGATGTTCTGCTGAAATGCCTCCTGATCCCGGTTGTGGGGCATTACAGCATCAAAATCGTGAAACGGTGGCTGACAAAGCGTTTTTTCCCCACCACCGCTCTGGACAAGGGCGGGCAGACGTCGATCCTGACGATCTTCACCTATGCTTCGTGGATCGGGATCATTCTGATTGTCATGTCGTCCATCGGCGTGACGGTCAGCAGCATGACGTGGGTGGTCAGCGCCCTGTCGGTCGGTATCGGTTTTGGTCTCCAGTCAATCGTGCAGAACTTCGTGTCCGGCATCATCCTTCTGGCTGAACGTCCTGTGACCATCGGTGATCTGGTGGAGATCGGCGGCAAGACGGGCGATATCCGGCGTATCAGCGTGCGTTCGACGGATATCGGCCTTCCGGACGGTTCGACTCTGATCGTGCCGAACTCGCAGTTCATCACATCGGCCGTCAGAAACGCGACTTTCGGTCGTCCTGTGGGCGCCATGTCTTTCACCATCGGGCTGCCTTTGGGCACGGACCTGTCGAAGGTCATCCCTCTGATGGACGAGGCTCTGGGGACGGTGGAGGGGCTGCTGGCAACCCCGGCTCCTTCCGTCACGATCGCTGATATCCAGTTCGACAGGGTGATTGTGAAGATTTCCGGCAAAACCGCTTCGCCCCGGAGTGTTGATGGCATTGCCAACGAGGCCCGTCTCGTGGTTTGGGATGCGCTTGAGAAAAATGGAATAGTCGCCAGTCAGGAAAGCAGCGGCTAAGGTATGATCCGACCGGACATACGCCCGGTTTTTCAGGGACAGACTATGACCAAGGCAACCGATTTCTGCGAAACACCGCGCTCCGGCACGCGGCTGCCCCGTGCGGTTGTCACCGGAGGATCGGGGGGAATCGGGGTTCCTGTTGTCCGTGGCCTGCTCGGACTTGGTTACGAGGTGGTGGTGCTGAGCCGTCGTGCGCCGTCTTTGTGTGATCCGCACCTGTCCCATATTGTTTGTGATCTGGCCGATACGGGCGACATAGAGCGTGCCGGTTCAGCAATCGTGAGTGCCGGGGCGCCGATTGCGGTGCTCGTTCACTGCGCGGGAATCATTGAACCGGGCGCTATCGACGGGCTGAAGGCCGATGCCCTTCAGAGACAGATCGCCGTCAATTTCACAGCGCCGGTTTTCCTGACCTCGCTTCTTCTGCCGCTGGTGAGGCGCGGGGGGCATATCGCATTCGTCAACTCGCTGGCGGCGGTTTACCCGCTTCCGGAGAGTTCTGTTTATGCCGCGGCAAAGGCCGCTCTGAGAAGTTTCGCTCTGGCGCTGACAATCGAGGCCAAGCCGCGAAAAATCTCCGTATCGTCGATCTTTCCCGGTGCGGTGGATACGCCGATGCTTGAGCAGGAAATGCAGAGTGGCGGCTCGGTCCTGAATTTCGTCAATCCGCCCGCAACGCCCGAAAGCGTGGCGGCGACGGTCATCAGGGCGGTTGAGAGCGCCCACGGCGGGGAGTATTTCCGGCCCGCGATTGACGGCATATTCGGGCGTATCTGCATGGGTTGTCCGAAACTTCTGCGTTTCGTGCTGCCTCTTTTCACGTGGATCGGGAAAAGGGGTATGAAAAGGCACGCGAGGATGAAAAGGCGGGTCTGAGGGTGGGCCGGAACATGTCTGTTCTCTTCATGAAGAATGTTTCATGACCGGTTTTTGAAAGCCTGCAAGAGGTGACAGATCAGTCCGCAGCCTGCATGATCCCGCGCAGTCAGACGCTATGGGATTGCAACTGCACGATGTTTTTCAGGAATTTCGGCTTATTTCGCCCACTTCTCTGCTCTGCGCTGCTCGCCGGAACCACACTGGGCGGCTGCATGACGGAAGGCGGTCTGCTGGACGGGGTTGCGCTGTTTCCTCAGGCGGTCGCCCGTGAAGCGGAGACTGCCACCCGACAGATGCCGTCCGTGGCCAGAGCCACTCTCCCGAACGGTCTGCGGGTCGTGGTCGTGCAGGACAGGCTGGCTCCGGTCGTTACGACCGAACTGAATTATCTGGTCGGCTCATCCGAAGCGCCTGCCGGCTTCCCGGGAACGGCACATGCGCTGGAACATATGATGTTCCGCGGCAGTGACGGGCTGGACAAGGACCAGCTTGCGGCCCTCGGCGCGCGTCTCGGCGGCAGTTATAATGCCGACACGACCGAAGACGTCACGCAATATTACTACACCGCTCCTGCCGAGGATCTGGACGTCCTTCTGCGGATTGAAGCCCTGCGCATGAAGGGGCTGACCCTGTCCGAGGCGGACTGGGACAAGGAGCGGGGCGCGATCGAGCAGGAAGTCTCGCGTGATCTTTCCAGTCCGGCTTACCGGTATATTTCTCAGTTGCAGTCGATCCTGTTCAAGGGAACCCCCTATGAGCATGACGCTCTGGGAACACGTCCCTCTTTCGACAAGACGGATGCCGCGCTGCTCAGGAAATTTTATGAGCAGTGGTATGCACCGAACAACGCTATCCTCGTGATTGCGGGTGATGTCGATCCGGAAGCGACGATCGGCAGGGTTCGCGATATTTTCGGGGCCATTCCCAGCAAGTCATTGCCGGAGCGCACACCTGTAAAGCCCGCCCCGGCACCTGCGCAGACCCTGACATTCCCGACAGATTACCCGGTTGGTTTTGCAACAATCGCTTTCCCGATGCCGGGGCAGGACGCGAAGGATTTCGCAGCGGCGGATATTCTCTCCGACGTTCTGGCAAGCCAGCGCGGCGCGCTTTACCAGCTTGTGCCCGCAGGCAAGGCGCTTTTCGCCGGGTTTGAATTTGCGCCGAAAAAATCAGCCGGTTTCGGACTGGCTCTTGCAGCGTTTCCAAAAGGCGGCGATTCTGGAAAGGTTCTGACGGACGTGCGCGCCATCCTGTCCGACATCCGGAAAAACGGGGTTCCCGCCGAACTCGTCGAAGCGGCGAAGGTCAAGGAAATTGCTCAGCTTGGCTTCTCATCCAACTCCGTAAGCGGACTTGCCGAAAGCTGGTCGGAGGCTCTGGCCTTTAAGAATCTCCAGTCGCCTGAAGACATGATCGCGGCCTATCGTGCCGTGACACCTGAAGAGGTCAATCGGCTGGCGGCGCGCCTGCTGGACCCGAACCGTGCTGTGACAGCGATCCTGACACCGGAGAATTCCGGCAAGCCGATCGAAGGCAAGGGATTTGGTGGCGCTGAATCCTTCGCCTCGGCGCCTGACAAGCCCGTCAAGCTGCCTGACTGGGCTGAAAAAGCTTTGGCCCGTCTTGAAGTTCCTGAAGCAGCGAAAGCACCGCTGGTGCAGACGCTGCCAAACGGTCTGATCCTGATCGTGCATCCATCGCATGTCAGCCAGACGATCGAGGTCGCCGGTCTGATCCGCCATAACTCCGATCTGCAGGAGCCGCAGGGCAAGGAGGGTGTTGCTGATGTGACTGAGGAGCTGTTCGGTTACGGCACGCAGAAGCATGACCGACTGGCGTTCCGCAAGGCGCTCGACGATGTGCCTGCGTGGGAAAGCGCCGGAGCGGAATTCTCGCTGCGGGTGCCGTCGAACAAATTCGAACAGGGCATGGCCCTGCTTGCGGAAAACGAACTCCAGCCGGCCTTCCCGGAGCAGGCGTTCCAGATTGTCCGGCAGCAGGCAGCGCAGGAGCAGGCCGGACAGTTGCAGTCGCCCGGCTATCTTTTCAGTCGCGCCGTCATGGGGGCCGTGTCGCCTAAGGGAGACCCGAGCCTGCGTGAAGCCACGCCGAAAACATTGATGGGCCTCTCGCTCAATGATGTGAAAGCCTATTACGGCGCTGTCTGGCGGCCGGACATGACGACCATTGTGATGACTGGAGACGTGTCCCCGGAACAGGCGCGGACAGTCGTGGAGAAGACGTTCGGAGCGTGGAAAGCGTCCGGTCCGAAGCCCGTTGTCGATCTGCCGACGAGACCGGAGAGCAAGACCTCACGCTCGCATGTGCCGGACAAGAGCAACGTGCAGGATACCGTTGTTTTGCCGGAGAGCCTCGGGCTGACGCCAACCAATCCTGACCACTTCCTGCTGACGCTGGGAAATGAAGTGCTCGGCGGTGGTTTCTCATCCCGCCTGTATCGTGATCTGCGCGTGAAGACGGGCTATGTCTACTCCGTCAGCAGCAGCTTCGACTGGAGCCGTAACCGTGGCGCCTATTCGGTGTCGTATGGAGCTGATCCGGACAAGGTTGGTGATGCCCGGAAAGCGGCGCTGCGTGACATTCACGCCATGCAGGTTTCTCCGGTGACCGATGACGAACTGACTGTCGCCAAATCATCGCTTCTGCGGGGTATCCCGCTTGGACGCGCCAGCCTCGGGGCAATTGCGGGCGAGTATCTGCGTCTGATCGAACTGGGTCTGCCACTTGATACTCCCGATATTGCGGCGCACGCCTATTACAAGGCGACAGCCGCTGATGTGCAGGGAGCTTTCAGTAAATGGGTCAGGCCGGACGATCTGGCCGAAATTGTCAAAGGCCCTCAACCACGCTGGTAAATTCACAAGATCCCTGTTTCGTGTTGAAACAGGGATTTTTCATTTGGGAGAAGATGGAATGCGCAAGAAAATCGTCATGTGTTCGGTCATGGGGCTGCTGGCTGGAACAGGCCTGAGTGTTCCGCATGGTGTGCAGGCCCAGCCCGCTTTCAGAGGCAGTCAGGTCAGAACATTGCCGATTGCGGCGGCGCTTTCCAACAAGGACCGACCAGAAGCGGACCGTGCGCGGGACAGAACTCGCAAACCGGCTGAACTGCTGGCGTTCGCCGGAATGGGACCGGGCATGAAAGTCGCGGACATCATGCCGGGGCAAGGTTATTTTACACGTATTTTCAGTAATGTTGTTGGAAAGACCGGGCATGTTTACGCGCTTGTCGCGGCGGAGCGTGTGGCTGAGAAGCCGAGTGCAGCCGATGCCGTGAAGGCGATCGCCGCTGAGCCAGCATTCTCCAATGTTTCGGTTCTGGCAGAGTCGATGCTCGCCCTGTCACTTCCCGAACCTGTCGATATGGCATGGACCTCTCAGAATTATCACGATGTTTATGGTCGTGGTGTGGAGGCCGCGCTGGCTTTTGACCGGTCGGTCTTTAATATTCTGCGTCCCGGTGGTGTGTATATGGTCATTGACCATGTTGCCGCAGCAGGGAGCACAGAGGACACGGCAAAAACGTTACATCGTATTGACCCGGCTTTGATCCGCTCACAGGTGGAAAAAGCGGGCTTTGTTTTTGAGAGTGAAAGCAGCGCCTTGCGTAATGCACAGGATACGCATGCCGCATCTGTTTTCGACGAGACCATAAAAGGACACACGGATCAGGTCGTTTACAAATTTCGCAAACCGGCCCGATAACTCATGACCGTGTGAAAAACACTGATCAGAGCGTGGTGTGTGGGCTGTCAAGACACGGCGCTCTGATGGATTATGGCGGGACGTGTCATGGTCCGTTTAAAACAGCGTGCCCCAAAGGGTCAGGTCGCGCTGTCCCTGTTCAGGAAAAGCTGGTCAGATTCTTCATTGTAGTCAAACAGCTCGGCGTAGCGCGCCCATGCAATGATGGTTTGCAGGGTCTGCTGGGCGTAAGCCGCGGACATGCTTTCTCCCAGTTCTTCCCGGAAACGGTCCGCCCCAACCGTATGGCTTGGGCGTTCATCCAGAACGGCGCAGATCGTTTTGACCAGAGGCAGGGCGTTGAGCAGGGCATGGCGCAGGATCGTCTTGCGCTCATCAAATTCGCTTTCCGCGAAACGCTGGGCTTCATGTGTCAGCAGAAGATCGCCATCCTCGACTTCCGCGAGTTCGAGAATTTGCAGTGCCTCGACGAGAGGAAACAGATCATCGAGTTCGAGATGCGCCTTCGCCGCGAGAAAGGGAAGGTCGGCCCGACCGTTGACCGGCGGGGCCGCCAGTACCTCTATCAGTCCCACCATGCTGCCCACTGAAACAGCCGCGATCGGGAGATGTCGGGGCTGAACGGTCTGTCCGATTGTCGTGTCAGGCAGATCGGCTTCCGAGACGACGGGTGTGCGTCGTGTCATCAATGTGTAGATATGGTCAACGATTTCAACAAAGGAAGGATCGTCGCGCAGGCGTGGATGAACAAGAGGGACGACGACTTCATGCTCGATGCGACCGGGATTGGCCGCAAAGACAAGGATACGGTCGCACATCAGCACAGCTTCTTCGATACTGTGCGTCACCATCAGGATCGATTGCACCGGCAGTTTTTTCTCGCACCACAGTTCGACAAGATCCGTGCGAAGATTCTCCGCTATCAGAACATCGAGCGAGGAAAAGGGTTCATCCATCAGCAGAAGATCGGGATGAACCGCAAGAGCGCGCGCCAGTCCGGCCCGCTGTGAAAGACCGCCGGACAGTTCATGCGGCCAGGCATTTTCATACCCTCCGAGGCCGATCAGATCGATAGCTTCTTCCGCCCGTTGCTTTCTGTCTTTTCCCTTCATGCCGTTTGCTTCAAGGGCCAGTTCGACATTGTCCTGGAGATTCAGCCAGGGAAACAGGGAAGGGGACTGAAACACCATAGCCAGTCCGGCTATGGGACGTTTCAGTGTCGTACCGCGCCAGAGCACTGTGCCGCTGCTGGGTGTGAGAAGACCGGCCATGATACGCAGCAGCATGGATTTTCCGGACCCGGAACGTCCAAGAAGGCCAACGATTTCGCCGGGTTTCACATCCAGTGAAACCCCGTCGAGAATCTGGACGTCCGTTGAGGAATCCCGATGATAGGACTGGCCCACATCGCGTAGCGACAGGAGCGGCGCGTCAGGTCTGGATGTGGCAGCCTGCTTTTTTTCCAGAGAGGGGTGGGCGTCAGTGGAAAACATGGCGCTTATCCTGCGTAATTATGTCTGGAAATGATCCGATGACAGCCTGACAGGTCATCTGAAACGGAAAAACCCTTTAAAACGTGGAGAGAATACATGGTCAGGGTATCTCCTTCACGTGTCCGGCCGTGCGGCGTCTGACATAGAGGTCGAGAGGCCGCCAGATCAGGGCTTCGCTTCCCATGGCCAGAAGTGTCATGACCATGATGCCAAGTGAGGCCTGCGCCATATCGCCTTTGCTGGAGGCGTTGATGATGGATCGACCGATCAGGCCGTGCTCGGAAACATGAGTGCCCCATAACGTCATGTCGGCGGCAATAATGGCGTTCCATCCCCAGAAAAACGCCCTGTGAACCCCTCTGAGCCATGACTGAGCGAGGCCC
This sequence comes from Acetobacter sp., assembly GCF_022483985.1. NCBI lineage: Bacteria > Pseudomonadati > Pseudomonadota > Alphaproteobacteria > Acetobacterales > Acetobacteraceae > Acetobacter > Acetobacter sp. Next base: position 1,281,790 of record NZ_JAKVME010000001.1, on the reverse strand, counting down.
GGCAGAAGAATGGTCTTCCACTTGAGCCAGCCTCGTATGCGATAGGCTCTGGCAACCTCCTGAAGATTGCGGGGGAAGTCCCGGACGCCGACGAGCAGATAGAAGGCGAGAAAGAATGGCAGGCCGACAAACAGCAGAGGCGACAGGACAGACTCAGGCCCAACCAGCGCGACGACGAGCGGAAACAGCAGAACCGCTGGAAAAAGGGTCAGAAAGCGGAAGATTGGCAGGATCGGGTCTGCCCAGCGCTTCAGTCCAACGGCGATGGGGAGCAGGACAATGGAGCAGAGACCCAGTGGCACAAACAGGTTCAGCATTTCGCCGATACCGAGAAGTCCGGCCCGCAGCCATTCGTCGGGATCAGGGAGACCCTTGGGGGAAGCGGCGCATGTCAGAAGTCCGGCAACGCCCAGAAGAGCAGGAATGATGAGAGCGATGATCCGTGGCGTCTGCTCGGGGTCGTCCAGAACGGTTGCTCTTGGTGCCGGGCCAAGAGGCAGATTGCCGACAATCCTCAGAAGTCGTGTTCCGTCGGTGAGTATACGCCCGATCAGGGGAATATCTCCCATGAAAGGGGATGTGCTGCGACCGGATACGCCTTTTTCAAAACGCTGACCCCATTTCCTCATGGGACGGACACAAAACATATCCGTCATCACGACAAGCCCCCCCATGGCGAGAAGCGTCAGGGTGAAGGGTAGGGCGGCGTTGTTCCTGATTGCGGACACGGCATGACCGCCCAGTCCCGGCGGGAGAGGCAGCCCTTTCATCCCCGCGTAGACCTCGGCAAAAATAAGGCCGAGCCAGACATTCGACATGGCGTGTCCGATGCTCTGGACGGCGGCGGGCAGACCGAACGGTGCGTAAAGTCGCCAGAAACGTGGCCATGCCCGGAGACGCAGACTGCGGGCCGCAAGCACAAGATGCGAAGGCACCTCCTGATGGGCGCGGATGGCTGCGTCGGTCATGGGAAAGGTGAGCGCGGCGAAAGCGGGGGCTCCGATCAGAATCTCGCCGGCGAGCGGATGGCCGGCAAGCCAACCATGAGCCCCGAAACACACAGGCAGGGCGAGCACCATGAAGGCAGGGATCGGAACCGCCTGCACGATCTCAAGAAGCGCGAGCGCCACTCGTCCGGGCTTTTCCCGTCCGAAAACCAGCGCCGAGCCTGCAAGGGCGCACAGGACGGACAGGGTAAACCAGAAGGCAACACGCGCTGTCGTGACGAACAGCGCGAGAGGCAGCGCGGTAAGCGGTAAAACCTGCGCCGGTGACTGTGGGTCGGAAACGACGACGCCAAACCAGCTTGTGGCATTGGAGCCGAATCCCAGCATGACACCTGCGACGCAGAGCATTGCCACAATCATCGTCAGGCGAGGGGAAGCATGGCTGACTCTCTTCGTGAGTCCCGCAGCATCGAAAAGGAAAGACGTGCCGCTCATCGGGAACCGTGTCGTCCGGTGTGGGGGCGTCCGATGCGGTGGAGGCGATTCATGCTTCTGTCAGGAAGAGTGCGTGCCTGTGCTGCCAAAGCCACCAGCGCCACGTTCCGTCGCCTCAAGGTCATCAACCTCATTCCATGCAATCCGAAAAACCGGAGCGACGACTGCCTGAGCGATCCGCATGCCCCGTTCCACCGTAAAGGCTTCCTGTCCGGCGTTCATCAGAATAACGCATAATTCACCACGATAATCCTCGTCTATCGTGCCGGGTGAATTCGGCAGGGTGATGCCGTGCTTCAGGGCAAGGCCGGAGCGGGGACGGATCTGCAACTCGTAACCGGCAGGCAGGGCGATGCAGAGTCCTGTCGGAATCAGGGTCCGTTCTCCCGGAGGCACCGTGATCGTGCTATCGACGGCGGCGAGAAGGTCCATGCCAGCGGCACCGATGGTGGCATAGGATGGCAGGGGAAGCCCTTCCGAACGGGGCAGGCGCCGGACAGCGACCTGAACAACCGGTGCGTTCACAAAAAAGTTCCGTTTCCGAGAGTGATGGAGAAGCCAGCATCATGCTCGGCCTTCTTCACTGTTTGCAAGGGCGGGAGCCCCGAAACGCAGGGCGATGCAACGAGCCAGATTCAGCGCAAGAGTGGTTTTGGCCATCAGGGGCCAATGTTCCACGCCATCTTCGGTAATCAGGATGACCGTGTTTTCCGTCCCGCCCATGACATTTGTGCCTGTCGAGACATCATTGGCGACGATCCAGTCGCAGCCCTTGCGCTGACGTTTGGCGATGGCGTTAGCCTCGACATCATCGGTCTCGGCGGCGAAGCCGATCACCAGAGAAGGTCGGCTCGGGCCCGGTCTGGAAATACTGGCGAGGATGTCCGGATTGGGTTCGAGGACGAGGGTGGGCGGGGGAGAGCCCGCCTGTTTCTTGATCTTGGACGAAACGGGGACCGCCACGCGCCAGTCGGCCACCGCCGCCGTGCAGACCGCGATATCAGCCGGGAGCGAGCCCATGACAGCCGCTTCCATCTGCTGCGCGGTTTCGACCCGGATCAGGGAAACATTGGAAGGGGCCAGCAGAGAGGTCGGCCCGCTGATCAGCGTCACCTGTGCGCCCAGATCGGCAAGCGCCCCGGCGATGGCATAGCCCTGCAGGCCGGATGAGCGATTGCCGAGATAGCGCACCGGATCAATCGGTTCATGAGTCGGTCCCGCCGTCACCAGCGCATGTTTGCCGATCAGGGGACGCCAGTGTGAGGAAATTTCCGGGGCTACGTCGTTCTGCACGCGGTGGGACAAATATCCATTACGCAGACTGACGGCGGAGGTGTCGGGCGGCTGCGTCGGGACGGCGGAAGAAGCGTATTTGCCGGAGGAAAGCGTCTCAAGGTGTGCGAGGATGGCGTCACGCAGAACTGTCGGCTCAACCAGCCGACCGGGACCATATTCACCACACGCCATTTCGCCCTCGTCCGGCCCGACGACGACCACGCCGCGCTGTCGCAGCGTATCCATGTTCGTGCGTGTCGCAGGATGGTCCCACATCCGTACATTCATGGCTGGCGCGACCATGACAGGTGTGTCGGTGGCCAGCAGCAGGGTGCTGGCCAGATCATCGGTCAGACCGGACGCCATTTTCGCAAGGATATTGGCCGTGGCGGGCGCCACAACCACAAGGTCCGCCGAGCGGGAGAGGGAGATATGCCCCATTTCCTGCTCGTCGGTCAGGGAGAACAGGTCTTGGTGGACGGGTTCGCCGCTCAGCGCCTGGAGCGACAGCGGTGTGACAAACTCACTCGCGGCGCGGGTGAGGACACATCGGACCCCGATTCCGGCTGTTTTCAGCAGGCGGACCAGTTCGAGCGCTTTGTAGGCCGCAATGCCGCCGCTGACGATGAGCAGAACGCGCCGGGGCGGTCTCGCCTGTGTCGTCGCGGCGGTCATGGATCAGAGTCTCCAGCCGGAGTGGATCGCGGCGATGCCACCGGACAGGGACTGGTAGCGAACATGCGAGAATCCGGCCTCACGGAACATGTCAGCCAGCGTTTCCTGATCCGGGAACATGCGGATGCTCTCGGCCAGATACTGGTAGCTGTCACGATCCTTGGCGATGAGCGCCCCCATTGTGGGGAGAACCTTGAACGACCACGCATCATAAATAGGCGCCAGAGCGGCGACCTGCACGCGGGAGAATTCGAGGCAGAGGAAACGACCGCCCGGTTTCAGGACGCGGCGTGCTTCCTTCAGGACGGCCAGCTTGTCCGTGCAGTTGCGCAGGCCGAAGGAGATGGTCACGCGATCCATGCAGCGGTCGGGAAGTGGAATCTGTTCGGCGTCCACCACGCAGAAGGACAGGTCCGACACATAGCCGCGCGAGATGGCGCGGTCACGGCCAACCGACAGCATGTTGGCGTTGATGTCCGTCATGATGGCCGGTCCGCCACCGCCAGCGAGCCAACCGAACGTCACGTCGCCGGTGCCGCCTGCGAGGTCGAGAAGCTTCAGGCCGGGCTGCGGTGCAAGCTCGGCGTTGAAAATCCGTTTCCAGACTCGATGAACCCCCAGAGACATGAGGTCGTTCATCACATCATAGCGACTCGCTACACTGTCGAAGACCGCCCGGACGAGAGGTTTTTTCTCTTCTCTGGGCACGGCGCGGAAGCCGAAATCGGCGGTGTCGTCGCCAGCAGCCCCGGGAGTAGTCCCGGTGGAATGCGGCGCGGCGTGGAGGTCATGAGTGTTTCTGGGGGGGGCATTGTCGGTCATGGCTGCACTCTATAGCGTGTTTGGCGTCATGCCAGAACTCCCTGAAGTAGAAACCGTGATGCGTGGAATGATGGGACGCCTTCTCGGCGAGCGCATCCACGCCATCGTCGTGCGTCGTCCTGACCTTCGCTGGCCTCTGCCGCCCGGCCTCGGGCAGGCGCTCAAGGGCCGGACGATCGAGAGTTTTCGTCGGCGGGGGAAATATATTTTCATCCGTGTGTCCGGCGGTCAGTCGGTTCTGCTGCATCTCGGCATGTCCGGGCGGGTCATGCTGGATGACGCCGACGCAACGCTGGAAGTGGGGGAGGGCAAGCTGCGTCACGAGCATGTTGCGTTCACCACGGAGGGCGGTCAGCGCTTCGGGCTGGTCGATCCGCGTCGGTTTGGCGCGCTCGATCTTGTCCCCACGGATGGGGAGGATGAGCACCCTCTGGTTGCGGCCATGGGACCGGAACCTTTTGATCCCGCTTTCACCGTCGATGTGCTTCTGAGAGCCTTCTCAGGACGGCGCAGCCCGGTGAAGGTGATGCTGCTGGATCAGCGGGTCGTAGCGGGTCTGGGTAATATCTATGTGTGCGAAGCCCTGTTCCGTGCGCGTATCCACCCTGAAACGCCTGCGGGTCTGCTGGGACGGCCGGCGCTGAAGCGGCTGGTCGTGGCGATCCGAGCGGTGTTGCAGGAGGCGATCGAAGCGGGCGGTTCCAGTCTGCGGGATTATGTCCAGCCGGACGGCGAGCTTGGATATTTCCAGCATGCCTGGCGTGTTTACGGTCGTGCCGGACAGCCATGTCCGGATTGCAGGGGGAAGTCAGGTTGTCCGGGCGTGGCGCAGATCACGCAGGCCGGGCGCTCCACGTTTTTCTGTCCACAACAGCAGCCTGCTGTGGATAATCAGCTGGCGGTGAGTGTGGCTCCCGGCAACAGGCAGGGCAGAATCTCGCGGAAAAGCAAGAACTCTGCTTGACGCGCGGCCTTTCGTTGGCTTAGAGAACCGCACCTAATTCAGCGCGGCCGCTTTCGGGTGGAGCGCGTATAACCGTATCGACTTCTGGATCAGATAGACACAATGGCGAACATCGCATCTGCCCGTAAGCGCATCCGTCAGACGGAGCGCCGCACTGCCCGCAACACAGCCCGCATGTCCCGCATGCGCACCTTCATCAAGAAGGTCGAGACGGCTATCGCCAGCGGCAACAAGGAAGAGGCAAATGCAGCCCTGAAGCTTGCTCAGCCGGAAATCCAGCGCGCAGCAACCAAGGGCGTGGTTCACCACAACCTTGTGGCTCGCAAGATTTCCCGTCTGTCTGCCCGTATCAAGGCAATCGCAACGGCCTGAAGAAAGCGGGGCGAACTGTTTTTCTGAAACGGTCTGCCCTCCTTCACAGCGCCTGAGACGGCTGAGAAACAAGCCGGATTCCCATCGGGAGTCCGGCTTGTTTTTGCTCTATGGTCAGACCATGCGGTGATGTGGGATGATGGCTGTTTCAGAATAAATGGTTATTTTTCATACGGGTTTTCAGGCATAAATGCGTTGCTTTGGCAGGTGCATTTGCCTAATCTGAAATTTCGTCGGGATCGTGAATGTACGGTCTTCTCTGGAGACAGGGAGAGCCGCTTCCGAACCCAATATGCTGCCGTTGTCCGTCCGTTCCTGTCCAAAATGAACCCCGGAGGTTTTCCGGGGTGTGCTTTGTCCCGGATGTCGGTGTGTCTTTGATGATTGGTCGCCGAAGTTGCCGGGTAGGGTCTCGCAGGGCCTGTCTGATCCAGCAATGATCCGGGGAAGTGAGTGCGCAGAAACGATGCCGGTAACCCCATCTTCCGAAATGCCGTTGAGTTCAGATGAAGGTGCCGGATTGCAGTCTGCTTCGTCTGGTATGTCAGGCCTGCTCACAGGTGCATGGGACAGAATTTCCGGTCGCATGAGGGCAGAGGTCGGGGATGTGGAATATCGCACCTGGCTTCAGCAGATCGTGCTGGGGCCGGTCGATGGTGATGAAGTCACCCTGATGCTTCCCACACGCTTCCTGCGGGACTGGGTTCGTAGCCAGTATGGTGACCGCCTGAGCACATTGTGGAATCAGGAAATCCCGGCCATCCGTCGCGTCGAGCTTCAGGTCATGCGACCGGGCGATGCTGCTGCGATGCCGTCTGTCGCGGATGGAGAAGATGAGACGTCTTCCGCTCCCTCCGAAGTGACGCCTGTGACGACGACCCGTGCGGCGTCCGCTCCGGCTGACCGTGTGGCCGATACAAGAGCCGATCTGGTGGCCCCGCTTGATCAGCGTTTCACGTTTGATACGTTCGTCGTTGGCAAGCCCAACGAATTTGCTTACGCCTGTGCGCGTCGTGTCGCCGAGAAGCCGTCGAGCGTCGGTTTCAACCCACTGTTTCTGTATGGGGGCGTCGGTCTGGGAAAGACGCATCTGATGCATTCCATCGGCGCGGAACTGATGCGTCGGGGTGGTATTTCAGTGGCCTATATGTCGGCCGAGAAGTTCATGTACCGCTTCATCGCCGCGATCCGCTCCCAGTCGACGGTCGAATTCAAGGATCATCTGCGTTCGGTCGATGTGCTGATGATCGACGATCTCCAGTTTCTGATCGGCAAGGACAACACGCAGGAAGAATTCTTCCATACATTCAACGCGCTGGTCGATGCCGGACGACAGATCATCGTGTCGGCTGACAAGTCGCCTTCCGATCTTTCCGGGCTGGAAGACCGCCTCCGGACCCGTCTCGGCTGTGGCATGGTTGCGGACATTCACGCGACCACCTTTGAGCTGCGTATTTCCATTCTGGAAGCAAAAGCTTCCGCGTCCGGCGTGGTTGTGCCGGGGAAGGTGCTGGAATTTCTGGCCCACAAGATCACGACCAATGTGCGTGAACTTGAAGGCGCGCTGAACCGCCTGATTGCTCATGCCAATCTGTTCGGGCGTCCGATCACTCTGGAATCCACGCAGGATGTGCTTCATGATATTCTCAAGGCGCATGATCGCCGGGTGACGATCGAGGAAATCCAGCGCAAGGTTTCCGAGCACTGGAATATCCGTCTGACCGACATGTCCTCCGCCCGCCGCGCCCGTGCCGTGGCGCGTCCCCGGCAGGTCGCGATGTATCTGGCGAAACAGTTGACCAGCCGTTCCCTGCCTGAAATCGGGCGTAAGTTCGGTAATCGTGATCACACGACGGTCATGCACGCGGTCTCCCGTGTGCAGGAACTGATGGAGCGGGATACGGCTTTTGCAGAGGATGTTGAACTTCTGCGTCGGATGCTGGAGAGCTGATCGTCTGAAAAGCAAAGGTTTCAAAAAGAAAACCGTTTCTGACTCTTTGCCCCAGCCCTGTCGCCTGCTAGATTGCCTGCCTTGATTTCCAATCTGCTTGATGAGGGTTGGAGCGCGGAAACACTATCCGCAGGACAGGGGAACTGGTGTCGATGAAGTTTACGGCCGATCGCGCAACGCTGCTCAAGGCTCTTGCACACATTCAGAGCGTTGCCGAGAAGCGGAACACAATTCCCATCCTCGCCAATGTTCTGATCGACGCCAACAATGGCAGCCTCAGCCTGACCGCGACGGACATGGAGATTGCGGTCGTTGAGGAGGTTCCTGCGGAAATTCAGACGCCCGGCGCGGTAACAGCTCCGGCGGCTGTTCTGTATGAAATTGTCCGCAAGCTGCCGGATGGTGTTGAAGTCGAACTGAGCCATCCGGGTGGAGAGTCCCAGCTCGATCTTCGTGCCGGTCGTTATGCGACACGGATGAATGCGCTGCCGGTCGATGACTTCCCCTCCATGGTGGCAGGCGATCTCCCGCATCAGTTCAAGCTGAACAGCGGTGTGCTGAAATCCCTGATCGACCGTTCCCGCTTCGCCATTTCCACGGAAGAAACCCGCTACTATCTGAACGGCATCTACATGCACGTGACGGAAGGTGACGCGGGCGGTGTACTGCGTGCTGTGGCGACGGACGGTCATCGTCTGGCGCGTGTCGAGACCGAGGTTCCTGCGGGGGCCTCCGGAATGCCGGGGGTGATCATCCCCCGCAAGACCATTGGTGAGATACGCAAGCTGCTGGATGAAGCGCCGGATGAAGTGGACGTCTCCGTCTCCGACACCCGCATCCAGTTCGGGGTGGGGGGCATCACTCTGACCTCCAAGCTGATCGACGGCACGTTCCCGGAATACCAGCGCGTCATTCCGTCCGGCAACAACCGCACCCTGCGCGTCGGCAAGAAGGATTTCTCCGATGCGGTCGGGCGTGTCGCGGCGATCAGTCAGGAGCGCTCGCGTCCTGTGAAGCTGGTGCTGTCGCGTGATCTGCTCATCCTTTCCGCCACGAGTGCTGATCAGGGCACAGCGAAGGAAGAGCTGGACGACACGCGCGTCACCTATGATGGCGACGACATGGAGATCGGGTTTCAGGCCCGCTATCTGAACGATATTACCGATCAGGTCAGCAAGGATGTTGAGTTCGTGTTCGCCGACAGTTCGGCGCCGACCATCGTGCGTGATGTTGACAGTCCCTCGGCGCTTTACGTCCTGATGCCCATGCGGGTCTGACCTGATCCGTTCCTTCTGACCGGTCTCAGTCATGACGTCGCTCGATCGTCTCGTTCTGGCCGGTTTCCGGAATTATCGACGGTTTGTATGGGAACCTGAGCGCTCGCCGGTGGTGATCACCGGTGAGAATGGCAGTGGCAAGACCAATCTGCTGGAAGCGCTGTCGCTGCTGGTTCCCGGGCGTGGCCTGCGCGGGGCCAGAAATGTCGATCTCCCGTTGCGGGAAAGCGCCACTGCTTCTGCAATGACAGGTTGGGGTGTCACGGCCCGATTTTCTGACGATACCAGCGATTTTGAGGTTTCCACCGGTATGGAGCCCGGGCAGTCCGGTGCGCGGAAATTCCTGCTCGATGGCGTGCAGATGCGGGCGCGGGACGTTGCCGCGACCAATCTGTCCGCTGTCTGGCTGACACCGCAGATGGACAGGCTGTTCGGCGAAAGTGCGAGTGGCCGCCGCCGCTTTCTGGATCGCCTCGTCGTGGCGATGGTGCCGCAGCACGCGCCGGAACTGGCTGCCTGCGAACGGGCGACGGCGCAGCGGAACCGCTTTCTCTCAGAAGGTCGCACGGATGATGTCTGGCTGTCCGGGATTGAGGACGCCATGGCGCGGCACGGCGTGGCCGTTGTCGCGGCGAGACGCGAGATGGTCGCGCGTCTGAACGTCACAGGCGCTGATCCGCAGGGGGTTTTTCCTTCCGCCCATCTTTCGCTGCTCTGTCCGATCGCTGATCGGCTCAACGTGGAACCGGCACTTGCGGTCGAGGACTGGTTGCGGGGCGTGCTGGGGAAGGGACGTCCTGCGGACCGACAGCGTGGGCACGCGCTTGTCGGGGCTCATCGTAGCGATTTCATACTTCAGGATCTTGGAACGGGAAGGCAGGCGGCGGAGGCCAGTACCGGGCAGCAGAAGGCCCTGCTGATCGGCATCATTCTGGCGCACGCCCGCCTGATGGGTGAAAGCGCCGGAACCGCGCCGATGCTTCTACTTGACGAGCCGCTGGTGCATCTCGATGAACGGCGCAGGGGAACGCTGCTTGAGACTCTTCTCGGTTTTCAGACGCCGGTTCTGCTGACCGGGACAGACCATTCTCCTTTCGCACCATTGATGAATGAAGCCAGTTTCATCACGCTTCGGGACGGGCAGATAGTTCCATCCACCGTTGCCTGAAAAATACGTCGGGCAAAGATGGAAAAACCACTGATGAGGGTGTGTAGATGCGCTCACATGCTGGTCGGGACGGAGATAAGCAGCTATAAACGGGCTCCGCTGCACCCTGAGCGAACGACCGGAGCATTCATCCCGTTATGACCGAAACTTCCAGTTCTGTTTCTTCCGCCGAAAATGACGACTACGGCGCGTCCTCCATTTCGGTGCTCAAGGGACTGGACGCTGTACGCAAACGTCCGGGCATGTATATCGGCGACACGGATGACGGGTCCGGCCTTCACCATATGGCGTTTGAAATCATTGATAACGCGGTTGATGAGGCGCAGGCTGGGTTCGCGACACATTGTGAGCTGACGCTGAATGCGGATGGGAGCGTCACCGTTCGTGATAACGGTCGTGGCATTCCGACCGACATGCATGAAGAAGAAGGGGTCAGCGCGGCGGAAGTCGTTCTGACCAAGCTGCACGCAGGCGGCAAATTCAACCAGAACTCCTATAAGGTCTCCGGCGGTTTGCATGGCGTCGGTGCGGCCGTGGTGAACGCCCTTTCCGAGTGGATGGAAGTGCGGATCTGGCGACAGGGACTGGAGCATGTCATCCGCTTCGCGCATGGTGAGCGTGTTGAGCCGTTGACGGTTGTAGGACCATCGGATGCCGAGCGTGGCACGCAGGTCACCTTCAAGCCCAGCGCTGCGACTTTCACAAAAACGATCTTTGAGTTCTCCGTTCTGGAGCGCCGTCTGCGTGAACTGGCGTTCCTCAACTCGGGACTCAAGATTACTCTGCGTGATGAACGCACCGAGCCGTTCAAGGAAGAAGTCTTCCACTATGATGGTGGTCTGATCGCTTTCGTTGAATGGCTGGATCGTGCCCGCGCGCCGATCATCACGCCCCCCATCTCCGGCAGTCTTGAAAATCCGGAAAACGGCATCAAGGTCGAGTTCGCCCTGACCTGGAACGACAGCTATCACGAGACGATGCTGTGTTTCACGAACAACATCCCGCAGCGGGATGGTGGTTCGCATCTGGCCGGCTTCCGGCAGGCGCTGACCCGTATCGTCGGCAAATATGCCGAAAGCATTGCGAAGAAAGACTCAGCCTCGCTGGTGGGTGAGGACATGCGTGAAGGTCTGACCGCCGTGCTGTCGGTGAAGGTGCCTGATCCGAAATTCTCTTCACAGACCAAGGACAAGCTGGTTTCGTCCGAAGTACAGCCTGTCGTGCATACGGCTGCTGCCGACATGATCGGTCACTGGTTCGAGACACACCCGAAAGAGGCGAAGCAGGTTGTCGCCAAGGTGCTCGACGCCGCTTCCGCCCGTGAGGCCGCTCGCCGTGCTCGTGAACTGACGCGCCGCAAAGGCGTGCTGGATATTTCCTCGCTGCCCGGAAAACTGGCTGACTGTCAGGAACGCGACGCCTCCAAGGCCGAAGTCTTCATCGTCGAGGGTGACTCCGCTGGCGGGACCGCCAAGCAGGGACGTGATCGCCGTTTTCAGGCTATCCTGCCGCTCAAGGGCAAGATTCTGAACGTCGAGCGCGCACGCTTCGACCGGATGCTCGGTTCTGCGGAGATCGGTACGCTGATCACGGCTCTCGGCACCGGAATAGGAAGAGGTGAGGCTGATCAGGGCGGTTTCGACATCAGCAAGCTCCGTTACCATCGTATCGTCATCATGACCGACGCTGACGTGGACGGGTCGCATATCCGTACGCTGCTGCTGACCTTCTTCTTCCGCCAGATGCCGGAACTGATCGAGAAGGGCTATCTCTACATCGCCCAACCGCCGCTTTATCGCGCCAAACGTGGCAATGAAGAACGCTATCTCAAGGATGATGCGGCCCTTGAGCAGTATCTGCTCGACAAGGCGCTGGGTAATGCCGCGCTGACACTGGGGGGCGGGCGTCTCCTGCAGGGTGACGATCTGCTTGCGGAGATCAACTTCATGCGGGACGCGTCCCGTGTGATCGGGCGTCTGTCATCCCGTATCCCGCTGTGGGTCATTGAACAGGCCGCCATCGCCGGAGTTTTCAATAGCGATCGCGATGCGGCTCTGTCACAGGTTCCGGAATTGCAGCGACGTCTGGACGCGGCTTCCCGCGAGTCCGAGCGTGGCTGGAAGGTCTCGCTCAACGAGTCCGGTCTGGAAATGGGCCGGAGCGTGCGCGGGATTGGCGAGACCTATCGCATGGAGGCCTCCACACTGGCTGGAAACGACGCCCGCTGGCTCGCTGCCAATGTGGAGCGGTTTGTGCGGGATTACGCCAACGGAATTCACCTCAGGCTTGATGCCGGAACGGAAGTCACGGTTGCAGGCCCGGCTGAGGCCTTCGCCCGCCTGCTGGCGCAGGGCCGCAAGGGACTGGCGATCAATCGCTTCAAAGGTCTCGGCGAGATGAATGACGAACAGCTTTGGGACACCACGCTCGACCCGGCGACCCGCACTCTGCTTCAGGTCCGTGTCGAGGATACGGAAGAGGCTGGCGCGGTGTTCTCGACGCTGATGGGGGACGTGGTTGAACCGCGCCGTGACTTCATCGTCGGCAATGCGCTCAAGGTGGCCAATCTCGACGTCTGACGCAGAGGCCTAATAGTCGTATTTTCTGGTTTATTGAGCCTGAAAAAGCCCGTTTTCACTTGTTGTCAGGTGAGGATGGGCTTTTTCTTTTTCGGAGTGACCCGATGTTGGTCTGAGACTTGTTTGCGTTTTAGCGGGCATCTTCGCGTAGTGCGGTGAGACGTCACTGGGATGATGTAGCGCGGGGAATACTTGCGTTACGCTCCGTGGTTTCTTCCGTTTGCAGGAAGGCCGAGTGATCCGAACGATGCTTCAGATTCACCCGCAGACACGCACGGCGCCGGTCGTTCGAGCTGACTAATGCTCCCGTAGGAACCGACATCCGTGTTCGCCAGAGGCTACGGACGCCTAAACACTAACCTCTCCCTTCCCGGTACCAACCTGCTCCAAGCAAAAGAACAACAGCGAGGAGAGTAGCCCATGCAGGCAGCAGCGGTGATGCGCTGGTTCCTGTCAGGATATGGGCATGTCTCTGAGGAAACCCGAGAAAATCTTTGCCTGTGCCATAACGGAGAGGGGGGACGATCAGTTTGTTAATGTCGTCACCAAGCCACGCAACTATTCCTCCTGTACGGGAGGCGACAGGGCCGATGGTGTCGGCTGTGAGGCGCAGATCGGAGAACTCTTCGGGGTTGGTCTGCACTGGTGCGGCGAAAGCGCGATGAGTGCCATCGTCGGCCGTCCAGATGCCGGATTGCGCCACAGCAAGCTGTCCGACAGCAACGCCGGGACCTGCTCCATGCAGGGTCATCGCCGATTTCGTTCCATCCGGCGCCGTGAGTGTAACCTCTGGCGAAGCGGTATCTGAAACGCTGTGCCGTGTGACGGTCAGAGCCCCGTCAAAGATGTGAGCCTCCAACCGCTCTTCCTCAAGGTCGGGCTCCTTCATCAGCCAGTGTGAGATTCGTCGCAGAAGCTCAGCCTGTGGCCCACCCCCCAGTTCTCCACGGGACCAGAGCCATATCTGGTCAGAAAGAAGCAGGGCTACACGTCCGTTTTCGACGTGATCCAGCACCAGAAGTGGAGACGCATCGGGAGCGCTCATCAGCACCTGTCCATGCGTCTCATCGGGGCGTAAGGCCCGGAACCACGGTCCCCATTCATTGGCGATTTCTCTATCCGCATCTGTAGAAGAGCGTGGGGCTGGGGCTCCCGGAAGCTCGGCTGTCACGGGGTGACGTCGCCCTTCTTCCGTTAACTGGGGGCGGAAGCGACGGATGGTGACGCCGGGTGCGGCCTCGGTCGGAGCGAGATCGGGTGGAGAGGCAGGCACGTGAGCCGGCAAAACGTCTCCAACGGCGGTCTCCTGTAGCGAATAAGGCCCGGTGAATTCCGGCCCTGCAATCAGGAACAGACCACCACCCTTGCGCACGAAACGGGCGATGTTGCGAAGATAGACTGGTGGCAGAATGTGCCTGTTCTCGAAACCATCGAGAATAATGAGATCGAATTGATCGATCTTGTTCTGGAACAGCTCTTCGACGGGGAATGCGATCAGCGCCAGATCGGACAGAGGTGTGCCGTCATCCTTTTCCGGCGGACGCAGGATGGTGAAGTGCACGAGATCAACGGACGGATCAGCTTTCAGCAGACGACGCCAGACACGCTCACCCTGATTGGGTGTGCCGGAAACCAGCAGCACGCGCAGTCTGTCTCTCACGCCGGTAATGGTCAGAATGTCCTGATTGTTCTGCGTGGAAACTTCACCCGGAAGTGTCGAGACGTTCAGACCGACAAGCGTTTCGCCGGGATGAGAGACCGGCAGCGAAATATCCTGAGGCTCACCCGTCCGGACAGGCACGCTCAGGGCCGGGTTGCCATCAGTGGTCAGTGTGATGGTAGCCGGTGTGCCGGGTTGCGTTCCCGGTCCCAGATCATCGACCTGAATGCGGATAAGCGCGGATTTACCGACAATGGCGTAAGGGGGAGCCTGAAGAATACGGAGACGACGGTCGGTCTCCTCTCCGCGTCCGGCCATCAGTACATGCAGCGGCAGAGTAACCGCATGGCCCTGACTGTCATGTAGGGCCAGACGATCCGGAATCCCCTTTGGCGCATCACGGGTCTGGCCGTCCGTGATCAGGATAGCACCCGCCAGTTGCTCCGGCGGAATGTCGGCGGCGGCCTGCGACAATGCATCGAACAGGCGCGTGCCCCCCGTCTGCTCTCCTCGCACGGTGACGGTGCGTAATCCGGGTCCGCCGGAGCCCTGTTCACCAAGGATGCGGGCAGCAGCACGGGCGATGGCGGCACAGTTTTTCACCTGCATCGATCCCGTCTGATCGACAATGACCAGTGCGGTTTCAGGCAGTTCCCGATGCGTTTCCTTCAGCGATTGCGGGCCTGACAGCCACAGCAGAACAACAGCACCGGCAAGCGCACGGAGGACGGTGCCACGCATACGGACCAGCAGGCCGATCGCCGTGATGATGACCAGCAGGCCACCCAGCGTGAACAGCAGCCAGTGAGGCAGCAGAGGAACGAAGGCGATGGTATGAGTGAAGGTATCGATCATGCCGCCCTCATTGTCCCAGACGTTTGAGGATTGCCGGAACGTGGACCTGATCCGCCTTGTAGTTGCCGGTCAGCGCATAGATGACGGCATTGACCCCGAACCTGTAGGCCGTGCGCCGCTGCTCGTCTCCGCCGGGAAGGACTGCGAACCGTGTGTCGCCATTCTGATCCACGGCCCACGCATGCGCCCAGTCAGCGCTGCCGATGATCACGGGACTGACGTCATCATTCTCGGCCTCACCGTCGCGGGCGACCCATACAGGCTGACCGGCGTAGCGGCCCGGAAAGTCATGCAGCAGATAGAATGTGTGGCTCAGCACATGATGGTCATCGAGATGGGTGAGCGGAGGAATGGGCAGTCCCGCCGTAACGCGACGAAGCGCGGCGGCACTGCCGGGAGCCTCGCCCGCCAGTGTGTCGCTATCGCCGGAGGTAGTGGTATCCACGCCCTGCGTGTCGATGATGATCATGCCACCATGTGCGATGAAGGTGGTCAGGGCGCTCGTCACAGCCGGATCGACATGAGAGTCCGGCGTGATCGGCCAGTAAAGCAGCGGGTAATAGGCGAGGTCATCCTTGCCCGGATGCACGCCGTCTGGATGTCCGATCACCGCAGAAGTGCGGGCGTTCACATAGTCGGAAAGTCCCTGAAGTCCTTCCTGAGAGACAGTATCCACTTCCGGATTGCCTGTGATGACATAGGCCAGCCGGGTTTCCAGAGCCGCTCCCGGCACGTTGGCCGTAGCAGATGGAGGGACTTCAGGAGCGACAGGCGCATCCTGTGCAAATCCGGAAGAGGCGAGAGCCGCTGAAGAAAGTCCGAAAATGATCGAGAGATGGAGGGCTCTGCGTATACGTGAGAGGGAGAAAAAACCACGCAGAAAGAGCGTCGCCAGCGCATCGGTTGCCAGAAGCAGAAGTGCGATGGCCAGCAATGTCGGACCTATCAGCCTGTCAGGTCGATGCCCGGCAGGATTGGTGACGGCCCCTGTCGGAGGCAGTGGTGACAGACTGTGAAGCGTGTCGCCTACGTTCAGGGCGCGTCGTGCGGCGCGTGAGCCATACAGTCCGGGCGGATGCTCCGGAGAAACGGCCGTAGTGCCGAACTTGCTGGAAGCCAGTCCTCGGGCGAGCGGAGAGGGCGAGCCGAGAACACCCTCTCCATCCAGCGTCATGACCGGAGCCAGCACACTGTTGTCGGACGGGATATCCACACCACCAGCATGTTCGATAAGCCGTGTGAGCATGGACACGAACAGGCCGGAGAGCGGCAGATTCGACCAGTCCGCCGTGGGGGTGACGTGAAACAGCACGATCTCTCCCTTGCCGAGTGTGGCATGGGTCACGAGGGGCGTGCCGTCAGTAAGCCGCGCCCAGCTATGAGCCGAGAGGTCTGTCGCTGGCTGTGCAAGGATCTGCCGGGAAACGGTCACATCCTTCGGGACAGTAAGGCCATGGAAGGGGGAATCTGTCGAAAAGTCAGCCAGAGACTGTGGCTTGCCCCATGACATGGCGCCACCCAACTGACGGGCCGTGGGCATCAGCGCCACAGGAAGCAGGGTCTTTTCCGGGGCCGCATGAGCAGCCGTTTCACTGCCGGCTGTGTCAGGCGTGCTCTGGACGCTGTCTTCATGCCCGGCGAGCGTGCGACCGGCAAAACGGATCAGTGTGCCACCTATTCTGACCCAGTCCGCGACTTTCTGCTGGGTCTCCGTATCGGCGAGAGTGCCGTCCGGAGCAATCAGAACCGATAGAGGCTGTGAGAGAAGCGTGGCGGTGCTGCCGGTATGCAGGTCGGCGTTCGGTGCAAGGGCTCGGCGCAGATAGAACAGATTTCCCACCAGAGGCGTGTCGCCGCTGCCGGTCGCAATCAGCCCGACGGGACGCAGCCTGTCGCCTTCGTCCAGCAGTAGGGTTCCAGGCGCGCTGGCGCTGCCGTCGATCGTCAGCATATCGACCCGGTTACGCATGACAGTCGGCAGGGAAACAGAGACCGGCGCGCTGCTGGTTCCGGCTGGCAGAGTGACATCGGTCAGAGACAGCGTTCCACCATCTTCACTGTGGGCTCTCACCCGAATACGTCGCGGAAGAGCGGACGGCAGAGTCTCCAGACGCGCCATGACGCCAGCGGTTGAGAGGCTGTCAGGTGATGCGTCTTGAGTTTCTGCCACGGCGTGACTGAGGACAAAGACGCCGTTACCCGTGAAACGGATTTCCTGAACGGCGCCAAATGTCTGCATAGCGGTTTTGAAAGAGCGATCCGCCGCATCACCGTTCTTGTCGTCAGAAGCAAGACCATTCGACAGATAGATGGTTGCCCCGACAGAAAGCCCGTCCGCTTTCATTTTCTCCAGCCGTTGGGCGGCAACAGCGCGGTCGGCGGCCCATGGCAGAGGGCGTAGCGCATCGAGCGTCAGGGCAACCTGCTCCGCCGGAAGAGCACGGAGTGTCGCCGGATTTTCTCGGTCTTCGGACGCCGTTGCCAGAAGGACAGCGGAACGGCCAGCCCTTCCTGCCGCGTCGAGCAGCGCATGGGCCGCAGCAGTTCGTTCGCTCCAGTCGGGAGCGGTCATCATATCATTGTCGATGACAAGCAGCAGGGTGCCGCTTCCGGGCAAGGGGACCGGTCTGCCCGGAATGACCGGACCGGACAGCCCCAGAATGAGCAGCGTCGCCGCAGCCAGACGCAGGATGAGCAGCCAGAACGGAGGTGTCGCCGCATCATCCTGTCTGGGATGGAGCGCTGCCAGCAGAGCTACAGGCGGGAAAATCTGGGCGCGCGGCGAAGGCGGACGGGCGCGTAACAGCCACCAGATGGCCGGAAGGCTCAACAGACCCGCGAGCAGGGCAGGGAACTGAAAGATCATGGACGTCCGCCCCCCCGGTGGCCTGACAGAGAGGCGCTGAGAGAGAGCAGGGCAGCGGCCGCAGAGGTGTCTGTCTGGTGAGGCTGGAAAGTATGGCGGCAGCGTTCCGCAATGGCCCGGAGATGCGCCTGTCTGCGCGCGAAGGCGGCGTCATACTCGGGACGCAGAGTTTCCACTGCGGGAAGAGTCAGGCTCGCCTCGTTTTCCAAGCCTTCGAAACGGATGCGCCCGGCGTAGGGCAGTGCACGTTCGGCGGGATCGATGATCTGGAGAATGTGAGCACGGACGCCACTTCCCGATAGCTGTCGGAAAAGGGTTGTCACATCCTTGTCTGGAGCAAGGAGATCGCTGGCGATGACAAGCTGTGAATGCGGAGGCAGAACCGTGCCCTTCAGAAGAGCCGTCTCATCGGACTGCCGGACCAGTGACGTGAGCGCTAATGCGATACGACTTGCGATCCTGCCCGCGCCGGGTGGCAGATCGACACGCCCGTTCGGAGACACAAGGCGCACACGTTCGCCGCTCCGCTCCAGCAGGGACGCCGCCGCCAGCAACAGCAGAATGGCGCGATCCCGCTTCAAGGGCAGAGAAAACGGCTGGGAAGACCACACCATCGACGGGCTGAGATCGCACCAGAGATGGATGGTCTGGGCATGCTCGGCTTCCGTCTCACGCACATAGGCCTTGTGACTGCGGGCCGACTGCCGCCAGTCGATGCGTGTGACCGGTTCGCCGGGCAAAGCTGGTCGATACTGCCAGAACGTCTCACCCGGACCGGAACGCCTCTGACCGTGCAGTCCGGCAGCGACAGTCGCGGCGATCCGTTCAGCTTCCGGCACGAGGGAAGCGAGCGTCGCCGCCAGCCTGTCCGCTTCTGACGCCAGCACAGCGGGACTGCCGCTGATGAGGGCGGCTGTGTCACGTCCGGCCGCAGGAGAGGCCGAGCGTATCCTGTCCGCCAGTCTGGAGAAAAAACCGCCGGACGAGGAAGAAGTGTCTTGCGCCACGATCAACCCAGACGGGAGACGAGCCCGTCGATCACATCCTCGATCCGGGTCGAATCGGCTCTGGCCGAAAAGCTGAGCGCCATACGGTGCGCCAGCACGGGCCGTGCAAGAGCGGCGATATCATCAAGGTCAGGCGAGAGACGCCCATCCAGCAGGGCGCGGGCGCGGGTGGCCAGCATCAGGGTCTGCGCGGCACGCGGACCCGGACCCCATGCGATGCTGTCTTTCACGGTCTGCACATCGGTCGTCTCGGGACGCGCAGAACGCACGAGGCGCAGGATCGCGTCCACAATACGTTCACCCACAGGGAGAGCCCGGACCATCGCCTGCGCGTAAAGCATGTCTTCAGTGGAAAGAATCTGCTGCGGAGCTTCCTGCGGCACGCCCGTCGTCGCCAGCAGCATGGCCCGTTCATCGGCGGCTTCCGGGAAGGTCAACTGGATCTGGAGCATGAAACGGTCGAGTTGGGCTTCCGGAAGCGGATAGATGCCTTCTTGGTCGATCGGATTCTGGGTCGCCAGAACGTGGAACGGACGCGGCAGCGCATATTCCGTGCCGGCAATGGCGACGCGATGCTCCTGCATGGCTTGCAACAAGGCTGACTGGGTGCGGGGGCTGGCGCGGTTGATTTCGTCGGCCATCAGCAACTGGCAGAACACCGGTCCCGGCACGAAGCGGAAACTGCGGTGACCGGCGGCGTCTTCATCAAGAATCTCACTGCCGGTGATGTCGGATGGCATCAGGTCGGGTGTGAACTGCACACGCCGGGAATCGAGACCAAGAACCGTGCCGAGCGTTGTGACCAGCAGGGTCTTGCCGAGACCGGGAGCACCGACCAGCAGGGCGTGACCACCTGAAAGAATGCTGACAAGCGCCTGATCGACAACATCTTTCTGGCCAAAAATGATTCGGCCGATTTCCGCCCGCACATCCTGCAAACGGTGGGCGACGAGGTCGACCTGCTGTGCTGCGGAGGCGCTGTCCGGGAAGGCGTTTCCACCGGAGGAACCCGTCTCGGGGGCAAGGAATACGGTCTGGTTTGGCATCATTTCAGGCGTCATAGGTCCAGTCTGACACGTCCGGGGCTTACATCAAGCCGGGGGGCAACCCTATATCGGTATGGTGCGCAGGCAAACAGATGTGGGTTAATTGAACGTGACATCAGATGCTTTTGGCGAAAAATCGGGAGATGACCGCCAGATCTCCAACGACGACCAGAGGAGTGGCAAGCCGCATCAGTGTGGCCAGTTGCCCTTTCTCATCCGTCGTGACGGAGTCTGGCTCTACAAAGGCTCCCCGATCAAACGAAAGCCGATGGTCTGCCTTTTCGCCTCGGCTCTTTCCCGTGCGGCGGACGGCGCTTACTGGCTCCGCACCCCTGTCGAGGAAGGCACCATCGAGGTCGAAGATGTTCCGTTCGTGGCGGTTGAGCTGGAATGGTGCGGTGTCGGACGGGAACAGCGCCTGTGTTTCCGCACCAACATTGATCAGGTTGTCACGGCTGGGCCCGAGCACCCCATTCTGGCGCGCTGGGATGTGCCGCTCGATGCCTGCGACAGCGCGCCACCGCCCTATCTCACGGTGCGGCAGGCTGAGGGAGAACTACCATTGCAGGCCCGCATTTCACGCCCCGTCTGGTACGAACTGGCGGCTCTGGCTGAACCCGGCTGCTGTGGAGGACAGGCCTGCATGGGAGTCTGGAGCGCTGGCGCGTTTTTCCCGTTGGCCCTTGTCCCGCGCGGATGCAGGGAAGGCATCGATGAGGATGGCGACTGCTGATGGTGAAAGTCGTGAGCCTGCCTCTTGAGGCGCTCCCGGATTTCCCGGCGCTCTGTCAGATATGGGAGGTGCTGCCTCAGGCCCGGCTGGTCGGAGGGGCTGTGCGCGACATGCTGAATGGCATGGTCGCCAGCGATTTCGACTTCGGAACACCGGAGACGCCTCAGGAGGTGATGAAACGTCTACGGGATGCAGGCATCAGCGCCGTTCCTACCGGCCTGTCTCATGGAACGGTTACCGCCGTGATTGATCATCGTGGTTACGAGATCACCACGCTTCGGCGGGACGATGTAACAGATGGCCGCCATGCCGATGTATCATGGACTCAGAATTGGGAAGAGGACGCGGCCCGGCGCGATTTCACCATCAATGCGATGTCCTGCGACCGGACTGGGCATATTCATGATTATTTTGACGGGCAGGCAGACCTGAAAGCCGGACGGGTCAGATTTGTCGGTGAGGCGGAAACACGGATACGCGAGGACGCTCTTCGTATCCTGCGGTTTTTCCGCTTTCAGGCCCGCTTTGGCGCAGGGGTGCCTGACCAGGTTACTCTGACTGCCCTTCGGCACGGTGTGGCGTTGATCGAGCGGCTTTCGGTAGAGCGTATCTGGTCTGAGTTGCGGCGTATCCTGACCGGTCCACGCGTGACCCAAACCTTGTGTCTGATGAAGGAAACGGGTGCGCTGACAGCCTGCCTGCCTGAACTGACAGACTGTCTGTCTGATGCGATCCAACATCTTGACGCGCTGATCTCCTCTGGAGGTCCGGCGGATTATGCCTTGAGGCTGGCGGTTCTGCTTGCGGGGGCGGCTGTCGATTCTGAGACGGCAAAGAGGTGTGTCGAACGGCTCCGGCTCTCACGCGCCGATTCCTCACGCGTTTTGGCATTTCTTCAGAAGCCCTTTCCGATGCCGGAACGTGTCGTGACGGAGGAGGACGTTATCTGCGTGCTGGCTGAAATCCCAAGAGAGGTCGCCTTGGGGCAAGTCTGGCTCGCGGAAGCGCAGCAGGTTCTGGCTGATCGGGCATGTCATGAAGCAGCGCCATGGAAACGTCTGAGGTTTCAGCTTGAGAGCCTTCCCGTACCGGTCTTTCCGCTTGCCGGGCGCGACCTTCTGGCGGAAGGGATACCGCCGGGGCCACGTGTGGGTGAACTGCTTTCCATGATCCGCTCATGGTGGTTACAGTCCGGTTGTCGAGCCGGAAGGGAGGAATGCCTGACCTGCCTGCGAAGGCTGCATAAGAGTTTTTCTTGAGTATTTTTATTAAGAAAATAAAATATCATATTGATAATAGAAAATATTTTCAGAAAATAATCTGTCCGGTCCGTGGTTGGGAAACGGTGTTCGGTTCAGCGGTTCTTTTCGTAAGCGGCCCGCGTTGGTAGATGACGCGAATGAATGCTCTTCCGCCGCGCGCCCAGTTGACTGATCTCCGGAACAAGTCCTCGCAGTCTGACGACAGCAGAGCGCTGCTTCTTCGCCTGTGGCGCGAGCAGATACGCCTCCATCGCGGCAGGATTCTGAGTGTTCTCGTCCTGACCATCGCCATGGCGACGCTGACGGCGCTCTATCCTCTGGTCATCCAGCGGGCTCTCGACATGTTCTCCACCCATGACGAGCGTATCCTGTATCAGGTGCCGCTTCTGATCGTGGCGATCACGATGGCAAAGGCCGCCGCCCAGTATGGACAGACGCTGGCGACACAGGGTCTGGTGCTTGTGGTTATCCGGGGCTTGCAGGGATCAATGTTCAGACACCTGACCATTGCTGACGTAGCCCGGATCGAGAAGGAAGCGCCCGCTTCGCTTGCCGCCCGTTTTACGACCGATGCGATTTCAATCCGTGAAGCCATGATCCGGGCCGTCAATTCCCTTGGCGATGTGGTGACGGTGGTCGGACTGATCGTGGCGATGATCTACATGGACTGGGAACTCAGTCTGATTGCCGCAATCCTGTATCCGATTGCGGCGGTGCCGATTCAGAGACTTGGCAAGAAAGTAAGGCGCGCTTCCGGCAACGTCAACGAACAGATCGCCTCGACAGCCGCCTTCCTGACCGAGAGCTTCGCTCAGGCCCGGACAGTGCGTGTCTACCGTCTTGAAGAGCGTGAGGAAAAGCGCGCGGATACCGCCTTTGACCGTCTCCATGAAGCGTTTCTAAGGATCATGCGTGGCCGCGCCCGTGTTGACCCCTTGCTTGAGGCTCTGGGCGGTTCAGCCGTGGCGGCGGTGCTGGGCTTTGCCGGATGGCGCGCCGCAATGGGAGGCGCAACGCTTGGGGATTTCTCCGGCTTTGTCGCGGCTCTGCTGCTGGCCTCACGTCCGCTCCGTGCGCTCGGAGCGCTGAACGCTGCCCTGCAGGAAGGGTTGGCCGGGCTTTCACGAATCTTTTCTCTTATTGATGAGAAACCCGCCGTGCAGGACCGTCCGCAAGCTCTCGCACTGCCTGCCGGGCATGGGCATCTGCGTTTCGACAGGGTTGCTTTCCAGTATGCCGACGGCCGCATGGGATTGAGTGACCTCTCGTTCGAGGCCCAGCCGGGGATGACCGTAGCGCTGGTCGGACCATCCGGCGCCGGAAAATCAACGGCTCTTTCACTTATCCCCCGTCTGCATGATGTGACCCGCGGGACCATCACCCTCGACGGGGTTGATCTGCGTGATGTCGGGCTGGAGCATCTGCGCAACGCGATTGCCTATGTCAGTCAGGACCCGCTGCTTTTCGATGTTTCCGTGCGGGAGAACATTCTGATGGGTCGCCCCGACGCCACTGATGCCGAGGTGGGGGAAGCGGCCCGTCTTGCCGCCGCCGAGCCGTTCATAACGGCGCTTCCTGATGGTTTTGACACGATTGTCGGCCCCGGCGGAGGACGGTTGTCCGGTGGCCAGAGGCAGCGTGTCGCTCTGGCGCGCGCGCTGCTGCGCGATCCGCGCCTGCTGCTGCTTGATGAAGCCACCAGTGCGCTGGACAGCGAAAACGAGGCGCTGGTGCAGGAGGCGTTGGGTGAGCTTCGGGCCGGGCGCACAACCATTATTGTGGCGCATCGTCTCTCAACGGTGCGTTCCGCCGATATGGTGGTGGTCATGGAAGATGGACGGGCCGTGGAACATGGAACCCATGCTGAACTGATCGCGCTTGATGGCCTGTACGCCCGTCTGGTTCGTAGTCAGGGGCTTGAGGAGTAGCAAAGAGTTGGGTTCACTGCCTCTACA
Source organism: Acetobacter sp. (assembly GCF_022483985.1). Classification (NCBI taxonomy): domain Bacteria; kingdom Pseudomonadati; phylum Pseudomonadota; class Alphaproteobacteria; order Acetobacterales; family Acetobacteraceae; genus Acetobacter; species Acetobacter sp. The sequence continues at coordinate 1,257,881 of NZ_JAKVME010000001.1, read as the reverse complement.
GGGTGTCGCCCTCCGCCTGTGATCGGGGTTGCGGTATATTCTTCTCACCGTAACCACCGCCAGAACCGTATCCGGCTGCTCAGTCACGGCCAACCAGACATTCCATGTCTATGTGTGGATGTTCGGGTAAGGCATGGCTTAGCCGTCACGAAGATACGTGCGTTCCATTCCGTGCGGATAACAGGCAGGTGCTTCTTCCGTAAAAGAAAGTCGTTTTCAGACAAAACTGGAACAGGATTGTCCGCTATAAACAGTCGGTTTCAGACTGCCACAGCGTTATCTATCCGGAGAGTGTCATCATGGCGACAGGCTGGGCTCCAGAGGGAGCGGTACAGGAACAGATCGACGACACCATTGCAGATGCTGTCAAACAGGCCCGTTCCGGTATTCCGTCCGGAGAGAGCGCCCGTGAGTGTTGTGATTGTGGAGAACTGATACCAGAGGCCAGACGCAGAGCGCTGGCTGGCGTGAAGTTCTGCATAGAGTGCCAGTCAGAGCGTGACAGCCAGCGCGTGTTCAGCAGCATCAATCGGCGCGGCAGCAAGGACAGCCAGTTACGTTGATCAAACGCCGTTTTTAATCACGGTCCGTGTTTTGAGCAGGTTAACCGGTTGCCCCAAACGGCTTACGAAGGATCAGCGTTCCCCAGTCACCTTCACGAAGATGACGTTCCAGCACCAGCCCGCAACGCTGGTGCGCAGCCAGCACCATGCGGACCTGAATATTCAGCAGTCCGGCCAGAATGACCGTGCCGCCCGGCGCAAGACGACGGCTCAAATCCTTGGCCATCATGCAGAGCGGACGGGCCAGGATATTGGCGAAAACCAGATCATAGGGCGCACGACGACGGATTTCCGGTGTGGACCAACCATTGCCGAGCCGTGCTTCGATCAGACGTGACAGGCGGTTGCGGGCCGCATTCTCCTGCGTGATCCGGACGGACCACGGATCAATGTCGGTCGCCAGAACAGGGCGATGCAGCAGGGCCGCAGCACCCATGGCCAGAATTCCGGACCCACAGCCGAGGTCGAGAATATTCCGGGGCTTGCGGTGCGCCACCAGTTCAAGCGCCCTCAGGCATCCCCGCGTCGAGCCATGCTCTCCCGAGCCGAAAGCCATGCCCGCATCCAGCGTGATGGTGATGCGGTTGCTGTCAGACGCCTCATCCAGATGCGAGCCCCGAACGATAAACCGTTTGCCGACTTCCTGCGCCGGAAACGATTCATAGGTGCGGGCGAGCCAGCCTTCCGTCTCGGTGTTGGTGCGCTCCAGATCAGCGTTGATGCTTGTGGTCAGGGCAGCCAGAGCCAGAGCGGCCGCCAGTTCGTCTTCCGCATGACCGGTGTCTTTCACACCTTCGACACGCCAGAGTTTTTCTTCCTCGTCGAACTCGAAAATGCCGACCGTTGCGCAGACCGTGCTGATGGCGTTCTCGTAAGCTTCAACGGCAATTTCCGGAACAGTGACGGAAATTGTTTCAAGTTCTGTCGCATGTCTGCGGCGGGTGGCGGTCATTCGGGGCTCCGGATAGCACACGCGGGAGCAGTGTCCCGTTCGGAAAGGCTGGTGTTTATCAGTATCGTAGGGAGCAGCGCCAGAGCAATGCAGAGAAACAGTCGAGTTCCCAGCGCGCCCTGATGAAGCTTCTGCCGGACGGGAGCGTTAGCGCTTTCCGTTTGCCGCGACAGCAAAAGGCTTATCCGCTCACAAGGTTGCACGGATAAGCCTGTTGCTGGTTGCGTGGCATTATCCTTATCGGACCAGACAATGAAATCTGGTCCGATAGGAGGTTTAGCCGTCGAGTTTCTTGCGCAGGATATCGTTGACGATCGCAGGGTTGGCCTTGCCGCCGGTCGCTTTCATCATCTGTCCGACGAAGAAGCCGAACAGCTTGTCCTTGCCGCCTTTATACTCCGCCACCTTGTCGCCGTTCTTGCTGATGATGTCGTCAGCAGCAGCTTCGATGGCCCCCGTGTCCGTCACCTGACGCAGACCTTTGCGATCCACGATGGTTAGCGGAGCCTCACCGGTCTCGAACATATCTTCGAGAACTTCCTTGGCGATCTTGCCGTTGATCGTGCCGTCGGCAATCAGGTCGAGCATCGCACCAAGATTGTCGGCGCTGACCGGGCTTTCCTCAATCGACTTTCCCGTGCGGTTCAGGGCTGCAAAGAAATCGCCCGTCACCCATGCTGCCGCCGATTTGCCGTCACGTCCCTTGGCGACCTTTTCGTAGAAGTCCGCCGTCGTCTGCTCGGCCACCAGAACACCCGCATCATAAGCGGTGATCCCGTAATCCTGCTGGAAACGGACACGCTTTTCGTCCGGCAGTTCCGGCAGTGTCTGCTTGATCTGGTCAACCCAGCTCTGCTCGATCACCAGCGGCAGAAGGTCAGGGTCAGGGAAGTAGCGGTAATCGTGCGCATCTTCCTTCGAGCGCAGCGAGCGCGTCTCGCCCTTGTGCGGATCGAACAGCCGTGTCTCCTGATCGACCTCGCCACCAGACTCCCAGATTTCGATCTGGCGGGCCGCTTCGATCTCGATGGCTTGCATGACAAAGCGGATCGAGTTGACGTTTTTGATCTCGCAGCGGGTGCGGAACGGCTCACTGGCGCTCTTGCGAACGGAAACGTTCACGTCGGCGCGCATTGACCCTTCTTCCATGTTGCCATCGCAGGTGCCGAGATAGCGCAGGATCTGGCGCAGCTTGCGGACATAGGCTCCTGCCTCTTCAGGGGAGCGAATGTCCGGCTCACTGACGATCTCCATCAGCGCGACGCCCGCACGGTTGAGGTCCACGAAGGAACGCTTCGGGTCCTGATCGTGCATCAGCTTGCCCGCGTCCTGCTCAAGATGCAGACGGGTGATGCCAATGTCGCGTGTGCTGCCGTCGGAAAGCTCGATCTGCACAACACCGGTGCCGATAATCGGATGCTCGAACTGGCTGATCTGATAACCGGTCGGCAGATCGGCATAGAAGTAGTTCTTGCGGTCGAAACGGCTTTCCAGATTGATCCGTGCCTTCAGGCCCAGACCCGTGCGGACAGCCTGTTCCACGCAGGCTTGGTTGATGACCGGCAGCATGCCGGGAAAGCCTGCGTCAATCAGACTGACATGCGAGTTCGGCTCACCGCCGAAAAGCGTGGATGCACCGGAGAACAGCTTGGACTTACTGATGACCTGAGCGTGAACCTCAAGACCGACGACGATTTCCCACGTGCCGGTGTTGCCTTCAATCGTGTAGCTCATGCGCTCACTCCTGCGCGCAGGTCCGGACGGGCCGTGAACCCGGCGGCTTTTTCCAGAGCGGACCCGACCGCGATGATCGTTTCCTCGTCAAAGTGCTTCCCGATCAACTGGAGACCGAGCGGCAGACCTTTGTCATCGAGCGCCACCGGCACCGACATGGCGGGCTGCCCGGCCATGCTGGCTGGCACGGTGAAGATGTCGTTGAGATACATCTGCACCGGATCTTCCGGCTTCTCGTCGCGGGCGAAGGCCGCGGTGGGAGCCGTCGGAGTCAGCAGCACATCGACCTTCTCGAAAGCCTGCGTGAAGTCACGCTGGATCAGGGTGCGGACCTTCTGGGCCTTGAGATAATAGGCGTCGTAATAACCGGCGGACAGCACGTACGTCCCCATCAGGATACGACGGCGGACTTCCTCGCCAAAGCCATTGTGTCGGGTCTTCTCGTACAGGTCATCAAGGCTGGTCGCCCCTTCAGCTCGCTCACCAAACCGCACGCCATCATAGCGGGCGAGGTTGGACGAACATTCGGCCGGCGCGATGATGTAATAGGTCGCAAGACCGTATTTCGTGTGGGGCAGGGAGACATCGACAATCTCGCATCCGGCTTCACGGAGCATGTCGATGCCCTTCTGCCAGACGGCGAGAATTTCTTCCGACATGCCGGGTGCGCGATACTCAGCTGGAATACCAACGCGCAGACCCTTCAGGCTGCGACCGCAGGCGGCGCGATAGTCCGGCACGGCAACAGTGGCGCAGGTGCTGTCCTTCGGATCAGCGCCCGCCATGGCTGACAGCATGATCGCGGCGTCCTCGACGGAGCGGGTCATGGGGCCAGCCTGATCGAGCGAGCTTGCGAAGGCGATGGTGCCCCAGCGGCTGCAACGACCATAGGTCGGTTTCAGCCCTACGATACCGCAATAGGCTGCGGGCTGACGGATGGAGCCGCCGGTATCGGTGCCAGTGGCGCCCATGGCCATACGTGCTGCGACGGCCGCCGCGGAACCGCCGGACGAACCGCCGGGAACCAGAACTGACGCATCATCCTTGCGATGCCACGGGTTCTCGACGCTGCCGAACGCAGACGTCAGATTGCCGGACCCCATGGCGAATTCGTCAAGGTTGGTCTTGCCGAGAAAAATCGCGCCGTTTTCGAGCAGCTTCGCCGTGACGGTGCTCTCATAAGGCGGCACGAAGTTGCCGATGATCTTGCTGGCGGCAGTGGTTCGCACACCGTTGGTGCAGAACAGATCCTTGATGCCGAGCGGAATACCGGTCAGGGTAGGAGCCTCACCAGCGGCCAGCGTAATGTCGGCGTTTTTGGCTGCTTCCAGCGCCTTGTCGGAGGTGACGGTGATGTAGGCGTTCACCCGTCCGTTCAGCGCCTCGACTGCGTCGGTATGTGCCGTTGTCAGTTCGACAGCGGAAAATTCTTTCTTGCGCAGGCCTTCAGCGGCCTGTGCGATCGTGAGATCAGTCAGCATTATTCGACCACCTTCGGCACGGTGAAGAAGGGACCTTCACGGTCCGGGGCGTTTGACAGCACCTTCTCCTGACAGTCACCGTCAGTTACGGCATCTTCTCGGGGCTTGAGCGCCGCGTTGGTGCTGGTGCCGATCATGGGCGGTACGCCTTCGACATCAACTTCGTCGAGAATCTCGATCCAGCCGAGAATACCCCCGAGCTGTGTGCGGACAGCCTCGATTTCCTGGTCGTCAAGCCCGATGCGGGCGAGCTTGGCAATGCGTCTCGTGGTCGCGAGATCAAGCGACATGAAGCAAAAACTCTCAAATCATGAAAAATAACGCTGGCGTTGCCGCCGGCGCGACACCATACCCTCAGGCGATGCCTCTGTTCAACATAACCGAACTCAGTGAAAAACTTTCCACCGGTCAGCGGCTGCTGGGAATTGACCCCGGTGCGAAGACGGCTGGGCTTGCTCTGTCAGATGTCATGCTGATGGTTGCTTCTCCGTATGGGGTCTTGAAACGCGAAAAACTCTCGCTGATGGCTCAGAAAATCTCCGGGATTGTCAGAGAGCAGGATGTCGGAGCGCTTGTGGTGGGACTGCCGCTTTCCATGGATGGTGGATTCGGTCCTGCTGCACAGGCGGCCCGAGACTGGGCGCAGGCCCTTTCCGAACAGATCGGGATTCCAGCGGTGCTGTGGGATGAGCGGTTCTCTTCAAGTGTCGTGAACCGCACGATCATCGGTGAAGCTGACCTCTCCCGGAAGAGGCGGGGAGAAATCGTTGACAAGATGGCGGCAGCCTACATGCTGCAGGGAGTTCTGGATTATCTGTCGATGGAACGCAGCAGACGGTTCTCTTCGCCAGAAGACTGAAGCGACCTGACACCCCTTTGGAAATCAGGTCGCTTCATTGGTCAGGCAGCGACTGCCGTGCATTTCTCTCTGAGAAAATCGAGCTGCCAGTTCAGTTCCTTGGGGGTCAGGGCGTAAGAGCCGTCAGCAGAAGGCAGGATCGCGCGTGTCGGCGGAATCAGGGCAAGGTGAATCTGTATCGCGGCTGCCAGAGACGCTGGCAGACCAGCTTTCCATGACAAGGCGACAAGGCCGCGCGCATTGCGTCCGTTCAGCGTTTCCCGGGTGACGTCCGGGGCAATGTTCGGTGTACGGGCGAGAATCTCGATAATGGCGTCTACATTGTCATCATGAAGGGCCTGAGTGGCCAGATCGACGATATTGTCGTTCATGACCGTAGAAACTTGAGCATGTCTCGTTGGCTTGATGACTTCCGATGTCGCGGCCAGTTCGAAGGAAAGCTCTCTTTCGATCTTGTGTTTTACTGGCGCCACAAGGTTGGCGCACCGTTCTCTCACAAGGTTTTTTACCGTGGTGATGCACGCATATTCGAGACTGGTCGGCCGTTCCGGTGACCGCTCCATTTCATCGAGAGCCGGTTCCAGTTCGGTCAGCGGTCGTTCTGCGAGATGCTCAAGGATGGCGTGGGATCGAACCGTTTTGACCGACGAGATCATTTTACCGTCGTGTTGACGCCGGGTGATTTCCTGCTCCAGCGTGGAGTCATCAATTTCGTCCATGAGACGGTCAGCAATGGACGGAGATTCAGAGAGAGGTCCGACGATTGAAATCGCCTGCGCGTCTCCGGCTGCCTGAGCAATGACGCGGCGCGCGCGCTGCCAGCTTTCGGCCATTAGAACTGTCAGGGAGCCCTGAAGAGAGGCTGTCAGTGTTTCAATGCGCTGGTTGTTGAATTCGGGTCTCAGGGTCGCAATGCGGTTTTTCAGGCATTCCCATAATTCAGGTGCCGTCGCCATTGTGACGGTGGTCGCATTGCGTGATTTATCGCGTGACGCGGGGTTTATTGATGCTGGCGGAACGGAAGACAGCGAGCGCGTGGGCAGAATCTGAAAAAATTTTGGATCTAATGAATGGCTCATGGTGAGGACTCTTCCAATGATGTGTGCCAGCGAGCGCCCCCGGCGAGCTTCACGCTCCGCATGGCAAAACTTGCTCGGTCGATAAGGGATTCAGCGCTTTCCCCGGTTTCCCAATTCCGGGCGGCAAGGCCGACCGAGAAGGTGAGGGTGATGGGCTCCGCGACAAAAATAGCTGCGCCGTGCTGACAGAAGGCTTCCGCCCGTTCAGCAGCGACAAAATGATCAGCGCCGTCGAGCCAGAGCCCGAAAATGTCTCCACCAAGCCGTCCCGCAAGATCTGTCGGACGGATGGCGTCCCGCAGATAGCTGGCGACCTGCTGAAGGGCGCTGTCACCTGCTTCGAAACCGAAGCGGGCGTTGATGTCTGAAAAGCGGTCCAGTCCGATGACCAGAAGGGTGCCGGACAGACGTTCCCGATCCAGACGAGGCAGCCGCCGGGAAATTTCGGTCAACAGACCATTCCGGTTCAGCATGCCCGTGAGTGGATCAAATCGAGCATTGCGGGCCAACGCGCGGTTGAGAGCGCTCATTTCGAGAGCGGAGGCGAATGTCGCGAGGGCGGCGTCCGCCAGATTGGCGTCATCCTGTGACCAGACGCCGACATTGTTTCGCCACAGCGCCATGGCGGCAGGAGCATTGTAACGCACCCTGCTACGGCAAAGGATGACGTCATGCCCTTCGATCTGCCTGATTTCCGGCTCGAAGGAGAGGTTGCCCGCCACCGGCTGTCGCAACATCTGTTCAATCATGGCGTCGAAGGACGGTGTGGAGGTCTGAAGCCGGTGAACGATTTCCTCATCGGAATCGTCTTCGTCAGTTTCTGTTTTTCCTTCCGGAGATTCAGAAATCAGAATACCTCCGACTGCGCCGAGCATGGCGGCCAGTTCGTCGAAGGCAGGTGGAATGCCCAGACGCGACAGGGCTCGTGAACGCATCGTCGCCGTGATGCGCCGTACGATTTCACTGTGAAGACGGGCGACTGCCAGATCAGCGTTTGATCCGACCTCATCGGACACGTCGATACCAAGACCGCGCACGCCGGCATGCTGTCCGTCAGGAGAAAGCAGGGGAGTTGCATAAACCAGCATGCAGCCGAAAGTGCTGTCAGACCTTTTGATCCAGCAGCGACGGCTGCGAATAACATTTCGGGTTCTGAAAGGGTTGGGGGCCGGGGTCGAATTCACGCAGGGGAGGAGTCTGGTACCTTCTTCCCCGATCAGTTCCTGATCATTCCAGCCGAGTGCAGGCCCGGCCTCGAAAAAGGTGAAACGGCCTTCATTGTCCGTTTCAAAAATAAAATCGGCGACCAGCTGCGTCAGGCTTTTCCAGCGGCGACGACTGGCAAGAAGCGCGTCCATCAATTTGCCATCCTGACCGGGTGGCGACGATTCTGACGCAGGAGAGGAAGGCGTGATGTTCATGCTTCCGCATTTCATCCGGGAATAGTTTCTGTCCCGTTAAGAGCGGGTCGCGTTGACAGAAGATGCCCCGAACAGCATGGTCCGCCCTTCAGGTAACCTGTTCTGGCCCATTGCAGGGGCGCCTTTCAGCTATTTTGACTGTGGAAGACGATGAGCGAAGAGAAACTCAGATCCCGGATCGAAGCGCTTTGGGAAGCGCGTACCACCGTGTCGCCAGCCACGACCGGGGATGACCGGTCTGCGATCGAGACGGTTCTTGAAGGACTGGATTCCGGTCTTCTCCGTGTCGCCGAACCCGGAGAAGAAGGCTGGACGGTTCATGAATGGCTGAAAAAAGCCGTTCTGCTGTCTTTCCGTCTGTTCGATAATGCGATCATCGAAGGTGGAGCCGCAGGCGCTCCGGCGTTCGACAAGGTGCCGCTCAAATTCGAGGGCTGGGATGCGGCACGCTTTGCCGAAGCAGGATTCCGCGCTGTTCCGGGCTCCGTCGTCCGTCGTTCAGCTTTCATCGCGCCCGGTGTCGTTCTGATGCCAAGCTTCGTGAATGTCGGTGCGCGCGTTGATTCCGGCACCATGATCGACACATGGGCCACAGTCGGCAGTTGCGCCCAGATCGGCAAAAACTGCCACATCAGCGGCGGTGCGGGAATCGGCGGCGTGCTGGAGCCTCTTCAGGCCGCTCCCGTCATCATCGAGGACGACTGCTTCATCGGCGCCCGTTCGGAAGTGGCCGAAGGCGTGATCGTCGAGCGCGGTTCCGTCCTGTCGATGGGTGTGTTCCTCGGCGCTTCCACCAAGATCATTGATCGTGAGACAGGGGAAATTCACATGGGCCGCGTCCCGGCCTACTCCGTGGTCGTGCCCGGTTCGCTGCCGGCGAAAGTGCCGCTCAACGCCAATGGTCAGCCCAACCCGTCTCTGGCCTGCGCCGTGATCGTCAAGCGTGTGGATGAACGGACCCGCTCCAAGACATCCATAAACGATCTGCTGCGTGACTGAGAACACTCCATGACGCGTGCGCTTGATGTTACCGCCCTTGCTTCTGACCTGATTCGTCACCCGTCCGTCAGTCCGGATTCCGGCGAATCCCAGATCGCTCTGGGCGAAACATTAAGCGCCATGGGGTTTGAGGTCTTTCATCTGCCCTTCGGAGATGGTGAGGAACGTACGCCCAATCTCTTCGCCCGACTGGGGAAAAGCGGTCCGCATCTCTGTTTCGCCGGACATACGGATGTGGTTCCACCGGGACAGCAGGACTGGCGGCACGGACCGTATGCAGGCTCCGTTGAGGAGGGCGTTCTTTACGGACGGGGTGCCTGTGACATGAAAGGCGGTATCGCCGCCTTTGTCTCCGCCGTGTCTTCCTTTCTCGCGAACAGGCAGGAACCGCAGGGTTCCATCAGCCTGCTCATTACCGGTGATGAGGAAGGCCCCGCCCGCTTTGGCACCGTCAAGGTGCTGGAGTGGATGAAGGACCATGACCAGATTCCCGACTTCTGTGTGGTGGGTGAGCCCACCAATCCGACCGTCATGGGTGAAGTTATCAAAATCGGACGGCGCGGCAGCATCAATATCCGCGTTGTCGTGAAGGGACGGCAGGGGCACGTCGCTTATCCGCATCGTGCGGATAATCCGGTTCACAGGCTGATCCGTATCCTGAGCGAGTTGACGGAAAAACCTCTGGATCAGGGTTCGGAATGGTTTGAGCCATCCAGTCTTCAGGTAACGAGCGTGGATGTCGGTAACTCTGCTACGAATGTGATTCCCGCAGAGGCGAGAGCGGCCCTGAATATCCGCTTCAATGATCTTCACACCGGAGCGTCGCTGCGGGAGTGGATTGAGGCCGTCTGCCACCGACATGCGCCCGGCTGTCAGGTCGAGGCCAGTATCAGCGGAGAATCGTTTCTTACGCAGCCGGGTCCGGAACTGAACGCTCTGAAAGAGTCGGTTCAGGATGTGACGGGCAGGGAGCCACGTCTGGATACGGGCGGAGGCACTTCGGACGCCCGCTTTATCGCCTTGTACTGTCCGGTGGCGGAATTTGGTCTTGTCGGAGCGAGCATGCACCAGATTGACGAGCATGTTGCTGTTTCAGATCTTGAGACCCTGAAGCGTATCTATGAACGGCTTTTGGAAAGGACAGTGGCGTGAGAGGCGTTTTCAAAGGCAATACGACGCCCAATCCCAAGTCGGTTCTGGAGGGTATGACGCTGCTCGCCAGCGGAAAGTCTGAAGGACTTCAGCGTTTCGGCAATTCAGTTGAGCATCTGCTCGCGGCGCTCTCGCCCGGTCTGGCGATGTGTCTTGTCGGTATTCTGACAGTGCCGATGCAGAAAGACCCGGCGCTTGGCTTTATCCGCGTTGAGCTGTCTTTCTGTACGCTGCTGGCGCTTCCGGTATTTTCATGGTTTTTCGCTAAAAAATGGGGCAGACAAGAGCTCTGGCTGCGTTACGCGACCGCTGCAAGCTGGTGCGAATGGATCACCGTTCTGGTGTCCGCCGTTGCAATGACGATCGGCAGTCTGCTGTTTTCGCCGCTCGCAGAGACAACCGGATTTGCTCTGGCGATCGTTCTCAGCAGCGACCTCTATGGAATATGGCTGGGTGTATTCGTGGCCAAGGTCGGTCTGCGCCTGAGTTGGACGCGCGCGGCCATCCTGTACGGGGCGACATTCTGCTTCGCGCTGATATGCTACGGTCTGGCCTCGCTACTGCCGCCGCATTACAATTTTATCAATGATCTCCTACAGCCTGTTATGACCGCGCAGACGTCATCCTCTTCCGCCGTCTGATCTGCATATCTGTGGCTGGGGATGTTCGCTTGTTTGGCTGTGTGGCTGATAGAAACGAAACATCAGACGAGACCTTGTAGTCTTGTAAGGCGATATCCAATGGTATTGAGAATAGGAAATTGTGGAGGCTCTGTAAAAAAGCTTCAGAAATGTCTAGTGTCACGTGGATATCCTGTTGTTCCGGACGGCGTCTATGGTCACCAAACACAAGCAGCTGTTCGGAATTTTCAAACTAGAGAGTGTTTATTTCCAGTTGATGGAATTGCGGGAGTCCATACTCTTTACCGTTTGGGTTTTGATGGTGGTCCTGAGCAATTGCCACCGTATGGACCACAATCGCTTCCTCCAGAGCACAATCCGCCATCACAGAAATTAAAAGCGCCTGTTGCTTCGATGCATTTAAGTTATAATGGAGGAAATTTTATTTCTAAGGTGGAAGCTAAGATAAACCATTTATACTGTCCAAGTGATGAAAGTGGAGTTACAATAGGCATTGGTTACGATATGAAGCACAGATCTCAAGATTCTATATATGAAGATTTTATTAGTATTGGAGTGGATGAAGATACTGCGCGACGAATATCTAAGGCAAGAGGGGAGTTTGGAGAGAAAGCTAGAGAGTTCTCAAGAGAAAACAAAGATATAACAATCACAGATGAGCAAATGAACGATCTTCTTATGAAGGCAGCCGTTTCTTACGAGGCGATTATTAAAAGGCACATAAAGATAGCCTTGCGCCAAAACGAATTTGATTCTTTGGTTAGTTTTGTTTACAATCCAGCGGGCATTTTTTCTCCTGTTGCCGATAAAATAAATTCTGGAAATTCTATTGCAGCGATGCAAATAATTCATTCCAGATTGGGAAAAAATAAGAAGAATATAAAAGGTCTTTTGCGAAGAAGACAAGGGGAAATTCAGCTATATCTGAACGGAGAGTATAATTACTCGAAAGGTAGTCTCATTCCATTCCAATGATGGTGGTAAAATGAATTTTTTTTCTTTTTTTCTTTTTATGATTTCTGTAACCGCATTGTCAGGAGTGGGTTATGCTGCCCCACCTCCAAGCACGCCGGAATTTATTAGAATATTCAAAGAAAATGTAAAAAAATCTCAGCTAACAATAGATGGAAGTGAAGTATATGATGTGATGTGGGTAGATAACTGTAGGATGACGTTTTTAACGAAAAATGGTGATATTAAAATAGATTGGAATAATACAAAGGATGACTATGAAATTCATAATTATTCTGCGGACAAATACCCATTTGATGTTTTTTCTGAGTTAATTTTGTTTCCAGAAAAAAAATATAATTTTTTTTATAAATATAATGATTATGGCCAAAGACTTCGTATGATTATTCATAAATTTTCTACCTGTTCTATGGAAATGCGCAAAAAATATAATTTTTATATGAATGATAATTAATTTTTTTTGATTTGGCGTTTTGTTCTTGTAAAATTGGATAGTCTGATCGATATCGGTGGCGATAATTCGGATATAATATCATTAGCTGTCTCTCAAACATCACCTATTTGTAAGGATATTTTGGCAAGGTTGCAGGTGAGGTAATTGATTTTCTGGAAAAATATGTTACCCCGCGTAAAGCCAATCTATAGGTCAGAGGCCAGAAAATCATTATTTTGGTCCTAAAGCCCTGTTCAATCTTTCTGCAGTCAGAAGTTCTGCCGTTTTTGTCAGCACAGTTGCTTCATTGAAAAGCGTCAGAGCGCGCTTATGCCCCGCTTCTCCCATTTTTATCCGTAAGGACTGATCCCGAACGAGCCTGTTCAGAGCGTCAGCAAGAGGTCCGCTCTGTCCGACAGGAACGAGCAGCCCGGTTTCGCTGTGCACGACCTGTTCCCGTGGACCTCTGATGTCGGTGGCGACCACGGGGAGCCCGCTCAGCATGGCTTCGATGATCGACATGGGAAGACCTTCGAAATGGCTGGGCAGCGTAAAGATATCCGCTGCGGCCAGAATCGCCGGAATATCCGTACGATAGCCCAGCATGCGAAGTCTGCTGCCGAGAGTGTCACGAGCCCGCTGAAAATACGGCTCCAGTACCTCACCGTGATCGCTTGAGAGGCGTTCTCCCACGATCCAGAGTTCCGCATCAGGAATGGCTTCCATCGCGGCGAGAAGCTCGGGATAGCCTTTGTGTCTGACCAGCCTTGAAACGGCGACAATCACGATACGGTTTTCCGGAATATGCAGAGATTTCCTGATCCGCTCACGTGCCGCAGGATCAGGGTGATAAATCTCGGGATCACGACCATTTCCAACCGCTATGGGATTCGGATGGATGTGCAGGCGTCGGGCGTCCTGCGCTTCTTCCTGCGAGACGGTCAGATAGATATCGGTGATATGTCCGGCCAGCCATTCAAGCGTGAACGCCAACGCGTGACGGACAGGGGAACCGGGTTGATTGAACAGATAGCCGTGGCAGGTATAGGCGATGCAGGGGACACCGCAAAGTCTGGCGGCGAACCGCGCCAGCAGGCCGCTGATCGGCATATGGGCATGCACGAGATCTGGTTTTTCCTGCCGAATGACCCGGATCAATGCGGCAAAAGCGCGTGCCTGCGCCCTTAATGAAAAAGATCGGGCCATTGGCACTGTGACGATGCGGAAACCTTCAGTTCGTGCATCCTGAAGAAGAGCCCCCTCCGCACAGCAGCCGATAACGTCGTGACCTTCGGCCCGTAACCGGCGCATCAGCGGCAGAAGAAAATGACGCAGTGAAAAGTCGACGTTGGCGACTTCAAGGATTTTCACGGTATTTCCTTGCCCACACTCTGCTGTCAGGCATCAAGCCGCGTGAAGGCCCACCGTATGGTATTTGCCAGAACGGCAGGGGCGGGCGGCTCCAGCGGTAACGCCGCGTCTGTAGTGTCGCTCCTGTCGACAGAGGCTTCGGCCGCTGTCTCTTCCGTATCGACGCGTGTGGCTTCTGGCACGGACGCCTCAGCAAAGGAGCCGGAATCGTTCTCCGGATTTACACCGGCGTCCGCTTCTTTGGCTTCGTCGATGGCTCTGGCCAGAGGCGTCTGCTGTTTCGCGGCAGGATCAGTTTCTGCGTCTGGTGCCGCAGGAAGCCCATCTGTCCGGCTGGTTTCATCAGTTTTGACTGAAGCAGCTTCCGGTAGACTCTCCTCATCGACAGGAGAAACAGCAGGCTGCAATTCGGCAGGGCGGACCACAATCTGCTGGGTGGGAGTCGGGTCTCGGAAGCCGAAGTAAATGCTGTCCTCTATCGTGGAATAACCGTCGCTGCGGAATTTCCAGACTTCCTCTCCGGCATGCAGCAGAATGTCGGTTTCCTCCAGTTCGATCCGCACGGAGGGATGGAGATGGAAACGCAGCACGAACTCAGGCAAGGCTCCTGCTGTATCCAGACTGTCCTCTCCCCGCAGATCGGCTCCTTCTCCTGAGAGGAACATGCGTCGACGATATGATCCGCAACCAACCGGGCGATAGCAGTCCGACGCCAGTTCGATCATATGATCAATGCCGGAAACTGAGTGCTGCCATGTCACATCCGGTCGCACATCCACAGAGTCGTCCCGACGCCAGAGCACCGGCGGACAGGCCGGGATCGAGAGAACGGAGTGTGCGGGAGCGTCACGTAGCGCCTCGTGCCAGCCGGGGCGGGGGCTTGCACCGCAGTTGACGACGATCTGTGAGCGTCCGGAAGACAGCTCCATCGACATGAGGCCGCCGTGAGAGAGGGCATCGAACCCATGAGGTGGAGGGCCGCCCGTATCCACGAACAATATAGTATTGCCGGATGTCGCCCGTACAAAACGCCCATCACGCATGTTGCGGGCGAGGATATTTCCTCTCGGCATGGCGCGGGCGATGATCAGATCGATCAGCGCGGGCTCATGCGACCGTGTGCCGTTGAACAGGGCGAGGCGACCATCCCCATGACGAAAGGCGCGGAGCACCGGAGCCATCCGGTCCAGCGCGGAGGCGAGGGTGGTCGGCATCGGGATGCGTGCCGACTGAAGCAGCAGGCGCATCTCGGCGAGTTCCCGCAGTACGAGAAGCTGTGCGCCGGGGCTGCGGGAGGCGTGACAGCCGTCCGGCAGGATCTGCATTTCCAGTTCGGGGTCGATCAGCCGCATATAGCGGGCGAGAAAGGCTTTCTGTTCCGGAATGGCGACCGCTGTGGCCAGCAGGCCCTTCAGGCCGCGAAGGGCGGTCCAGTCATGACGGTCCGTCGGCAGGATGGCGGCAAGCGTCCGGGCTTCGAGGACGATCCTCTGGAGGAGCGCGCGGCGATAGTCCTCATCGGCGGAGGCTGCGAAAAAATCGTATTGCGCCAGCCATGCGGCGATACGTGCTCCGGTTGTCGATGAGTCTTCCAGAGGGGTCATGCCGATGGGTTGGGCCATCCAGTCCGCGACAAGGGCGCGGGCCTGAGCGCGCGCGGACTCGGAGCCGAGTTCTCTCAGGTCCCGCAGCCATTCAAAGCTCTGGAACCAGTCGCGAAACTGGGGCGACCAGTTATCGTCGGTCCAGACACCTTTCCGAATCGAATGGGTTTCGCCGCCGTGAGACGCCATGCCGCGCACGAGCCGCTCACCATTGCCGGCGTCACCGGGCCAGAGGTCACGGACGGTCTGCGCCGGAGTGGATGGGATGGATCTCAGACCACCCAAAGGGCCGAGCAGCGCAAAAGAGAGTCGCGCATCACGCCACCACCGGCCCAGACCCATACTCAAGCTCCTCCTCAACCCATCTTGTCAGAAACGCACGATGACAGTTCTTAGTTGCTGTTCCGTAACGCCCTGATGGCTGCTGCATAATCTTCACGCCCGTAGACCGCGCTGCCTGCGATCAGAACATCCGCACCCGCGGCGAGGGCGAGAGGAGCCGTTTCCGGATCAATGCCACCATCGACCGCCAGTCTGACCGGTCTGCCGCATGACTGGATCATGTCGCGCAAAGTTTTGATTTTTCGTATCTGGCTGTGCAGGAATTTCTGTCCGCCAAATCCCGGATTGACGGACATCACAAGGATGATGTCCACCAGATCAAGCACTTCGGACAGGGCTTCCGGCGGTGTGGCTGGACAGAGCGAAACACCCGCTTTCACGCCGAGCGCCTGTATGGCCTGCAATGAACGGTGCAGGTGCGGTCCGGCCTCGGCGTGAACCGTGATGTGATCGGCTCCCGCGCTGGCGAAGGCTTCCAGATAGGGATCGACGGGCTCAATCATGAGATGCACGTCGAACGGCAGCTTCGAGTGGGGACGAAGCGCTTTTACGATAGCCGGTCCGAAAGAGATATTTGGCACGAAGTGACCGTCCATCACATCCAGATGAACCCAGTCAGCCCCGGCCTTTTCTATGGCGGCGACCTCCTCGCCCAGACGGGCGAAGTCGGCGGCCAGAATGCTCGGTGCAATCAGAGGAGAAGAAATGCTGGTCATGGCCTCGTTATCGGCAAACATCGGAAAGGGTGCAACATCTGTTCTCAGGCTTCTGCATAAAATGACTGAAGCAGGTCTTTGCTGTCTTCTTTTTTGTTACAAATAAAACAGTTCTTAGATGACCATGATGAGTTGGCAATCAGTCATTAAAATGGCGATCCATGTGGGTCAGCCGGTTTCTTTCAGAGAATCTGTTGGTTTGAGGCCGTAACGATTCGTTCTGATAATGGGCTGCCTTGGTGTCGAAATCTTTAAAAACAAAGCGGATTCATAGGAAAATACCCGATATCCCTTGTCTGATTACTGCTGGAATTGCACCGTCGGTCAACTCCATCACACTATTCAGCAATGCCACACCAGCCAGTTGCACCCGGCCAGTTGCACCCGGCCTGTCGCACCAGCGCAGTCTGCGCCGCTAAACACAGAAAGAGACGTGTCCGGCACGGTTATCCGAAAACGGAGCCGTGAGAAACGTGACGGGTTGACGCCAGCTTTTCAGGCTCGTTACTTCCTGCATGAGCAACCGTGTTCTGATCTCATCGGATGACACATGCCCAAGAATGGCCGTTGCGGAAGATACAGCCGGTCTTCCTTGCCAGACTGGTGTGGAAAAAGCCTGAAACGCAGATGAAGCGTCTTCCATCAACGATGAAAGATCACGGTTGCTGAAAGCGATCCCTGAAACAGACTGGAAAGACGGTGCTGTGAGAAACAGGGCGCCAATAGGAAAGCCGCCACCGTCATTGTAGCTTGCCAGCAAAATGTCTTTCGCCGCCTGAAAACGAAAAAACGTCGTCTGATAGGGACCTGTCCATGAATCAGCGGACTGAATCATGCAGCCTGTATGGGGAGACGGGATGCGGAAAAACCAGCGCTCGAACAGTTCGGCCTGATACCAGAGAAGTCTACCGGAGGGGCAGAGAGCCTGTTTACTGGTCACGAAACCCAGAACGGCCTGTAGTCCCGGAAGAACACCCAGCATCTCACGCCACAGAGTACGACCCTCCGGCGTGTCGATATGCTCTATCCGGGCAGGTTCCATTCCTGCGATCCTTCAGCCTTCCTTGATGAAGCGCGCCGCGAAGAAGCCGTCCATTCCGCCGAGGTCCGGCCAGAGACCGGGATGGGTACGCACCCATCCCTCAGGCGTCAGGGCCTCGGGAAGATCCTGCATTTCCTCCGGCCTGATCGGGTCGGCCCTGAGACCGAACTGACCGGCAATTTTGCGGGCCTGATCCGGCCCTTCTTCCTGCTGAAGCGAGCAGACGGCGTAAACGAGACGCCCGCCCGGTTTCAGCATCTGCGCCGCAGCAGCAAGAAGACCTGTCTGCGCTTCAATCAGGGTGGCGAGGTCGCGAGGACGTTTGATCCACAGGGAATCCGGGTGACGACGCGCCGTGCCGGTGGCGGAGCAGGGAGCGTCCAGCAGAATGGCGTCAAGCGGCGCGTCCGGCTGCCACGCTGCCGCATCGGCACACACTGTTTTGACCGTATCGAGCTTCAGGCGGGTAAGGTTTTCCTTCAGCCGCTCCAGACGGGTGGGATCACGCTCCAGCGCCGTTACCTGAGCGCCGGTGCAGGCGAGTTGCGCCGTCTTGCCGCCGGGAGCCGCGCAGAGATCGGCCACATGCTCACCCGCCTTTGCCGCCAGAAGACGGGCGGGGAGAGCCGCGGCGGCGTCCTGAACCCAGAATGTGCCTTCCTCGAAACCGGGTAGCTCGGGAACGCGGGTTCCAGCCGGAAAGCGCACCGATCCTGTGGGAAGGACAATTCCTTCTTCCATTGGAGGAGCATCAGATTTCAGGGTCAGGTCGAGCGGGGCTTCCTGCTCCAGTCCACGGGCGATTTTGCGGGCGACACCCGGGCCGAGATATTTCCACGACGACCACATCCAACCGGGAATGTTCAGCCGTTCCTGATCAAGGCCTTCCAGAAGCGTCGCGCCCTGTGCGGCGACCTTTCGCAGGACGGCGTTGGCCAGTCCGGCGAATGGCGCGAGATCGCGGCGACGCAGCAGATTGACCGTGGTGCCGACAGCCGCATGAGGCGGCGTTTCAAGGAACAGAAGCTGACAGGCGCCGATGAGCAGCGCCACGCGGACCGGCTCGGGCGGCTGCTTGCGGAGGAACGGTTCCAGCACGGTGGACAACGTTCCCAGATGACGAAGCGTCGCGGCACCCAGACGGTGCGCGGCCGCACGGTCGCGCGGCTCGGCCTCGCGTGCTTCCTGTGAACGGCCGAGCGTCGTTTCCAGCATGCGGCGGTTTTCGATCACGCCCCGCACGATGTCGTACGCAATTTCCCGTGTCGGATCAGGAACAACCGGCGCGGCTGGCGTGCGTGATCGGCGTGCCCTGACCTGACCTGTTTTGGCAGGGTCGGTTTTTTTCGATCCGTTGCGGGAGCGGGGCTGCGAAGTATTTGACGGAATGTTCATTGTTCCCGGTGTGAATATCGGCTGGCGAGGACATCGCACGTCAGGCTGGTCGGTGCCAGTGGGTTTTTAGCCGCCGACAGGTTTTTAGCAGTACGTTTTCAGTGAGCGCATTTCTTAATTCATATCATGCCGAATGTTTGAAAGGACATGGCCGGACCGCCCATGGAGACTCTCATCGTCGATCCTGTCCCGCTGCGACAGACACTTTCTCTTTCCACCGGGATCACCATTTTTCTCCCTGCCACCAGCCCGCTCTGCGGGGGCATGGCTCTCAGGGTTTACCCTGATGAACAGCCCCGGCTTCTTGTGCCCAATCCGTTCGGGACCGGTGTGATGGTGGCCGGGATCGACGGGCGGGACATTCTCGGGTTTACACTGACGGCGTTTGACCGGGTTCTCATCCGTCATCTGGTCTCTTTCCAGACCCTGACGCCACAGGATGTCAGGGAGCGGTTTCTTGATACCGCGGCCAAAGGATTCGCGGGACGGGAGACGCAGAAACTCGCCCGCATCGCGACCAACGGGCGGACTGTCCGGCGGGCAGCCATTCATCGAAGCGTGTCTGAACTGCTGGCCGGCATCGCGGTGCATCCCGGCCTGTCTGCCTATCTGGAAAATATTTTTTTCCATCTGGGAT
The DNA here is from genome assembly GCF_022483985.1 of Acetobacter sp. Taxonomy (NCBI): domain Bacteria; kingdom Pseudomonadati; phylum Pseudomonadota; class Alphaproteobacteria; order Acetobacterales; family Acetobacteraceae; genus Acetobacter; species Acetobacter sp. Next base: position 1,238,488 of record NZ_JAKVME010000001.1, on the reverse strand, counting down.
TTTCTCCAGCCTGCATACGGGCGGGAAAAGGGGATATGGCGCTCAATGAACGCGTTCCGCCCCGTCTGGCGATTGTCCGGAATGCGCTGAGAGGGCTCGCACCCTGCCTCAATTCTCTGGAGGGGAACGCTCTCGTCACGGCGCGGGTGATCATGGTGGCGACGGAAGCCCTGCGACGCATTGAGGCGCTTTATGTGGCGCACGCGGGACTCCTCAACGATCCGGCGCGTCTTGCGCATTTCAACGTCTCATACGAGGGAGCGATCCGGGAAATCGCCACTCTGGACGGCTGGGTGCGCTTCGCCCTGCTGCTCGAAGAGATTCCCCGCGCACCCTGCGCTGTTCACATGCTCGCCGATCTGGCGTCGCTGGCGCAGATTCTCTCGCATAGCAACCATGCGTCGGCAGCGCGTTCGCCTCTGGCCAGTGTGGGGAGGCCGTCGTTCACGTCATGGCCGCCCGAGGTCGATCGCGCCCTTTATATCGAAGAGCGCAACGAGAGACTGATTCACATGAGTCTCTTTTACGATATCAAGGAGAACTGAGCATGACGCTTCCTGTTCTGCCCAATATCAGACGTGAGCCGTTTTCTGCCGAAGGGCCGGTCGCGACCTCCTTTACACTGCTGTTTCGTCCGTTGTGGCCGGTCATTGTTCCAGCGACGGAATGGATGAGGTCGAGCGAGCTTTCTGCTCGGTCCATACCGGATACATTGCTGGAACCTCTACGCATCTGGATCATGGACTGCTACCCGCAGGGAACTCTGGTCGAGAAGCTCATTGAACTCGGCGATGGGCTGCATCTGCCGGAGAGAGATCCTCTGGATGAAAAGGAATGGGCGGACCCGCTCTGGCGCGCTTCGCAGATGCTGTGGGTTCGTGCCGCCGAGGTTCTTTCGCGTCCAATTCCTCCTGCCGTGCTGGAGGAGATGTCGGAGGTTTCGGGGCTCAGGACAACCAGCATTGAAACCCTTCTTCCCGCAATCCAGCTTGTCTTCGCGGGGGCGCGACACTTCTTTCAGTCCAGAAAAGCCGTAGTGCCGGTGGTTCCGGACAGGGACGATCTCGCCCTGCTTCTGAAAGAGGCGGCGGGAAGGGGGATAACGGCCTGGTGTTTCGCTCTGACGCTGCTCATGACGTCCAGAAACGAGATTGATATCATTCTGCCGACAGCGCGTGCGGTGGCGCATGTTCAGCCCGACGCCAGACTGTGGCTGGAACTCTGCGATCACGCCATCACGGGTGTTTACGAGCTGTTTACTGTGCGCTGCGATCGGATCAGCCGGGAGGTCACCCGCATCAGACCTGCCGAAAGAGCGGAACGTCGGGTTCTTCTCTGGCTGGAGGCAAATGAGCAGGCGACGATGCATGCCCTCATCCGTTTTGCCGGACGGTGCTCGGTTTACGGAGCGGTGGCGGCTGAATTGATGGAGGCCGTAGCCAAAGCGGCAAAAGCGCAGTTCTCCCTGCTTGTGGAGGAGGATCGGCTGATTGCATGGCCGGTTACAGCATGGCCTGACTCCCTGATGATTTCTTTCGAGACGGGCAACCGCCGTTTCCGCCAGCTTGTGTCGCTCGGCGCCAGCTTTTCGCGTTTTGCGGATTATCGCGGCGGGATAGAGCAGTTGGTAGCCCATTATATGGACGAGCGGATAACCGGTCTGGGGGTCGCTGAAAAAATACATGCGTGTGAAATGTTAGAGGCGTCCTCCAGCCCGTCATCCCTGCTGACGGACTATCTCCAGCTTCTGCCATCGCCAGCACGAGGCAGGATTTTCGTACGCAGGGATGTGTCTCTCACCATGCCGTGGTCTGCTTCTGCCCGCTGAACCGATGCGCGCGGAACGACGGGTGGGTGCGTCGTCAGCCTGAATACGCTACGGAAGGAGCGCCTTTGGCAGCCTGAAGATTTTTCTGCGAGCGACATATCTTATGCCCCTTTCCGGAGACCGACTGTATGCGCGTTGTCTTCGTAGGGCGGTGGGAAGCGTCGCGGCGCTGTTTTTGAGCGGATTCTTGTGGCCTCCAGTCACCAGTGCGAGTGAACCGGTCTCCGGCAAACCGCCCGAGCGGGTGATTTCCCTCAATCTCTGTACAGATCAGTTGCTCCTGCTGCTGGCCGATCCTTCGACCATTGTCGGATTGTCCCAACTGGCGTCTGACTGCGCGAATGCCCCACTGTGCGACATGGCGCGTCATTATCCGGCAATTCGGACAAATGCGGAAACCATCCTGTCGCTGAAACCCGATCTTGTCGTTACAGGCACATCGACATTGCCTGTAACCCTGCTGGCCGCAAAATCCGTCGGCACACGTCTGGAAATGTTCGGCCCTGCTGATTCGCTGGCGGATATTCCAGCTTCCATTCGCAGGATGGCGAAGCTGCTGGGTGTTCCGGAACGAGGCGAGATTCTGGTGAAGGCTTTCGATGAGAGGCTGGCGCACCTCTCATCACCGTTATTCCCGGATGCGCCGGAAGCCGTGATTTACGCAGCCAATGGCTTTGTCACCGGCGCGAATTCATTGCCGGATGATGTGCTGCGTCATGCAGGGTTCAGGAATCTCTCGACGGATACGGGCAGGAAATGGATGCAGGCGATGTCGCTCGAAAAACTGATTTCCGCCCAGCCCGATCTGCTGGTTCTTGACCGTTCGGGGCCGGGCACGTCGCAGGCTCAGGCGTTGCTGGATAATCGCGCGCTGGAACGCGCTTTTCACGGGACACGCCGTCTCAATGTTCCCACATCCCTCTGGTTGTGCGGTCTGCCACAAACCCTTGACGCACTCGAAGAACTCGCAAAGGCACGGAAAATGATACAGAGAGGCGGGAAATGACACGTCATCCTGATCGTATCCTGCTGATTACCCTGACATCGTTTCTGCTTCTGCTGTTTGGACTGGCGGTTGCGTATGGTGAGACGTCATTATCTTTTCTGCCAGCCTTGAAAGATCTTCTGGCGGGGCGTGACACGGTCGGAGCCGTCATTCTCGGGCAACTCAGACTGCCGCGTGCCCTGCTCGCCGTCATGATCGGCGGCTCACTCGGGCTTTCCGGGGCGGTGTTGCAGGGCTATCTGCGTAATCCTCTCGCCGATCCCGGATTGCTCGGTGTTTCCAGCGGCGCGGCCTTGGGGGCGGTGCTGGTGTTTTATACCGGTCTGGCAGGGGTTTGCACTGTCGCCCTGCCGCTTGGCGGGTTGATCGGCGCTCTGTTGGCGGTTGTGCTGCTGCTCGGGCTGGCCGGGCAGGGAGGTGTGGTCAGCCTGCTGCTGGCAGGGGCTGCGCTGACAAGTTTCTTCGCCGCCATGACGGCTCTGACGCTCAATCTCGTGCCGAGCCCCTATGCTTCCTTTGAAATCATGCACTGGTTGATGGGATCTCTGGCGGACCGCACCATGCTACAGGTCTGGCTCTGCCTGCCGGGTATTGTTCTGGGCTCGCTTCTGATGATCATGAGCAGGCGTGTGCTGGATGCTCTGACCCTTGGCGATGAGGTGGCGGAAAGCCTCGGTTTTACTCTGCGCGGCGTCTGGGGAACGCAGAACCGTATTGTTCTTGGCGCAGCGCTGGCCATTGGCTCCGGCGTCGCCGTGGCGGGCGCTATCGGATTTATTGGTCTGGTCGTGCCGCATCTGCTCCGGCCTCTGACGGGCCACCGTCCCGGCAGACTGCTGCTGCCTTCCTTTCTTGGGGGGGGCATTCTGCTTCTTCTGGCGGATATCTGCGCGCGGCTCATCCCGACAAACACTGAACTGCATGTCGGCGTGCTGACGGCCCTGACTGGAGCGCCTCTGTTCTTCTGGCGGGTCAGCGTTCTGAGAAGAAACGGTTCATGAAGACACATCCTGAAACCCTTCGCGTGAATCAGGTGACATTACGTTATGGGAATATGGCTGTTCTCAGGGATATTTCCCTTTCTGTTCATGCTGGCGAAGTGCTTGGTCTGATAGGTCCTAATGGGGCTGGCAAAAGCTCATTGCTGCGTGTTCTTGCGGGATTGCAGCCACCCAATGAGGGGACTGCGCAGATGGAAGGCGTGAATCTCGCTGAAAAGGTGGCTTTGTGGAGAGCGCGCAGAATAGCGTTCCTGCCACAGGAGGCGGAGACGCTTCCTCCGATGGCTGTGCGGGAGCTTGTGTCTCTGGGACGTATTCCTTTTGGAAACGGGCGGTCTGATGAAGACCGGCTGGCTGTAGAGGAAGCGTTGCAGCAGACCCGGACACTGGAGTTTGCTCACCGGACCGTCACTTCTCTCTCGGGAGGAGAGCGTGCACGGGTTCTGCTTTCTCGGGCGCTGGCCGTCCGGGCGCCTGTTGTGCTGGCGGATGAGCCAATTGCGGCGCTTGATCCGGCCCATGCCCTGTCCGTGATGAACCTGTTTCGCGATTTGTCGCGTAAAGGCATGGCGGTTGTCGTGGTGCTTCACGATCTTGTTCTTGCTTCCCGATTCTGCGATCGCGTGGCGTTACTGAAAGACGGTAAGCTTGTTTCAATGGGGCTGCCTACTGATGTATTGACGGACAGTATGGTCTCCGACGTCTATGGTGTTACTGTGCAGCGCGTCTGTAATGCCGTGATTCCCTGGGATCTGGTTTGAGGTGTGTTCTTTTTATTTCGTGTAAGAAATGATTTATTAAGGGAAAAATCTATAAAATAAATGCATGTTAATGTTTTGTTGACGTTTGTTACTTTCTGATGCTCTTGTTCTACCCGAGCGCTCGAGATGTTTTAAATCGGAGAGAAAAATGCGTGAACTTAACGTAGCTGAAATGGCAGAGGTTTCGGGTGGATGTTTTCTGCTCGGCAGCATTGCTCTGGGCGTTCTGAGCAGCCTTGGGAACTGGGGCAGCAGCTGGGGTGGAAATAGTTGGGGTGGCAGCAGCTGTGGTTATGTCCCGGCTCCTCCGCCTCCTCCGTCAAACAATTGCGGTTGCAACACGCCTTCATTCTCGGGAGCCAATGGCGGCTGGATCGGCGGTTCGTTCAATGATGTCCTGAACAGCATCATCCGCAATTCCTGATTCCTGCTTTCCTGTCACTCCCTGAAAACAGTTCCGTTTTCAGGGAGTGATGGTTGGCAAGAAAAAAGGGTTGCCCGGCTTGTCCGGACAACCCTTTTCTGTTGATCTTTAAATGTCCGTTCTGAAACAGGATCAGGCGTAAGTATCCAGATTGTCATTATTGGAGGCAGTTGAGCTGCGCGGCGTTCCCTCGGTCGTCTGGGAAACGATGCTACCGTTTGAATCGGTAACTGTGATCGTGATGGTTCCATCACTGTTGAGAGTCTGCGACGTGGTGTCGGTCGAGGAAGTCGACGATGATGAAGAACTGGAGCTGGAACTCGTATCCGACGATGATGATGTATTGAAAAGGCTCGCTACTGATGAGCCGCCGATGGAAGAGATTGAAGAGGACATGGATTGAACTCCCTATATGGAAACAATCGCATTTTCAGGTGGAATCAATTAACGGATAGTAAAACTCAGTGTAACGAAGGGAAACTCAGGCTAAGATAGAGTAACCTGTTACATTATAAAAATATATACTTGGTGTTATCTGTTTTCTGAATTTATCGGCCTCGGTGTTTCCACGCAATAAAAATGTAATATGATCTGGATGCCACCGTGGATTAAGAAAGTACTGAAAAGATTGAGCCTTGCACTATTGGGTGAGGCATCGTGCCTGTTGGCTGCGCAGGCGAGAAAGTGCAGCGAAATCACTGGACACGAAAATCCGCACGCTGACCAGTGTCAGTGTCGGCCCGCGCATCTTTCAGGGCAAGGCCGGAAAACAGTAAAATCTCCCGGACTCAATCCGGGAGATTTTTTGTTGTAGTCTAAAGGCTTGTGCGAACAGCTTTCCTTACGCTGTCTGAAGCTGTTTCTGCACAAGCGTAATCAGGGCAGGCACCACGGACGTATCCGCCAGTGATGACAGGTCGCCCAGACTGTCCGTCTCATTGGAAGCAATCTTGCGCAGCAGACGACGGACAATCTTGCCTGAGCGTGTCTTGGGAAGTTCAGGAACCAGATAAACCTTCTCCGGCGCGGCATAACGTCCCACGCGTTCGCTGATCACCTTGCTCAGATGTGCCTCGGAAGGCAGCGTCTTGGTGTTACGCGCTACGACAAACACGACAATGCCCTGGCCCTTCAGGTCATGATTGATGCCGACTGCCGCAGCCTCCGCCACGGAGTGGTCAGTCGCGACGGCATCCTCGATCTCGGCGGTGCCGATACGGTGGCCTGAGACATTGATCACATCATCCATGCGGCCGGTGATCATGAGATTGCCGTCAGCATCCCGGCGAGCGCCGTCACCTGAAAAATAGCGACCTTTGCTGAAGGTGAAATAGGTTTCCCGAAACCGCTTGTGATCTCCCCATATCGAACGGGTCTGGCCGGGCCAGGATTCATCAAAGCAGAGGCAGCCTTCCGCTTCCGTGTTCTCGATGATTTCACCTTTCTCATTGGTGAGAGACGGAAAAATCCCCGGAATACCGGTCGTCGCCCATCCGGGTTTCAACGGCTGGGCGCCCGCGATGGCGCTCAGCATCGGCCCGGCTGTTTCAGTCTGCCACCACATGTCGATGACCGGGCACTTCTTCTGTCCGATCACTTCATAATACCACAGCCATGCGTCCGGGCTGATCGGTTCGCCCGCCGAAGCCAGCCTGCGGAGGGAGGCAAGGGAGTACTGGCGGGGCAGTTCGTCGCCATCTCGCATCAGCGCACGAATGGCGGTAGGCGCCGTGAAGAAACTCGACACGTTGAACTGATCGATAATATCCCACCAGCGCCCGGCCTGCGGCCAGCCCATCAGGCCTTCGAACAGCAGGGTCGTGGTGCCGTTGGCCAGCGGTCCGTACACCACGAAAGTATGACCCGTGATCCATGCGACATCGGCCGTGCACCAGTGCGTTGTACCCCGTTCGGCCGGGAAGGTGACATCAACGGTATAGGCGGCCCAGACGAGGTATCCGCCCGTTGTATGCACAATCGCCTTGGGTTTGCCGGTGCTGCCGGACGTGTAAAGCAGGAAGAACACATCTTCCGCGTTCATGATTTCCGGTTCGCAGATATCGGACTGACCCGACACGAGTTTTCCGTAATCATGGTCACGTCCCGCAGTCATGGGAGCGCTGGTATCGCTTACATTCACGACGATGACGTTTTTCACGCTGCCGATGGAGCCAGTGTGCCGAAGGGCTGCGTCAATGACTTCCTTGTGCGGGATGGTTTTCGCGCCACGTTTGGCCGCATCACAGGTAATGACCGCGACCGCGCCGCTGTCGATCAGACGCTCACCAATGCCTTCGGGCGAGAAACCGCCGAACAGCACGACATGAACCGCGCCGATACGGGCACAGGCCAGCATGCACGCCACGACTTCGACCGTCATGGGGAGATGAATCGCCACGCGATCACCACGCTTGATTCCAAGGCTCTTCAGGGCATTGGCGACACGACAGACTTCCGCATGCAGTTCACGGAAAGTGAGCTGACGCGACACACCCGGGTCATTGCCCTGCCAGATCAGGGCTGTCTGATCTCCGCGTTCCTTCAGATGCCGGTCGAGACAGTTGACCGAGACGTTGAGTTTGCCGTCCTCATACCACCGGATGGACACATCGTCCTCGAACGTCGAACGGTTCCCGACAGTCGGAAAACGCTCCCAGTCAAGGCGTCGCGCCTGATCCAGCCAGAATGTTTCAGGATCGGCCTGTACCTGTTCGCGCATTGCCGTGATCTGCAACGCCTTGTCAGTATCAACGCTTTCAATATCCCAAATGACTGTATCGGTCTGGGGTGTGGACACCTGTCTTCTCCTGAATGGAAACGGGCGATGTAAAATCGCCCGGGTGGTGTAACCTCTATTGAGTCTGCTTCTTTCAATACCGCTTGTGGCAGATTGAAAGAAGACGGATTTCCTGTGGTCAGGCCGCTATGGTCGGCAGCACGGTCTCGACAATGCTGCGATCAAGCGCCTCGTAATCATGATAGCGGAGGGTGCGATACAGCTCCTCCCGCGTCTGCATACGGGGCAGCATGGCCTCGGTGCTGCCGTCGCGGGCGATGGTGGCATACAGATCGGCCTGAGCCTTGTTGGCGGCACGCAGTGAACTGACCGGCCAGATGATCATGCTATAGCCCATCTCTTCGAACTCTTTCGCCGTGTAGAACGGCGTGCGCCCGAATTCGGTCATGTTGGCCAGCAGTTTCACGCCCGGCATCCGCTTCGCAAACTCACGGAACATTTCGGCGTTGACCAGCGCTTCCGGAAAGATCGCGTCCGCCCCGGCTTCGATATACTTCTTCGCACGGGCGACCGCGCCGTCGATGCCTTCGCTGGCAGCGGCATCCGTTCGGGCCACAATGACCAGATCGCGACGGGCGCGGCGGGCGGCGCTGACCTTCATGGCCATGTCGTCCGCGCTGGCGAGCTTCTTGTCGTTCAGGTGCCCGCACTTCTTCGGCAGAAGCTGATCCTCCAGATGCAGGGCGCCCGCACCGGAATCCTCGAACGCGCGAACCATGTTCATCACATTGAGGGTTTCGCCATATCCCGTGTCACCATCGACAAGAAGCGGCAGACCTGAGGAGCGCACGATCTGGCGGATGAAGAACTCCACCTGATCAATGGTGATGATGCCAAGATCCGGCAGCCCCATGCTGGCCGTCATGGCCGCGCCCGAGAGATAGAGAGCCTGAAAGCCCGCATCCTTCGCCTGAAGAGCCGCCTGACCGTTATGAGCGCCCGGCAGTTGAAGGATGCCGGGAGCATCAAGGAGTTTACGGAACCGGCACCCTGCTGATTCTGAAGAGGCTTCCGCGCCGACCAGATAGGTCATGCTGCTTTCTCCTGTATGCTGCGATTATGGATATGAACGAAAGCCCGATCTTCCGGTCCGACATACTCGGCGGAAGGACGGATGATCTTGCCGTTCTCGCGCTGTTCGATCACATGCGCGCTCCATCCTGCCGAGCGGGCGATGACGAAAATAGGTGTGAACATCGCGGTCGGGATGCGCATCATGTTGTAGGAAACGGCGCTGAACCAGTCGAGGTTGGGGAACATCTTCTTGGTGTCCGCCATGACTGTTTCGAGTCGTTCCGCCACATTGTAGAGCCGCATCGAGCCGTTCTTGCGGGACAGGGCGTACGCCGTGCGCTTGATGATCTCGTTGCGTGGATCGGCGATTGTGTAAACCGGGTGCCCGAAACCGATCACGACCTCGCGGTTCTCCACGCGCCTGCGGATGTCGGCTTCCGCCTCGTCCGGCGTCTGGTAACGCTGCTGGATTTCGAGCGCCACTTCGTTCGCGCCGCCATGTTTCGGACCACGCAGGGCGCCGATCCCGCCACACAGTGCGGAATACAGGTCCGACCCCGTACCCGCGATCACGCGGCAGGTGAACGTCGAAGCGTTGAACTCATGCTCGGCGTAGAGAATGAGCGAGACATGCATGGCCTTCACCCACTCCGCAGGCGGCTCCTTGCCGTGCAGGAGGTGGAGGAAATGACCGCCCACCGTGTCGTCATCCGTCTCGACTTCGATCCGGCGTCCGTTGGTGGCGTAGTGATACCAGTAGAGCAGGATCGAGCCGAGAGAGGCAACGCAGCGATCCGCAATCTCCCGTGCTCCGACGGGGTTCTGGTCACGTCGCTCGGGCAGCACGCAGCCCAGCGCGGACAGACCCGTCCGCATCACATCCATCGGGTGCGTGGCGGCGGGAACCTGCTCCAGAACGCGCTTCACCTGTTCGGGAAGACCACGCATGGAGCGCAGGCTTTCCTTGTATTCGGCCAGTTCCGAAGGGTCGGGGAGGTGGCCGTGAATGAGCAGGTGCGCGACCTCCTCATATTCACAGTTCTCAGCCAGATCCTTGATGTCGTAGCCGCGATAGTGCAGGTCGTTGCCGCTATGGCCGACCGTGCACAGAGCGGTTGTCCCCGCAGTGACGCCTGACAGCGCAACCGACTTTTTCGGGCGTTTTTCATGAGAGGTTTGCGTCATGTCCTGCGTCTCCTCTTTCTTGTTCTGTCGTCTGCTGCGGACGGCTTCATCGGACTGAAGCCGTCCTTGCTGTGTCGCTGTGCGTTAATCGCTGTGCCTTACTGGCCGAAGCCGAAGATGCCGACTTTCGGATTCTTCTTGAGTTCGCCACCCGGGAGCGTGATTTCCAGTTCGTAAAGCTCCTTCGCGGACAGTTCCGGCAGGCGCTGCGCGACTTCAAGGAACCGTTCGGCTTCCTGCGGCGTGATGATGCCATCCGTCAGCGTGCGGAACTTTTTGATGTAGTCCGGACGTGTCCACGGGGTGGCGCCGAGCGGGTGAGCATTGGCGACAGCCAGTTCGTCGGAGATGACGGAACCATCATTCATCGTGATGGTGATGCGACCGCCGAAAGCCTTCACGTTCGGATCGATGGAGTGGTAGCGCTCCGTCCATTCCGGACGCTCGATCGTGTGAATCTTCTGCCACAGACGCACCGTGTCGGCGCGGTTGGCGCGTTCCGGCGAGTAGGAGCGGACATGGTGCCATGAGCCGTCCTGCAACGCGACCGCGACGATATACATGATCGAATGATCAAGCGTTTCGCGCGAGGCTTTCGGATCGAACTTCTGCGGATCGTTCGAGCCTGTGCCGATCACGTAATGCGTGTGATGGCTGGTCTCGATCAGGACGTCCTTCACGTCGTCCCAGTTCTTCACCTGCTTGCCCAGCTTGAAGGCAAGGTCGATCAGGGCCTGACTCTGATACTCGGCGGAGTGTTCTTTCGTGTAGCTGTCGAGGATCGCCCGCTTGGCTTCACCCGCCTCAGGCAGACGCACCACGTAATGCGCGTCCTTGCCGTCCAGCATCCAGGCGATCACGCCGTCCTCACCTTCATAGATCGGGCTTGGCGAGGTCTCGCCGAGCATGGCGCGATCGACGGCTTCGACCGCCATCTTGCCCGCGTGGGACGGTGCGTAGGCTTTCCACGAGGAAATCTCGCCCTTGCGGCTCTGACGTGTGGCGGTGGTCACATGCAGCGCGTGCTGGACGGACTGATAGATCGTCTCGGTCGGCAGGCCGAGCAGGGTGCCGATGCCAGCCGACACGGACGGGCCGACATGCGCCACATGGTCGATCTTGTGCTTGTGCAGGCAGATGCCGCGCACGAGATCGATCTGGATTTCATAACCCGTTGCGATACCGCGAACCAGATCGCGGCCCGAGCGCTGGCACTGCTGCGCCACGGCGAGGATGCCGGGGATATTGTCGCCCGGATGCGAATATTCGGCAGCGAGAAACGTGTCGTGGAAGTCCAGTTCACGCACTGCGGTACCGTTGGCCCATGCGGCCCACTCGGCGTGGACGCGCACGTCGGGTCCACAACCGAAGACGGTCGCGCCACCCGGACGCTGATGCGCCAGAGCCTCGGCGCGGGCGCTCATCACGGAGTGACGGTTGACTGAAGCGATGGCGACCGACGCGTTATCAATCACACGGTTGATGATCATCTCGGTGACGGGGGCTTCGATCTCCACCGGGTCGGACGCCACTTCGGCGATATGCCATGCGAGCTGCTTTTCGCGGGGCAGGCGGTCTTTCTCGGGGTGAACCTTGATATCGTAGGTTTGCATGTCAGCCTCATTCACGGAAACTGGGGCGAGTATGGCTTGTGTGAGAATTTCAGCTATGGTGAACGAAGCGAATTGAAGCGATAAAAAGAGGTCTTTTTTGCAAAGGGTGCGAATTTGGCGGAACGTCACAGCAAGATCTTCGCGGGATCACGTATTCGAGAGTTGCGCGGGAGAATAAGAAAAACACAGCAGGATCTGGCGAAAGAGCTTGGCCTGTCCCCGAGCTACCTCAATCAGATTGAAAACGACCAGAGACCAATTCCGTCGCCTCTGATGTTAAAACTTTGCAACCTGTTCGATGTGTCTCCCGCCTATTTTGGCGACAGTGACGAAATCAGGCAGATTCAGGCTCTGAGAGAAATTCTTGGCGACCCGCTATTCAAGTCCGCTTCCCTGCGACCAACGGAACTCCAAGGCGCGGTAAGGGCAGCGCCAGCGTTAGCTGACCGGTTTGTGACGCTGTATCGCGCCTATCGGACCATTGTCCGCGAACGGAACGGCAGCGAAAATCCGCTTCAGAATAAACCATTTGCAGGGCGAGACCTGTCCGGCTCTCAACTGGACACCTCCGGCACGCCTGTCATGGCGGAGCCGGTCACAACAGTTTCACCGTACGAGGCGGTGGGAGACTGGGTCCAGCGCGAGCGTAATTATTTTGACGAAATAGACCGGGCTGCTGAAGACCTTTACGAGACACTCGATTTCTCGGAAGGTCTGCTGGCTGCCAACCTGGAGCGCTATCTCCGTGACCATCATGGCGTAAAAACCCTGACGGACAGCAGTCTGGACAGTCGATCGGTCATCTGGCGTTTCGACAAACGCGGGCGTCGTCTGCTCATGGCGGATGGTGTGCCGTCGGAAAGCAGTGTGTTCTGCATGGCGCAGGTCGTAGGGCGTCTTGGGTATGGACGTCTGCTTGACCGGGCAGTGAAACGCTCGGGCCTGACATCTCCGGACGCTCGTGATCTGGCGCATGTGGGGATGAGCAACTATTTCGCCGGTGCGCTGCTGCTGCCCTATACGCGGTTCCGGCAGTCCGCCCGTACGAAATCACATGATCTCGACCAGCTTCAGCGTCAATTCGGGGTGAGTTTCGAGCAGGTCTGTCATCGTCTCTCAACGCTTCAGAGACCCGGTCATGAAGGATTGCCGTTCTACTTCATCAAGACGGATATCGCTGGAAATATCCTGAAGAGTTACAGTGCGACCCGTTTCAATCTGCCGCGTTTCGGTGGTCTGTGCTCTCTGTGGAACGTCTTTCGCGCCTTTGCGACACCGGGAGAGCTACAGGTTCAGGTCTCGCGCACGACGGATGATGCGGTGTTCCTGAATGTCGCCCGCACGGTCGGCCATGCGGGCACATCCTACTTCGATCGTCCACGACGGGTGGCAATTGTTCTGGGATGCTCGGTCTCGCACGCTTCGGAACTGGTTTACGCCGCTGGTCTCGATCTGTCGGATGAGCGCACGATCATTCCTATCGGCCCGGGATGTCGGGCCTGTATCCGCACGGATTGCCGTCATCGGGCCATCCCGGCGGCTGGTTTTCAGATTGATGCCGGAGGTGAGGAGAGAGGCGTCGTTCCCTACCACATGGTGGCGCAGAGCGGCGAGTGAGGCGGCATTCCAGATTTCCGTAATGTCGGACGCGATCGCACGGGCGATCCGAGAGAGTTTTTAACGCTTTGCGGAATGGGAAGAACGTCGCTTTCTTATCAGAATCCGCACGGCGCCACGGTTGGCTTCATGCGTGTGCGTGACAGCCAGAATCATGCGCCCGAGATCGTCCCGGCCGAGCCAGAAAGGCAGTTCGCGCCGCAGCACGCCTCCCTCGGGCCCGGAGCCGAGACCGGTCACGATCTCAACGCATCGGACGTCCTGCCTGTAGGCTGAAAAGAGGAATTCGTGCAGCCGCATGAAGGCCGCCTGCGCCGTCATGCCGTGCAGGTCAAGCTTTCGCTCAACCGGCGTGTGTCCCTTCGAAAGTCTTTTCCAGCTTCCGGTGTCCAGACCTGCCTGTCGGTTCCCGATCTGGGCTGGAGGATTGGCTGACTTTTTTCTGGCCGCTTTTCCACGCAGATGGTTTGCGACCGCGAGTTCTCCGGCTGTCATGAAGGCTGCGGATCGTATGTGACTCTGAATGAGGGGGGCGGCAGGAGCTTCCAAAGCTGATCCGCTCACGGCAGGGTCGATTGTCGGCGCACGCTCCGCATTGCGGCGGGCGGATATCGCCTGATCCGGGGTGGAGGTCCGGGGCTTTGCGGGAAGGCTGGATGAGCGTCCGTTGAGGGCGAGCGGTTTCACACTGCGGACGAAGGACGTCCATAGTGTCTGCTCCTCTTCGCTGATCCCCCGTTTCCGGCGCACCCATTGCTCCTCTTTCTGTGCGGGAACACCGCTTCGCACAAGCATCACCTGCCGGGAGGACAACTGCAAGCTGTAAGCGCTACAAACACTTACCGGACTGATTATATTCGGTCTTTCACGCATTTCGGATCATGCAGCAAAAATATCATCCCCGTCAGGCAGACAGCCCCTTATGCTGGACCGCACAATGTGCGATGCCTCGGGGTATCAACGGCACAACGAAAGGGCTGCCCCCATGAGTGAAGACGAAATCAACCTTGAAGACGAAGTCGTTGTAGGCTTTCTGATCCAGCGCGAAGCCGAGAACGGCGATCTCTCCTTCTGGCACCCCGAGACGAAGTGGACCGACGACCCCAACGAAGCCATGCTTTACGAAGACGAGGACGTTGCGGAAGACACGGCTGACAAGCTTCAGGCCGAAGACGAGAGCACTGAAATTACCGTCGCCGTTGTCATCGAAGATGACGAGGAAGACGATGAGGACGAAGAAGAAGCCTGATCGGATTTTTTTGAAGCAGGGCCGCTCTGTGGCTCTGCTTTTTTTATGATCTGCGTTTGATGGGCACGCCTGTTCTTGTAATGCTGCGTTTGGACCGTGATTTTTAAACGGTCTTTGGAAGCCATCTCGTCATACCGAGGTAACGCGCTGACGAGTGGCTGTTTCTACAGAATAATGATCCCGAGCGCGTGGCCCGACTTTTTCCGGTGCGGGTCACCAGCAGGTTTTTAAACAAAAAACCTTCGGAAAGCTGCTTTCCGAAGGTCCGTAGATATTCGTGGTGAAGTGGATCAGTAACCCCGAGGACCGCCCCCCATTCCGGGGCCGCCACCCCAGCCGCCGCCTCCCATGCCGGGACCACCGCCACCGGGTCTGCCCCAACTACCACCGCCATGATGGTGATGTCGTCCGCCTCCCGGAGGGGGGCCGTAGCACGCCGAGAGTGAGGCGGTCATGGTGAGTGCAAGGCAGAGAAGAATAAGCCGTCGCATGGCAGGCTCCTGAACAACGGAAGGTAACAGACCGAACCGGTCATATCGTAATCGGGGCAGATATCCTGAAGATGATCTCACACAATGAGGATGCTTCCCCTTTCAATCGTACGCAAGCTGGTGGCTTGAACACTGTCGCAATATCCTCCCCAAAGAGGGCGATATTGCGACTTGCATAAGCTATCCGGAAAAAACCGCCAGACTGGGTATCAGATCATGGTGTTGCCTTGACCTGCTCCAGCGGCACTCCTTTGTATTTTCCAGTCAGGGTCTTCAGGAAAGCCGTAATATCCAATACGTCCTGATCGGAGATCTTCGCATTCGGCGTCTGATAGTACGCCATCTTGCGGACGGCGTCTTCCAGCGTCTTCACGCTGCCGTCGTGGAACCACGGGCCAGTCAGGGCGACGTTGCGCAGCGTCGGCACAAGGAAGCGGGACTTGTCCAGCGCGTCGTGTGTCACGTCTTCCCGACCGCTGTCTGCTGCCGTGAAAGCGTCCCCTCTGTCTGCGAAGTAGTCATGTTCCAGCCCCATGACCTCCATGGCGCCACCGCCCATGCCGGGACCGCTATGGCACCCGGAACAACCGATACTTTTGAAGAGAGCGTAGCCGTGCTTTTCCTGATCCGTCAGAGCGGTTTCATCTCCTTTCAGATACAGGTCAAACTTGCTGTCCGGTGTGATGAGTGTTTTCTCGTATTCTGCAATCGCGTCGGTGATGGTGTCCTTGCCGATCGGCCTGTCAGGATAGAGGCTTGCGAACTGCGCGCCATAATCAGGGTCGTTCATGATTTTGGCAGTGACGTCCTTCCAGTCGTGCGACCCCATTTCCACAGGATTCATGACCGGACCGGCGGCCTGCTCGGCCAGCGTCGCGGCGCGGCCGTTCCAGAACTGCACGATGTTGTAGACAGAGTTGTAGACGGTCGGGACATTGATCGGACCTTTCTGGCCCGCGATGCCCGTCGCAGTCACAAGATTGTCCACACCACCCTTGTCCAGCCCGTGACAGCTTGCACAGTTCAGGGTGTTATCGCCTGACAGACGCTTGTCGAAAAACAGCTTCTCGCCCAGTGCGACCTTCTCGGCGTTCACGGGCCAGCTCTCGGGAATAGGCTGGACCGGGTCTGCCGCGAACTTCGCCGCCACACCGTCACCTGCGTAATGCGCCCGGCGTTCCGCGTCGATCCATGTCAGAACGGCCTTGCGCTGATCTTCGTTCAGGTGGGCGTGCCAGTGAAGCAGCAGATACAGCGACGGCGGCATCCGGTTCTGTGTGATGACTTCCTCAATACGGGAGAGTTGCTCCTCGGTGGGAGCTTCGCCCTTCTGGAAAGCCGCGATCACCGGTTCCATGCGGAAATGCCGTAGTCCCTGATCCAGATCATGCTGCATCAGCGTGCTGGCGACGGGGAGGCTGAAATAGAAGGGCAGGTTTGCGCCTTTCGTGTGACAGTAATCACACCGGGCTTCACGCAGCACATCGAAGGCGGCCTTTGCGACCGGATTTTTCAGTGTTGGTGACCCTGCGGAGAGGGTTGGTCCCCCCTGATGATCGAAGTGCTGGATATAGGCGACGGTTCCGCCATAGGCTACCAGCCCGGCACCGATCAGTCCTGCGACGATACGTTTCACAATTCTCTCCAGAATTAAATGTCTGTAACCCGTATGTGCAGGATACGGCTGCATCCTGTCAAAACGATTATATTCGTTTAAATCATCGTCAAAATCGATCAATGATCGAGATCAATCGGCGGACTGATCTTTCAGCCTCTGGCGGGCGATTGCCACATAGGCAGGATCAATCTCGATCCCGATGCCGTGCGCCTGTAGACGGGCGGCGGCCAGCAGCGTCGTTCCCGTACCCATGAAAGGATCGAGAACAACCGGGGCAGGCTGACCATGCAGCCGGATACAGAGTTCGGGCAGCGCGATTGGAAAAGTGCCCGGGTGATTGAATTTCTGCTGTCTGTCACGCACGGTTTCATAGGGCACAAACCATGTATCGCCCCGGCAGCGGCGATCCTGGGCATGGCCCCGGCGGGCGATATTGCTCTTGTCCTTGAAGGGCACACCGGCATCGAGCCGTTTCAGCGGCACGTCACCGCTCAGCGTCAGGTGAAACAGATGCTCGTGGTTGCGGTTGAGGTAGCGTCCGCTGTTGACCGGTTTGAAGTGGCCGAACGATGTCTCGCCGACCGCGATCGATTTGACCCATGAGATGTGATTCTGGAGCACAAAAAGTTCACGCAGACGTACCGCCAGTTCGAACGGAAGCCACGGCTCGGAGGAAGTCCCTGCGATATTGAGGAAAAACGACCCTTCCGGAGTCATGACGCGCCGGACGGCGGCGGCCACATCCATCATCCAGTCGAGGTAATCGTCTTCGCTGCGGCGGTCCCTGTAGGACAGGTACCCCAGACCGATATTGTAGGGAGGAGAGGTGATGACGACATCAACCGTTTCCGCCTTCATCCGCTTCAGAACGCGAAGGCAGTCTCCCTGAACGATCTCTTGCTGACCAATGCGATACCGGCGGGTGCGGGAAGGCGGAGAGGCTTTTTCAGCCTCCGTCCTGTCCGGGGAGACGCCGTCAGTCTTGCGCGTCACGCACTCCGGGCCGCCGCCAGACGCCAGCTTGAGCCGGCGACACCGAGAAGTTTCTCGAATGTCCAGAGGTCGGAGAATTCGGTCACGGCATCCGTGCCGGTGACAGGCTTGCCATCCTTGTCCGCTACAAGGCTGATCTGGTCGGAGACGATACGCACATCAATGGAGGCTGCCGTTCCGGCGGGACCGTCGTTGAGACGGACATCCTCTATTGCCAGACTGTCGATTCCGCGAATTTCGCTTTTCTGGGTTTCCTCGGCCTGTTCACGTGCGGTGAGGGCGGATTCAAAAGTGGTATAGGCATCCGGTGTCAGGCGCTCTTTCAGCACATTACGGTTGCCAGTAGCATAGGCCTCGACGACCTGACGGAAAGCGCCCTCGACGCCTGTCATGAACTGCTGGGGAACAAAGCCTGCTTCCTTCTGGGCGACCTGACCGAGAACGGCGCCGACCCGGGTGTTGGGGCCCGGGATATCGAGGCGCGTGGCCGGGGTAGGCTCTGCCTTGCCGTCGATAACGGGTCCTGCGGGAGCCTGCTGGGCCGGAGGCGGCATGGGTGCGATCTGGAAGCCGACTTTCTTGCCGAGAACGCTGCGCAGGCGCAGAGCAAGGAAGGCTGCAATCAGCGCGAAAATTACAATATCGACCGGAAAATGGCCGAGAGAGCCGTCCATCAGCAATGTCACCCAACATGGATGCCGGCGCGGTTGTCGCCCGGCAAAAGGAATCAGTCCTTAGAATAAGGGCCGCTCCCCCGCCATGCAATGACCCCGCTCATATTTGCTCTGATAACGCGGCATTCATGCCCGGATGGCAGGCTGCTGTTTCTGCACTGTCCGCCATTGCGAACAGGGGCGCGTTGCCCCTATCTGGGAAGCCATGATCGTTCTTCGCCATTGCCAGTCCGAGTTCAACCGGCTTTTCACCGCGACCCGCAAGGACCCCGGTATTGCCGACCCGCCTCTCTCCACACTGGGGGAGAAACAGGCGCAGGAGCTTGTTCAGGCGCTGGTGGGCGAGGGAATCAGGCATATCATCGTCTCTCCTTATACGAGGGCTCTTCAGACTGCGGAGCCAATCGCCCGTGCGCTGAACATCACCCCCACGATCAGTCCGCTGATCCGGGAGCGGGCCGCTTTTTCCTGCGACATCGGCAGTCCCGCCGCCGCGCTGGCGCTGAACTGGCCGGGCCTCGATTTTTCGGGTCTGGATGAGATGTGGTGGAGCGCTGCCATCGAGTCTCCGGAAGCTGTCGAGGAACGGGCCGAGCTGTTCCGGGCCGAGATGGCGGCGTCGCCGTTGTGGCGGGATACGCTCGTGGTCTCGCACTGGGCTTTTTTACTGGCGTTTACACGGAGCAGTGTCGAGAACGGCTCATGGTTCAGACTTGATCCCACTGTGCCGCCAGAGACTCTTTGATCGGCGGTGGTTGGCGAACAGGGTTCGTCATGCTACCGCCGGGCACTACACACGGGCGAATTCGTCCGAAGATGAAGGAACAGGGACTATCATGTCTGACACCACCAATCAGGGCGTTCCGCCAGCTCTGCCTCTCGCCGTCAACCTTCAGTACACGAAGGACCTGTCCTTCGAAGTGCCGCATGGTCCTGAAATCTTCACGGCTCTGACAGCGGCTCCCCAGATTTCCGTCAATATCGACGTGCAGGCCAATCGTCTTCAGAACGATCAGCCGCATTTTGAAGTCGCTCTGACGATCAAGGCTGAAGCAGACGAAGCACCGGCTTCCGAAGGCGGTGCGGTTGGTCGCAAGGTGTTCGTCGCCGAGCTGACCTATGCTGCCGTCGTCACGCTGAACAACCCGCCTGCCGAGCTGGTCGAGCCGTTGCTGCTGGTTGAAGTGCCCCGCCTGATCTTCCCGTTCGCCCGCAACATTCTGAGCGACGTCACGCGTGATGGTGGTTTCCCGCCGGTTGTGTTGCAGCCGATCGACTTCGTTGCCCTGTGGCAGGCCCGCCGCGCCGAGGCTTCACAGACGGTCGGCCACGCCTGATTGTCCTGCCCGCAGGGAACGGAGGGCTCCTTCAGCCGTTTCCTGCGGTAGATGTTTGATACGACAGACCAGAGGAAGCAGACCGCATGGCCCATCTTTCACCCCGCAACCGGTTTCAGGCTGTTCATGTGGGTCTGATGGCAACGGTGCTTGCGTTCTCTTCCTTCGGCCTCTCGGGATGCGCGGAGCATCCCGACGCACCTTCGGCTGCCCGTTCCGGTCGTATTCCTCCCCAGACATTCCCGCCGGGCACTGTCACGGAAACACCGCCGCCGGAGGGACAGGCATTGGTGAATGATCCTTCCGCTCCGGCAAATACACCGCTTTGCGGAACCTCCGCACGCGAGGCTAACGCCATGGGACAGGCGGTTTATCCTCAGCCGCTGACCAATGGCGGGGCCTGCACGCAGAACGCCTGCTTCGACCCTGCGACCCAGACCTATATCGCCTCCGATAACAGCAGGCGCGTCTGCCGCTGAGGGCCTGTCCGTGTGACGGACTCCGGATTGACTGAAAGCACGGATGTCTGCGGGCTTCTGAAACAGGATGTTTCAGTAAGGATCAGATTCGGGCAGAATTATTATTGTGTATTTTATATTACAGGCGCAGCAGTTTTCAGAACTGTGCTCCCTGCATGACGTGGGTGATGGCTGTTTGATGCGTTCGGCATAACTGACAGATTTTTGCGGAGGTCGATGCGGGCTTTGCCCGTAACTGCAAGGGATCACAGGTCTCTGGGCCCCAGTTTGCTGTAAACAGAAAGGTTTCCAAGCGTGTCGTCACGCAAACCTTCCCGGCAGAAAAGATCACGCGGAAAAACCGCTGGTATTATCTCCTGCGGCAAAATGGGCGACTGCCTGCCCTTATGGAGTAGCAGCAGCCTCAGATGGTGCTGAGTCATAGCTCCGTTCCTTGAAGACAAGCGGGATGTTACCGAAGTCGGAGTTGTCCGGGTGGGCTTCTCCGTGAAGCCACATGAGACAAGGGCAGCAGGCATTCTCCGTTATCCTGTCTGCCAGAGCGTTTAAAGTTGCTCGATAGACAATGAGTGAGAGCGGCATCCGTGATCCATTCTCAACGGACGCCGCTCTAATGACGGATCAGGATATAGTTCACCGTCACGTCCAGATCGAAATGATCACCTGTAATTCCCGGGGGTATGGGCGGGAGCTGGGCATTGCGGAACATGCCTGTCGTGGCGGCGTCGAGGAGATAGGAACCGGACTGGCTTGTCAGACGCACAAAGCGGACATGCCCTGAACGATCCAGCACGACATGCACGGAAGATGGTCCTTCCTCGCCGTTCTGAGCGGCTTCTTCCGGGTAATACATGTGCCGCCTGATCCAGCGATCGACTTCCTCGCTGTAATCATCACTGACACCGCGCACGGTGCTACGGGTGGCGAATGGCGTGTTCAGCTTGCCGTTCTGCACCAGTGGTCCGAGAGACAGGTCGATCGGACCACCCGAGCCGCCTGTACGGCCGTGGCGGTGCGGACGGGGCGGGGCGGAGGACTGGTCCAGTGACAGATCGGTCAGGGAGTCAAAGGGAGACGGCGCACGTTGACGGGTCGGCGTCTGTCTGGAGGTCTGTTTACGGGGAGTGGAGTGCTTCGTCGTCTGACGGCTTGCTTTCCCGGCCTTGTTGGAAGTCGGGTTGACCGGTGCGTTCTCATTGACCGGTTTGGGATAGCTTTCGTCTGACGGGGCTTCCGGTATCGGTGGAGCCGCTGGTGTTTCGGATGTGGGACGGTCCGTGCCTTCAGCCGCTTCAGACTGTTCGGGCTGGGTCTCGCTGCTTTGTGAGGATTTTGTCGCTGACGTTCCGCCGGCCTGCTGGTCCGAATGCTCGCCTTTCAGGCCGCTTTCTGCTGGCGGTGTAACAAACATCATGTCCACTGTGCCGGTTTCTGTCGCGTTCGGGTTGCCGCGCGGGGCGTGATACAGGGACATGTAAATGGCGAAGGCCAGCAGAAGCGCATGGAGAAGCGCGGAAAACAGCAGAATGAACAGCAGATCCGGGTCCGCGAAAACCTGTCTGGGCGAAAGTGGGGTTTTGGCGGATTTGAGGTTCCGGTAAGCGTCTGTTTTAGCGATGAATGCCGGGCGCAGGCCGTTCCGACCCGCTGCATCGGTTTCGGCTTCCATGGCGCGGTGTCTGGTTGTGGAAGTATCCCGCTGTTTCCCGGTGCCGACGAGCAAGGGCTCTTTCTTCGTTCCGGGCGTAGCTGAAGACCGTGGCGACGCCGTCATGGAGGTGAACATGTCTCCGGAAGAAGAAAACAGAAATGCAGCTATTCAGGGACTGTTACCGCACATTGCCACCACGAGGGAAGTGTGGCTACCCCTCTGTTGGTTATCAAAATGTCACGTATCTTGACGACATTGTCTGCTTTCTTCGCGAGGCTGCCACGGAGGGCTTCTCGCTGGCGTCCGGATGAAACCCGACCGGATGCTTTGCGTTCAGAAAACATACCCTCGCAGACGAAGGGGCGTGAAATGACAAGGGAGCGCATCATGGGTGAGTTCACAGACAAACTACAGGGTGTAACCGACAAGGTGGTTGGCGCCGTCAAGGAAAGCATTGGCAAGGCGACGGACAATCCCGATCTTGAGGCTGAAGGCAAGGTTCAGCAACTCAAGGGGAAGGGCGAAGAGATCAAAGGCAAGGTCAAAGGCGCCATCAACGATCTCTGACTGATGTTTCCCGCTCCATCTTCAGCGGATATCCGTTTGGAGATGGAGTTGCTGGCGGCCTTCAGGACAGGTAGCCGCGATGCCTGAAGCCGACCGCTTCGGCGACATGCTGTTTTCCGATGAGAGGAGAGGCCGCGAAGTCTGCGATCGTGCGTGATACACGCAGAAGCCGGGTAAATCCGCGAGCCGACAGGCGCAGCTTTCTTGCGGCATCCGTCAGAAGTGTTCTGGCGTCATGGTCCAGTTCAAGCTGGTCCGGATTGGCTTCGGCATTGCGGCCGTTCTGTCCCCGCTGATGCTGAAAGTCTCGGGCGGCCGCTACACGCTCTCTGATTGCGGCAGAACTTTCACCGGCGGGTGCTGTCATCATGTCCACCGGCGAAAGTGGCTGCATGCTGACCCACAGATCCATGCGGTCGAGAAGCGGACCGGACAGACGGTTGAGATAGTCCTCTCCGCAGCGTGGCGCCTTGCGACACTCGCGGCTGGCGTCCCCAAGATATCCACACCGGCAGGGATTCATCGCGGCCACGAGCTGAAAACGGGCGGGATAGGTGATGTGGGCGGCGGCGCGGGCGATTGTCGTCTGGCCTGTTTCCAGTGGCTGCCTCAGAGATTCCAGCGCTTGTCGTGAGAATTCCGGAAGCTCGTCCAGAAAAAGCACGCCACGGTGGGCAAGGCTGATTTCACCGGGCTTCGCTTTGGCGCCACCGCCGATCAGGGCCGGTTGGCTGGCCGAGTGATGCGGGTCACGGAAAGGCGGTCGGCGCACCGGGGCTCCGTCCTCGCTGATGATCCCGGCGGCGCTGTAGATTCGGGTGACCTCCAGCGCCTCCGCCGGCGTGAGATCCGGCAGCAGACCGGGCAGACGGGCCGCCAGCATGGATTTTCCGGAACCCGGAGCGCCTGACATTAGGATGGAGTGTCCACCGGCTGCTGCGATTTCCAGCGCCCGTCTTGCGACTTCCATACCCTTGACATCCGCCATATCGGGGAAGTGGTGGATGGTGTCGTCCGATGTGGAGAAGGCGGGAGGAGACAGAACCTGCTCACCGCGAAAATGGTTGACCAGTCCGACAAGGTCGGGTGCTGCGAGAATGTCTGGGTTGCCGCCGAAGAGGGCTTCGCCGCCCTGCATGGCGGGGCAGATCAGGCCAAGCTCCATTTCCGCTGCGCCCAGTGAGGCGGAAATGACATTCGGGACACGATTGATGCGCCCGTCGAGCGAAAGTTCTCCCAGCGCGGCATAACGTCCCAGTTCTTCGATCGGGACGATTTCCATCGCTGCCAGCACCGCGAGGGCGATCGGCAGATCGAAATGCGAGCCTTCCTTGAGAAGGTCCGCAGGCACCAGATTGACGAGAATACGTTTGGGAGGAAGGGCCAGACCCATGGAGGTCATGGCGGCGCGGACCCGTTCACGCGCTTCCCCGACGGCCTTGTCAGGCAGTCCGACGATCAGAAAGGCGGGAAGACCGTTCGCGATCTGGACTTCCACCCAGACCGGAACGGCCGTTATTCCTGAAAAAGCAAAGGCCCGGACTCGCGTGTTGATCATCAGTTTTCCCGTGACAGCACACGCCGGGCCGGGCGTCAGTTGCCCTGATAGAGCAGTCTGGCGCGCACGGTGCCTTTCAGTTCCCGCAGCAGGGACAGCAGATGCGTATCCTTGTCGTCGTTTCCGCCGGTTTCAGCGTCCACCACGACATAACCGATCTCACCGTCCGTTTGCAGATACTGCGCCGTCACGTTGCAGCCTTCGTTGGAGAAGATGTCGTTGATCTTGGACATCACGCCGGGAAGGTTGTGGTGCACATGCATGAAGCGTGTGCCGCGTGGGCTCTGCGGCAACTGCACGCTCGGGAAATTCACAGCGCCAAGGGTGGAGCCGATATCCGAGTATTCGACCAGCTTGCGGGCGACTTCCACGCCGATACGCTCCTGCGCCTCGACTGTCGAACCGCCGATATGTGGGGAGAGAATGACATTCTCAAGCCCACGCAGTGGAGAGACGAACTCATCACCGGCCACTTTCGGCTCGACCGGGAACACGTCGATGGCGGCGCCCAGAAGATGGCCGGATTTCAGGGCTTCGGCTGCCGCATCAAGATCGACCACGTTGCCGCGTGCGTTGTTGATGAGGAAGGAGCCGGCCTTCATCTGACGGATCTGTTCAGCGCCGATCATGTTCTTCGTGCCGGGCAACTGAGGAACGTGAAGGCTGACGACATCACTTTCGGACAGAAGTGTCTCAAGCGTGTCGCAGGCCGTGGCGTTGCCGTGCGGCAGCTTGTCGACGACGTCGAAATAGAGGACGCGCATGCCGAAGGCTTCGGCCAGAACCGAAAGCTGGGAACCGATCGAACCGTAGCCGACAATGCCGAGCGTCTTGCCGCGGACTTCCCAGCTATTGGTGGCCGACTTGTCCCATTTACCGTCGTGGCAGCCAATGGAGCGCGGGAAAATACGGCGCATCAGCATCACGATTTCACCCATCACCAGTTCGGCGACAGAGCGTGTATTGCTGTAGGGGGCGTTGAAAACGGGAATTGCGAGCTCGCGGGCAGCGTCGAGATCCACCTGATTCGTCCCGATGCAGAAACAGCCGATGGCGAAAAGACGGTCGGCAGATTCGAGAACTTCGCGGGTCAGTTGCGTACGGGAGCGGATACCCACCACATGCACACCCTCAAGGGCTTCTTTCAGGGCATTGCCTTCAAGGGCGCCCTTGTGTCGGGTGACGCTCTCATAGCCACTGGCTTTCAGAAGTGCGACAGCACTGTCGTGCACGCCTTCAAGAAGCAGGATGCGGATTTTGTCCTTCGGGAGGGACAGATGAGGAGTCATTCAGTTCGCTCGTGCTGTTAAAGCGGCCCCGGCCAGATTGGCATTGCCCGGAGCAGCTTGATTTGTGCCTGCGGGATCATGGGAAATCCTCACGGACAAAGCATCCAGACGAAGTTGCCGGGGAAGGCAACCTAACGGGTGCGCCCTCATAGCACGTTTCCCGAGAAGCGGAAATTAACCTGCATGGGGCGCTCCGAAGATGTGGAAAAGGCAGTGTGGTCAGGAGCGAAGGCAGCCAACTGCGGCTT
Source organism: Acetobacter sp. (assembly GCF_022483985.1). Taxonomy (NCBI): domain Bacteria; kingdom Pseudomonadati; phylum Pseudomonadota; class Alphaproteobacteria; order Acetobacterales; family Acetobacteraceae; genus Acetobacter; species Acetobacter sp. Next base: position 1,213,088 of record NZ_JAKVME010000001.1, on the reverse strand, counting down.
CGTGAAGCGCCCTGTTACCTGCGGCGAGGACTGTGCAATCCCCATCGTGACGCAATGTCTGGCCATTCCAGTCGGTCATGACGCCACCCGCGCCTTCCACGACGGGAACCAGAGCGCTCCAGTCCCATGGCTTCATGTCGCATTCCGCAATGACGTCGATATGCCCGCCAGCCAGCAGGCCATAGGCATAGCAATCGCCTCCCCAGCTAACCCGCTTGGTGGCGGTTTTCAGCTTGCTCCACACGGGGCGGGGCGCATCTTCCAGCATTTCAGGCGAGGTGCAGGAGAGATCGGCCTCTCCCAGACTGCCGCATGGGCGGGTCGTGATGGGCGCAAAAGCGGACGGCTCGCCGAATCCGGAGCGAAACAGCGTGGAACGCCCTTCAGCACCGATCCAGCGCTCACCAGTGATGGGCTGGTCGATGATGCCGATGATAGGCTTGCCCTCGAAGGACAGGGAAATCAGCGTGCCGAACGTCGGGCGTCCCGTGATGAAGGCGCGGGTGCCGTCGATGGGATCGAGCGTCCATTGATAGCCGCTGGTACCCTCTTGCAGACCGAACTCTTCTCCCAGAATCGCATGATCGGGATGGAGTTCGGCAAGCTGGGCGCGCATGACCCGTTCCGCCATCCGGTCGGCGATGGTGACCGGGCTTTCATCGCTTTTGTCGGAGGCGGTAAGGCGGGAGCGGAAGAAGGGGCGGATGACGGTCCCGGCCACGTCTGCGAGCGCGTGAGCCGTCCGGACAAACTGGTCGAGATCGTAGGGCATGGGTGGGTTCCGTTCTGGTTGAGGGATGTTTTTCTATCAGTGCAGAGTTTTGAGCCACGCAATGATATTGGCGCGCTCGGCGACGTCAGGCAGGCCACGGAACGACATGCGGGTGCCGGGACTGAAGGTGGCTGGATTTCGCAGCCAGGCGTTCAAATGAGCGTCGTCCCACTGACCACCAAGAGACATTAGGCCATTGGAATAGGTGTAGCCCGGCTGTCTGCCGATGGGGCGGCCATACACGCCGAACAGGGAGGGTCCGGCGGAGTCCTGCGCGGATGGTGTGAAGCTGTGGCAGCGGGAGCAGGTGGCATTGGCCAGAGCGGCGCCGTTTTCGACATTGCCTGCGGGAAGCGGCGCGGCGGGGTCGCCTTCCGTGGTGACAATGACCGGCCGGCCGGGGAGACGATCGGGGATCACCATTGACCCCGTGAGCCACGAGGCCCCCATCGTCGCCGCGACGACAAGGATGACAAAAGCCCCACGATTGGCTGCCGCGAAGTTCATTGGTGGCAGAGGCGTCCCTGTATGCCACTCCGAAGCTGCCGGAAAAACACTGCCGGACAGGCGTTTCGGGGTGCAGTTGCGTCAATTGACTGTCTTTCCTAGAGTGCGCTCCGCTTCATGTGAAGCCATCGGCTGAATACGCGCCGTTTTCTCCCACTCTTCAGGTTTCCATACGCTGCAATGATCAGCCCGATCGTCATCATTCCCGCCCGCATGGCGTCCTCACGTCTGCCGGGTAAACCGATGGCCGACATTGCTGGACGCCCCATGATTCTTCATGTGCTTGAACGCGCCCGGATAGCGGCGGTCGGGCGTGTGGTCGTGGCGGCTGCCGAACAGGAAATCGTCGATGTGGTGAGGCTGGCTGGTGGCGAGGCCGTTCTGACCGATCCTGATCTGGCGTCTGGTTCCGACCGTGTTCACGCAGCCCTGCGTGAGGTCGATCCGACCGGCGAGCATAATGTCATCGTCAATCTTCAGGGCGATCTACCGGGGCTGGACCCTGTGACCCTTCAGGCGGCTCTGCTCCCGTTGCAGGACCCGGCGACGGACATCGGCACGCTGGTCGCGCCGATAACAGAAGAGCGGGAAGCGCAGGCTGAGTCGGTGGTCAAGGTTGCCTGCGCGTTTGTCTCGGAAGACACGCAGAGCACGCGGGCGCTGTATTTTTCCCGGTCCTGCATTCCGTGGGGCGCGGGGCCGTTGTGGCATCATATCGGGGTCTATGCGTGGCGTCGTCAGGCGCTTGAGCGTTTTGTCACTCTGCCGGAGTCTCCGCTGGAAAAGAGAGAGCGTCTGGAACAGTTGCGGGCCTTGGAAAACGGCATGATTATCGGATGTTCGCGCGTGGAGAAAGCGCCGTTCGGTGTCGATACGCCGGATGATCTGGAAAGAGCGCGTCGGATTTTGGGAGAACAGTTGTGACGGTCGGACACTCGCACGGGCGGATCGCCTTTCAGGGACGCCCCGGAGCCTATTCCGATCTCGCCTGCCGCACGGCCTATCCCGGCTGGACGACTGTTCCCTGCGAGACCTTTGCTGGCGCGATTTCCGCCGTTCATGAGGGCAGGGCGGAACTGGCGATGCTGGCCTGTGAAAATAATCTCGCCGGTCGTGTGCCTGATATTCATGCGCTGCTCCCGGAGGCCGGGCTCCACATTGTCGGCGAGCATTTCCAGAGAGTTGAACACTGTCTGATGGGCGTGCCGGGCGCGACACTGGAGCAGGCGCGCAAGGTCCACACGCACCCGATGGCGCTGGGGCAGGTCAGGGGGGTCATCAAGGATCTGCATCTCACGCCGATCGCCGAGTTCGATACAGCCGGTGCAGCCGAGATGGTTGCGAAATGGGGACGTCCCGAAGATGTGGCTGTGGCCTCGGAACTGGCTGCCGAACTGCACGGTCTGACGATCTTGCGGCGCAATGTGGAAGACGCCAGGCACAACACGACCCGTTTCTACATTGCCGCCCGCGAGCCGTTGCCGTTGCCGGAAGACAGGCCGATCATGACCACGGTTCTGTTCAATGTCCGCAATGAACCGGGCGCTCTCTACAAGGTGTTGGGCGGATTTGCGACCAACGGCGTCAACATGACCCGTCTTGAGAGCTATATGCTTGACGGATCGTTCGCGGCGACCCAATTCCTGCTTGATGTGGAAGGGCGGCCCGACAGGCCGAACCTGAAGCAGGCGCTGGCGGAACTGGAATTTTTTTCCGCGCGTTTCCGCATTCTCGGGGTCTATCCCCAGTCGCCGTTCCGGGAGCTGAAGAAAACCGGGACGGCCTGACAGTTTCCATCATTCGTGGCATACCGACCGCCACACCTGAGTTTTGCAGCGTCGGACGACAAGAAGAAAAGCCAATGACCGAAGCCATGTTCACGGGGGCGATCACGGCCCTCATCACACCGATGAATCGCGATGGCTCGCTCGACCTTCCGGCCTTTGACCGGCTTGTCGAATGGCAGATTGCGGAGGGAATTTCCGGTCTGGTGCCTGTGGGCACGACTGGTGAGAGCCCGACCCTTTCCCATGAGGAGCATCACACAATCGTCGAGCGGACGGTGCATGTGTCGGCAGGCCGTGTGCCCGTCATCGCAGGCGCGGGCTCCAACAGCACGGCGGAAGCGGTCGATCTGGCGAAGCACGCGGAATCTGCCGGTGCGTCTGCGGTTCTTGTCGTTTCGCCGTATTACAACAAGCCGACACAGGAAGGTCTCTACCGGCATTTTGCGGCGGTTGCCGATGCGATCAAAATTCCGGTTGTGCTTTACAATATCCCCGGTCGTTCCGTGGTGGATATCTCCGTCGAAACGACAGCGCGTCTGGCGGCTCACGGCAATATCGTTGGGGTGAAAGACGCGACGGCCAATCTGCTGCGTCCGCTTCAGGTGCGTCGTGCCGTGACGAACAGGCATTTCAATCAGTTGTCCGGTGAAGATGGTACGGCTGTGTCCTTCCTTGCCGCCGGTGGTGATGGCTGCATCAGCGTGTCGTCCAATATCGCGCCTGCTCTCTGTTCCAGAGTTCAGAGTCTGTGGCGGGAAGGGCAGGTGAAAGAGGCTATGGCGCTTCAGGATCGCCTGTTGCCGGTTCACGATGCGATGTTCTGTGAGACGAGCCCGGGCCCGGTCAAATACGCCGCTTCCCTGCTCGGGTTGGCTGGCGAGACATGTCGCCTGCCGATTGTCCCGGTTTCGGATGAGACGCGTGCCACGGTCCGGGCGGCTCTGACGGAAGCCGGGCTGCTGGGCTGATCATGGCGAAGGCAGCAAAGAAGTCGGGTCTGATTTCGCACGGTATTGCGGCGCAGAACAAAAAAGGTCGCTTCAACTACACGATCATCGATACGGTTGAAGCCGGGATCGTTCTGAAAGGACCGGAGGTGAAGAGCCTGAGGTTCGGTCGTGCGACGATCACGGAAGCCTATGCTGGCGAGCGCAACGGAGAAATCTGGCTCTTCAACAGCTATATCCCGGAGTATCAGGGAGGGGTACTGTCGCGTTTCGACTCGCGTGCCCCACGTAAGCTTCTGTTGCACGCCAAACAGGTCGATCGTCTTCTGGGCGAAGTGGCCCGGGATGGTATCAGTCTGGTGCCGCTGGATATCCACTTCAACGCCCGGGGGCTGGCCAAGATCACGCTGGGGATCGGGCAGGGGCGGAAGAAAGAAGATAAACGTCACGCCATTGCGGAGCGTGACTGGCAGCGCGACAAGGCGCGGCTCATGCGGAACAAGGGACGCGACTACTGATTTTTGTGTCTTTGAGACAGTTTCTGTTCTGAATATAAAAATACCGCCGACCTCACTGAGGCGGCGGTATTTTTATGGAGAGACGCCTGTTTTCACAGGCGTCGTTCCGTTCGGGATCAGTCAAAAGAGACTTCAGCAGCCTCTGGACCTTTCTGGCCCTGAACGACCTTTACGTTGGTGCTCTGACCTTCGTTCAGCGTCTGGACGCCTGAGCGCTCCAGTGCGGAAGCGTGAACGAAAATGTCCTTGCCGCCGCTTTCCGGTGTGATGAAGCCGAAGCCCTTGGTGGCGTTGTACCACTTCACGATGCCGCGGATGTCCTCAGCGTTTGACAGGTCAGGAGCCGGACGCGGGGAGCGACCACCACCGAAGCCACCCGACTGACGCGGTGCGCCGAAACCACCGGCCTGACGCGGACGCTCCGGCTGAGCTGTGCTTTCGTCAACCGAAATCACTTCAGCAACCTGACGGCCTTTCGGACCCTGTCCGATGCGGACTTGGAGCGTGGCGCCGGGGCTGACACTGTCATGACCAGCCTGCGAAAGTGCGTTGGCGTGGAGGAATACGTCACCCGAGCCATCGGCGAGTTCGACAAAGCCGAAGCCTTTTTCGCCGTTGAACCACTTTACGGTGGCTTCAATTTCCGGTCCGGATGCGATTACCTGCGGCCCTGCTGCCCGACGGGGCGCCCCATAACCACCACTGTTGCCACCGCGGTCACCACCACCGAAAGGGGATGAGTTTCCACGATCATATGGCGACGGTGCAGCCATGAAATCATCGTCAAATCCGCCGCGGCGGGGGGAGCGGGAGCTGCGGTCGGTCCTGTTACTTCTCAACGGTCTTGATCCCGAGGTCTGACTGGCGAAATTTTTTGAATCGCCCTGTGAATAAAACCGGGTCGGGAGAAACAGCGCCCCAGATACGGTGCTCTGCTTTGATGTACGATGTCTCATCCTGGGTCCGGCGCCCATACCGTCGTGAGACGATCTGGACAGGAAGAAGAAAAGCATAAGGACAGAGGCGAACGCTACTGCCTTTTTGCGAATTTACCCTTCCTCGGGATGAATTTCTTGCAACGATGGCTTTTTCGGGGCTCTGAAGCCGGAAAAACGCTCCTGTTCCGCTCCCGGACAAACACGAAAACGTGAGTTTAGGGAGGCAAAATAGTCGAAAGGGCTTTTGTATTGACTTTTTTAACGGCACATACGGAGAAGAACACCCAACCATACCGTTTGCGATGAGCGGTCATGCGGAGAATCGGAAATATGCTCTCTTGTCCAGCTCGCCGTCTTTCTCTCCGGAAGCCTCTGGCGCTTCTGATAGGGACAGCTCTGGGTGTATCAGGTGTCTCCCGCGCCCATGCGGCGCCGCTTCAGGACAAGCAGGGTACATGGACGCTACAGGGCGAAAATGATGCCGTCACGACCCTGAAAGGGACGTCGGATCAGTATTACACCAGTGGGCTGCGGTTAAACTGGACATCCGGCACAGACAATCTGCCCGGTCCGTTCGCCACGATTAACAGGGCCATTCTGGGCGAGGGCATGCAGCGCATGAGTCTGGGCGTTCAGCAGCTCATTTTTACGCCGAGCAACACGCAGACCCCCAACCCGTCGCCACGTGACCGGCCCTATGCCGGACTGCTGCTGGGCACGATCAACATGATCAACGACACTGACCTTTCGCGCAGTGTGTTCGGCATCCAGTTCGGCATCATGGGGCCAGGCGGTCTGGGACGGCAGTTACAGAACGGGTTCCATAGCGCGATCGGTGACACCAAGAATCAGGGGTGGCATCACCAGCTCGCCAACCAGCCCATCTTTCAGGTTCAGATGGGGCGGATCTGGCGACTTCCTCTGGGGACGATCGGTGGTCCCAATGGACTGTCCTTCGACATGCTGCCGTCTGCCGCGGCTCGTATCGGTGACTATCGCATTGCAGGCACCATTGGTGACACGTTCCGCTTTGGTCAGGGACTCGACAGTGATTTTGGTGTTCCGACGATCGGCGCGGGGACTGACGGCACGGATGCCTACAAGCAGACCCGTCCCGTCGCGTGGTATTTCTTCGGTGGGGTGACGGGCAATGCCGTTGCCTATGACGCGACTCTGGAAGGCAACACGCTCCGGAAGAACTCGCCGCATGTGAACAAGAAGTGGGATGTTGGGGAAATTCACGCTGGCGTGGCCGTCATGTTCTACGGCCTGAGAGTTTCTTACAGTCAGGTCTGGCAGACGCAGGAATTCACGACGGCCCGCTCTGGCCTGTTCAACTATGGCTCGCTGAATGTTTCCGCCAAGTTCTGATCAAGGTAGGGACAGATACACAGCCCGTTGATACTCACACCTAATGATGTGGATATGGGGTGCGAGGCTATCGAGCTTTTCCTGTCGGCTAAGTGAAGTCTTTTCCGGCGAAAAAGATCAGGGCTCACGCGACATAATGAGCCTCTGATCAGGTTATTGCGTCTGACGGGTTTTTGTCGCATAAGCCCGTCACCGTATGGCGTTTCTTCCTTGGATGGGTGGCCGAGCGGTTGAAGGCACCGGTCTTGAAAACCGGCGAACGTGCAAGCGTTCCGTGGGTTCGAATCCCACCCCATCCGCCAAAATAATGCGAAACCCGCAGATAATTGCCAAACAAATCAGTACTTAGACAATCCAAAAACAGACTTAGATAACCAGCGCAATTTTTTCACGCTGGTTTCGGCCACCTTCTGTTGTGATGCGGCGCGCGTGTAATGACTCACTTCCGACAGTGTTTTGTGCCCCGTGATGGCTGGTATCTGTGTTGCGACCAGCCTGACAATGCCGAGGCCGATCAGTCCATATCCTACCCATGATGAGTAGGGTTTTCTGGTAACTGCGTCAGCACCGTGACGAGGGTGCCGCCAGCCTTGGTGATCTGGATGGCAGGGTGTGTGGGTGGTGTCGGGTCCATTGCCTGGCTCCAATAAAAAAGCCGCCCGGTGTAGGGCGGCTTGTGCAAAAAAGAGGCGACCATTAACCTTGCCTATAAATATAGAGATTAAGGTATGCCAAAAATAGATGTTCTTATGTCTGTCTTTAACTGCGAGAGCTACATCGCAGATACGCTAATAAGCATAAAAAAGCAGACGTTTTCGGACTATAATCTTATCATCGTTGATGATGGATCGTCTGACAAGACTGGCGAGATCGTAAAGCAGTTTGCTATAAATGATGCACGCATCCGGTATTGTCGGCAGGATAACGCAGGAATCGTTGCAGCTCTAAACTACGGCTTGAAATACTGTTCTGCACCATTCATCGCGCGACACGATGGCGACGATATCTCCTATCCTGAGAGATTTGAGAAGCAGCTAGCCTACCTGAAAGCGAATCCAGACTGCGTAGCTGTAAGTTCTGTTGCACGCCACATAGATGAAAATGACATACCAACAGGGTTTATAACTAAAGTGAAGGATATGGCTTTGGTGAATTGCTGGTCGTTACCGGCAATTGAGCCTTACATTATGCAGCCATTTATGATGATAAGAAAATCTGCATTTCTGGATGTTGGAGGCTACCGCAATTTGGCAGTCGCTGAAGATGCTGATCTAATGTGGCGGCTCAATAGCATTGGACTAATGCACATACTCCCTGAACCATTAGGCGATTATCGTGTTCATGCCGATAGTATATCCAGTCAATCCATCATTAAAGGACGCTGTCTCGCTATCTGGTCTCAGTTGGCTGCAATATCAGAACAACGTCGCGCTACCAAACGTCCCGACATCGATTTTTCAACCAGCCTGTTATGCCGCATTAACTCATCTGTTTCGTTGAACCAAATGGTTGAGGCGGCCAAGAAACATCTCACCGAAGCAGAACTCATTTGGCTACGATCTGCGGTTTCCGCCAAGCTTTTGGCGCTTTGTTACTACCGCCCATATGAAGCCGATCTTTCAGACATTAGATTTATTTTAGACGCCAAAGTTAAAGACCTTATCATTAAAGAACGACCGGGTTACGCTGCTTTCCAAGAGGCGATAATGTCCGCTGCTTTACGTATGGTTGCAGCGGGGCGCATCAAAACTGCTTTATATCTTTTGCCGTCTTCGCAATGGATCATTTTACTTGGGCGTATTATATTTCGGGTGTGTTTCCCTCCTGCAATAAAGGATAAGATTAAAAATCTTTTGAAAAGATGAAACCACTGAGCCATGCTTCACTAATTCCCACACACTGCCTTCAGTGCCGGTTAGTGAAGCTGCCCGGTGTGGGCGGCTGTCCGAACGGACGGGCCCACCTCTGGCTGGCACGTATGCTCTGCCTTTAACTGGTAGGGGCGGCAGCTATACTCGTGATTTATTGAGAAAATCTGGAATTTCTGGCGGAGAAGGTGGGATTCGAACCCACGGTACGTTGCCGCACAACGGTTTTCGAGACCGCCCCAATCGACCACTCTGGCACCTCTCCGTAACGCCTTGCAGCGTTCGCAGCGCGCTTTTAGGCAAAGTTTTTATCCGGCACAAGAGGGGAATTTCTTTCCTGTCTGATTTCGGTTGACGAAAAACCCGTCTCCCGCGTAAAAGCCCCTCTCCACCGCCATAAGGTGGGGCAGACTGCGCAAAAGTGGTCAACGAAAAAAAGCGACTGGACTGATCGCCTGCGTGAAAAGCGCCGCGAGATGTCGATTGATCGGAAAGAGACGAGTTTCATTATGTTCGCAGTTATCCGCACCGGCGGTAAGCAGTATCGCGTTACGCCAAACAGTGTGCTCAAGATCGAGAAGCTTGAGGCTGAAGCTGGTTCGACCATCACATTCTCCGACGTCCTCGCCGTCGGCGGTGAAGCAGGCACGACGATCGGCGCTCCGCTGGTTGCCGGCGCTACCGTGACAGCCACGGTCATCGCTCAGGACCGCCTCGCGAAGATCATCATCTTCAAGAAGCGTCGCCGTCAGAACAGCCGCCGCAAGAATGGTCACCGTCAGCCGGTCACCGTTGTTCGTATTGGCGAGATCAAGGCCGCCTGATCTCTCTTCGTGAGGTTGATCACAGGCAGGCATTAAGCAGGAGTAAGATTCATGGCACAAAAGAAAGCAGGCGGTTCATCGCGTAACGGACGCGACAGTGCAGGCCGTCGTCTCGGTGTGAAGAAGTTCGGCGGCGAAGCCGTCGTTGCCGGTAACATCATCGTCCGTCAGCGCGGCACGAAAATGCGCGCTGGTGCGAACGTCGGCGTTGGCCGCGACCACACGCTCTTCGCGCTGTCAGACGGCAATGTGCGCTTCCAGCGTCGTGGTGATGACCGCGTTCATGTTTCGGTCGAAGCTCTGCCGCTCGCGGCTGAGTAAAGGGCCCTGCGCGGGACACCCCGCGTCTAGACGCAAGACAGGGGCCGATCCGGTTTGGATCGGCCCTTTTTGTATCCCTGCCGAGACTTCCGCCTCCCGCAGGATACCAGGTGACAGTGATGAAGTTTCTCGATCAGGCCAAAATCTATGTACGCTCCGGTGACGGAGGTGACGGCGTCACCGCTTTCCGGCGCGAAAAATATATCGAGTTTGGCGGTCCCGATGGCGGCAAGGGTGGCCGGGGCGGGGATATCATCTTCGAGGCTGTCGATAATCTCAATACGCTGATCGACTTTCGTTACACCCAGCATTTCCGGGCGCGTAAAGGTGGCAATGGCGCTGGTTCCGACAAGACCGGCGCTGCCGCACAGGACGTTGTTATTCAGGTGCCGGTTGGCACCCAGATTATGGATGATGATCGGGAGACATTGCTCGCGGATCTCGACACGGCGGGCAAACGCATCCTGCTGTGCAAGGGTGGGGACGGCGGCTTCGGTAATGCGCACTACAAGACCAGCACCAACCGTGCGCCACGTCGTTCCGACAAAGGCTGGCCGGGTGAAGAGCGATGGGTGTGGCTGCGTCTGAAACTGATTGCCGATGTGGGGCTGGTAGGTCTGCCCAATGCCGGGAAATCGACTTTCCTCTCCGTCGTCTCGGCCGCGCGTCCCAAGATTGCGGATTATCCGTTCACAACCCTGCATCCGCAACTCGGCGTCGTCCGCCTGTCGATGACGGAAGAGTTCGTGCTGGCGGATATTCCCGGCCTGATTGAAGGCGCTCATGAAGGTCACGGTCTGGGCGACCGTTTCCTTGGCCATGTGGAGCGCTGCGCCGTTCTGCTGCACCTGATCGACGGCGCGGCGGGGGATGTGGTTGACGCATGGCGCACGATCCGGACCGAGCTTGATGAGTATGGCGGCGGGCTTGCCGACAAGCCGGAAATCATCGTTCTCAACAAAGCCGATGCGATGACGCCGCAGCAGCTTTCAGGCCGCAAGCGTGCGCTTGAAAAAGCATCTGGCGCAAAGGTCATGGTCATGTCCGGCGTGGCCCGTCAGGGTGTCGATGAGGTGCTGCGGGCGCTGTATGACGTGGTCGCAGAAGCCCGCGCCGAGCGTCTTGAGAACCCTGAATTGGATGACTCTTCGCTATGACGGACGCAGCCACACCCTCTCTGGCGCAGGCACGGCGTGTGGTCATCAAGATCGGCAGCGCCCTTCTTGTCGATCCGGAACTGGCGGCTCCCCGTGAGGCGTGGCTGGCCAGTGTTGCCGATGATATCGCGGCCCTGCGCGCTTCCGGCACCGAGGTCGTGCTGGTTTCCTCCGGGGCTATTGCTCTGGCGCGTCATGCGCTGGGGATGCCGCAACGCGCGCTTCGTCTGGAAGAAAAACAGGCGGCGGCGGCTGTTGGGCAGATCAGACTGGCTCAGGCATGGAGCAGTGTGCTGTCCGAGCGTGGCGTGACTGCGGCCCAGTTGCTGCTGACACCCGATGATACGGAAGATCGTCGTCGTTATCTGAATGCGCGAGCAACGCTCGACACGCTGCTCAGCCTTGGCTGCGTGCCGGTCATCAACGAGAATGACACGGTTGCGACGGCGGAAATCCGGTTTGGCGATAATGATCGTTTAGCAGCTCGTGTCGCGCAGATGATTGATGCGGATCAGTTGATCCTGTTGTCCGACATTGACGGACTCTACACCGCTGACCCCAGAAATGATCCGGACGCGCAGCATATTCCGGTGGTCGGCGCGATGACTGCCGAGATTGACGCCATGGGGGGAGCGCCGCCGCCGGGCTATTCTTCCGGCGGTATGCGGACAAAGCTCGTCGCGGCGCATATTGCTACGGACTCGGGCTGTGCGATGGCCATTGCGCTCGGCAAGCGGCCGCATCCGCTGGCGGCTCTCCGTGATGGGGCACGGTGCACATGGTTCCTGCCGGGAACGGACAGTCGCTCGGCCCGCAAACGCTGGATTGCTGGTGGTCTGACGCCCATGGGTGACATCACCATCGATGACGGCGCGATACGGGCGCTGGTGCAGGGTGGTTCGCTTCTGCCTGCTGGCGTGACGTCCGTGGATGGAGAATTCAGTCGCGGTGATCTGGTTCGGGTGATCAGCAAAACCGGTGATGAACTGGCGCGGGGGCTGTGCGCCTATACCGCCGAGGATGCGCGGAGGATTGCGGGACGGCGCTCGGAGGAGTTTGAGAGCGTATTGGGGTGGCATGGGCATGATGAGTTGATTCATCGGGATAATCTGGTTCTGCTTTGAAGGGGAGGGGGTAGGTCTGCTTTCGCCCCTCATCTCGGTCGTTTAAAGGCTCAGGCGGGACGTCTGAAACCGGTCATCGAGAATTACCGCAAGCCTACATGAGGGTCGCACAGCTACTCCATACCTTTTCTGGCGGAGTTTTTGATCCACGCAACAATCTTCTCGAGGAATGCCCATACGTCATCCTCAGTTGGCCGGATATAACTCATGTCGTTAGTATCCGACCCAAGACGTTCCAGCATGGCTACAGTCCAGTCAGTCTTCTTTCCTGGTACGTTCAGGTGAGGAAGCCAGTTCTCGACTTCTCCTCGACGAACAGGAAACACTCCGAAGGATTCAAGGCTGTCAAAAAACATGTCGGCCGCCAGCCGATCATCTTTATCTAACAATTCCAATCCACCATCGATCTTCATGTTTCTTCCCGTGCTTTGTAGCGCGTTGTTGACTGAGGATCGTTGTTGTCCGAAGCTCGTATATGAAGCTTTTGGAAGCTTTACGGCCTTTAGCCAATTTGTCCAAGTATTGCCACCGTCTTTCACGATATCAATATCTGTTATTGCCGCTGCAGGAACACCAAATTCTCTCAGTGGACCGATGATTTCCTGAATGGTCTGTTTATTCTGTGCATTTATGAAGAGAATGGATGGGTAATCCGGTTTGCCATCGGCCAAGCGATTGAATATCTCACTATAAAAAGCGCGGTCGTTGTCGGACTCCGTGACTATAACGCCGTCGTGAAAGAGCCCAGATATGACGTTGGCGCTCCTCATCAGCGGTCGATTAAGGAAGGTTTTCAAACTCTCTGGATCAATCGACTTTGCTCGTGATTTACCTTGGCTATATTCGAGCCTCACGACTTTTACTGACTGTGATGCCTGTAAGCACCCCATAAGAAAATCGGGACTGTGGGTAGAGGCCATTAGCGCTCCGTTACGCTCAGAGGCTATGGTCGCCAGGCTCTTGCCGAGCTTGCGCGCAAGCGGCGGGTGAAGAAAGGCTTCAGGTTCATCAATAAGAATCGTGTGGTATTCTCCCGACAGGATTGCCGCGACAATGCCCGTAAAGGCTTGCACACCATCGCTGGCATCTTTGATGTGCGTAGCACCACGGTAGAACTCCCTAGCGACGGCGTTCAAAGACTGCTCATCGGTTGGAATCTCTCCATCCGCCAGTTTTATTCTGAGTTGTCCCAGGTTGGTAGGATCAACGTACAAGTTGACGTTGAATGCATCTTTGACGAGTGCTCTGACACTCGCCCGGGCTACTTCATCTTGAAAAAGGTTAGCCAAAACGTTTTGTGGCGGTTTTTCGAGGTCTCCGCCCTGCTGATCGTTGGTAAGGTTAAACCTTGACCGACCATCAAGACGGATAACTCCCCATCTAATAAGGTATTTGGTTACCCAACCTTTCTGCGTTTTTTGGCTCACAAAGTTCTTCAGATGCTCGATGGGAGTATTTTCTGCGTCCCGCCTGCCATTAGGATTTAATCGCTTGAATTCGACGTGTCCTGATGGGACGCCAGAAGGCGTATTTGCTCTGGCCGCTTCAATCAGCTTATCTAAGGTTGTCGCATCCGGCCATTCGATATCGAAATTGGTAATAATCTTGAGATTATTGGGCGGTGTATCGGTACTCGCAATCGTTTCGATCTCACGTAGGAGTAGACTTTTCCCTGAATTATTTGGTCCGACAAAGAGCGTAATACCCTTCACTTCAAGATCAAAACTTCCAGTCTCGCTGAAGTTGACCGTCACTGATTGCAGCATGTAATCTTCCTTACAGCTAAAATTAGCTTCCTGCTTTAAGCCACCGTATTTGTTACCCTACTATATACACGGACGTCTGTTTATCCTGCTCGGTGTCTAAAAGCGGTCAGGCCGCAATCCCCCCAAACCAGACTCACTCCCCCGCCACCTGCAAATAAGACCCCATAACCCGCTTCGTCCCGCTCTTCTCGAACGCCACTTCGGCCGATCCACGGTCCGCGCCAATCACCACGCCGTAACCAAACTTCTGGTGAAAGACCCGTGCGCCGACTTCGATTTTCGGCAGGCTTTCCGCAAGCTCCTCATTAACCGAGCGGCGCTTTTTTGCGACCAGCGGCGACATTGAGCCGGTTACATCATCGGAAAACACGCTGGGGCGGAAAAAGCCGGAATAGTCCTGTCGAGCCTGCCTTGTGGCAGTCTCACCGTCGCGGTCAACATATTCGTTCGGGAGTTCGTCGAGAAAGCGGCTCGGCATGGACTCCTGCCAGTTGGCGTAAATCCGGCGATTGGCCGCGTGCAGGATCGTGGCGCGATGGCGGGCGCGGGTGATGCCGACATAGGCGAGACGGCGCTCTTCCTCGATGCCTTTTTCGCCGCCTTCATCCACCGTGCGTTGGGAAGGGAACACACCTTCTTCCCATCCGGGGAGAAAGACCGTATCGAACTCCAGTCCCTTCGCGCCGTGCAGGGTCATCACGGAGACGCGCTGCTCTTCAGCCGTGCCTTCAGCGTCCATGACAAGCGCGATATGTTCGAGAAATTCTCCGAGTGTGCCGAAATCGGCAAGGGCGCGGACCAGTTCCTTCAGGTTGTCGAGCCTGCCGGGGGCTTCGGGAGACTTGTCCTCGCGCCACATCTCCAGATAACCGCTTTCTTCCAGCAAAGCGCCGACGGCAACGACATGGCCTTCCTTTTCCAGAAGGGCGTGTTGCTGTGTAAAACAGTCCTGAAAGGCCGAGAGTTTTTCTCCTGCTTTTCCCTTGATCTCCTTGGTTGCAAGGAGTGTTTCCAGAGCAGCATAGAGCGATGCCTGCTGGCCACGCGCCTGCACATGCATTTTCTGGAGAGCGGCGGGGCCGACGCCTCTTTTGGGCACGTTGACGATGCGTTCGAAAGCCAGATCATCAGCCGGGTTGATCAGCAGCCGCATATACGCAATGGCGTCGCGGATTTCGGCGCGTTCGTAGAAGCGGAGACCGCCGACGATCCGGTAGGGGATGCCGGTCTGGACCAGACGTTCCTCGAAGGCGCGGGTCTGGAAGCCAGCGCGGACGAGGATAGCGAATTCGCCGAGAGGATGTCCGTTACGGCGGAGGTCTTCGATGCTGCTGCATACTTCCCGGGCTTCGGCGTCGGAATCCCAGACGCCGATGACATGCACCGGCTCGCCCTGCGCGTCGTCCCGACCGGGACGAAGGGTCTTGCCCAGACGCCCTTCATTGTGGGCGATCAGGCCTGCGGCGGCTCCCAGTATCTGGGCGGTGGAGCGGTAGTTCCGTTCCAGACGGACGATCTTCGCGCCGGGGAAATCCTGCTCGAAGCGCAGGATATTTTCCACTTCCGCGCCGCGCCATGAATAGATCGACTGGTCGTCGTCGCCGACGCAGCAGATGTTGGCCGGTTCGCCCTCACGGCGTGCGAGCAGGCGCAGCCAGAGATACTGGATCGTGTTGGTGTCCTGATACTCGTCGACCAGAATATAGCGGAACAGACGCTGATACTGTTCCAGCACATCCGGACGGGTGCGCAGGATTTCCACCACATGCAGCATCAGGTCGCCAAAATCGCAGGCGTTCAGTTCACGCAGGCGGGTCTGATAGGCGGCGTAGATGGCGCGGGCGTGTCCATCGGCGTATTCCGTGTTTTCGGCCGGAGTGACGCCGTCCGGGGTCAGGCCGCGATCCTTCCAGCGCTGGATGATCCCGAGCAGCCCGTTCAGGGGCCAGCGTTTGACGTCGATCCGCCATGGTTCGACGACCTGCTTGAGCAGGCGCATCTGGTCATCGGTGTCGAGGATCAGGAAGCCGCTGGTCAGGCCGACATATTCGGCGTGACGGCGCAGCATCCGGGCGCAGAGGGCGTGGAAGGTGCCCAGCCAGAGGCCTTCCGCCGGTTCACCGAGAATACGCCCGATACGCTCCCGCATCTCCCGTGCGGCCTTGTTGGTGAAGGTGACGGTCAGCACCTGCCACGGTTTCGCCCGGTGGGAGAGCAGGATATGGGCGAAGCGGG
Organism: Acetobacter sp.; assembly: GCF_022483985.1. Taxonomy (NCBI): domain Bacteria; kingdom Pseudomonadati; phylum Pseudomonadota; class Alphaproteobacteria; order Acetobacterales; family Acetobacteraceae; genus Acetobacter; species Acetobacter sp. Next base: position 1,196,953 of record NZ_JAKVME010000001.1, on the reverse strand, counting down.
TGGTGAGAACCCTTGTCTTGCCTGTGCCTGCGCCGGCGAGAACCAGCAGCGGTCCCTCGGTCGTCTCGATGGCGGCGAGCTGTTCGGGATTGAGGCGATCAAGGTGGGAAGCTATGGTCACGCAGAAGGTCTTTGTGTCTCTGTTTCATCACGGGGGCAGGGGATGAAAGAAGCAGTATCCGCTGGTCCCGTGCCTGCGGAAAAGGGTTACACCTGTTCCGGTGTTTTGTCTTGCTCGCGAAAGCTTGCCCGTGATCTGCTGACAGAGCGCTTGACGTGGGCGTCATGTCGTCTCACTTCTGAGGCTGGACGAGACCAGGACAGGAACCAATGAGCGTTCGCGTTTTGATTGATCACCGCAAGACGGGGCAGGAAAAGACCGCACAGGCGGCGCGCCATCCGGAAAAAGCGCATCGTCCGGACAACCCGATTGCGCGCAAGCCGGACTGGATACGGGTCAAGGCTCCCAATCATCCGGTGTATCACGAGACACGCAGGCTCATGCGTGACAACAAGCTGGTGACAGTCTGTGAGGAAGCGGCCTGTCCCAATATCGGCGAGTGCTGGTCGCAGCGTCATGCCACCATGATGATCATGGGCGAGATCTGCACCCGCGCCTGTTCGTTCTGCAACGTGACCACCGGCCTGCCGCATGCGCTGGATGCCGATGAGCCGAATCGCGTGGCGGATGCCGTGGCGCGGCTTGGTCTGCGGCATGTGGTGATCACGTCCGTTGACCGTGACGATCTGTCTGATGGTGGAGCCCGGCATTTCGCTGAGGTTATCGGTGCTGTCCGCAAGGCGTCCCCCGAGACGACCATCGAGGTGCTGACACCTGACTTTCTGCGCAAGCCCGGCGCTCTGGAAGTGGTGGTGGAAGCCCGTCCGGACGTGTTCAACCACAATATCGAAACGGTGCCCCGCCTCTACACCACCATCCGCCCCGGCGCCCGCTACTATCAGTCGGTGCGCCTGCTGGATCGGGTCAAGCAGCTTGATCCGTCGATCTTCACGAAATCCGGCCTGATGCTTGGTCTGGGGGAGGACAAGGCGGAACTGGCGCAGGTGATGGACGATTTCCGCATTGCGGATATCGACTTCATCACGATGGGCCAATATCTCCAGCCTACGGTAAAACACGCTGCGGTTGCCCGATTTGTGACGCCCGAGGAATTTGCCGACTATGCCACGATGGCGCGTGTGAAAGGCTTTCTACAGGTCAGTGCAACGCCTCTGACGCGTTCGTCCTATCATGCGGACGCTGATTTTGCTGCTCTGCGTGAAGCCCGCGAGACGCAGCTTCGCAATCGTGGCGCGGTTGGGCATGGACAGAGTGACAAGGTGAAGACTTCCTGATGCCAACCCATTCAGAACGCCGGGTCCTGAATTATACGCCTGAGCAGATTTTTGACCTTGTCGCGGATGTTGGCAGCTATCCGAAGTTTCTGCCCTGGTGCGCGAATGTCCGGGTCGTGTCGTCAACGTCCAGTGAACTGCTGGCCGATCTGACAGTGGGGTTCGGTCCTTTTCGGGAAACCTTTCGCTCCCGCGTGACGCTTGACCGACCGAAAACCATTCGTGTCACCTATGAAAAAGGTCCGTTCAAGTATCTGAACAATGTCTGGACCTTCACGCCGGACGCCAATGGCTGTCTGGTCGATTTCTTTGTCGATTTCGAGTTCCGCTCACGGCTTCTTCAGGCGGCGATCGGGGTCGTGTTCAACGAGGCCGTTCGTCTGATGGTTTCGGCCTTTATCAAGCGTGCGCGGGAGATTTATGGTCCGCCTGCTTTCGGAAGGGCGACGCCCGCGGCGGGCTCGGGTGCGTGACTGACTGGCGTATCCAGTTTGAATGGCCTCATTTAAACTGGTGAAAAGACACTAAAGCGTCAGGCTGAGAGCAAATCGTGCGGAGACTGGCTCCAGCGGATGGATGCTTGCGCCAGTCGTGGGTTTTGCGGTCGGTGTTATGCGGTAGTTGTAGCCATATTCGATTGCATTGTCATGAGAATTTGTAAGGTTGAAGACTGATACGGTCAGTTTCAGGTTTTTGCTAAAACGGTAGCCGATATCCAGATTGACCTCACGATAGCCTTTTGAGCGCAGACTGTTATTTTCAAGTAACGGATAACCTCCCAGCCATCTGACCTGAAGCCCGCCAAACCAGGGGCCTCTGTTGTCGAGAAGAATCCCAAAAGACCAGATCATATTGGGAGCATTGGCAATATGGGTGCCGTCTATTCCATAGTAGGCAGGGTCATGTGTACGATAACGGGCATGGGAATAGGCCACGTCCGTATTGAGTTCCAGCCAGGGTAGGGGATTATACTGAGCTGAAAACTCCATGCCCTGTCTGCGGCTTGCAGGACCGGCTTCATTGACGCCTTCGTCAGGCGCGTAAGTCAGCTCTGAGTTGAAATCAATGCGCCAGAAGGAAAGCTGTGTCTCAAGATGGTTTATCGGATTTGACCGGATTCCGATTTCTTCCGAAATCGCCTTTGTCATCAATGGTGTCTTGACGGTCCCTGCGCTGAAACGGTCTCCGGCGAAAGTTCCGACAACGCCACGAAGATCGTTGGAATGAAACCCGCGTCCCACACTCAGGTAGAGTTCCGTTTTCCTCCATGGTCCGAAGATCAGGCTGCCTTTGGGCTGGAACAGTGTCTGTCCGATACGGCCTGAAATTCCTGTGACGAGACTGTGATCATTTCCATGATAATATTCTTGGCGCAGGCCGAATACAGTCCGCATCCAGGGCAACCAGTGCGTTGTGTTCTGAAGATAGCCAGCTATGCGTCCTTCCTGCACCGTATCGGCATTGCACACATAGAGGCCGCCGCCGTAAGGACTGTCGGGACAACTGGAGAGGACAGTGCGCTGATGTGTGTGCCGACGATCGATAAAAACGGTGTCATAGCGGCCATCAATTCCAAAAATAGACTCGCTGGACAATCGTCCGAAGAGCATATCGGTGCGTGTATAGGAAAGCGTACCACCGACTTTGGTGCGGGTTTCGTCCTGCTCGAACTGGTCTCCCTCAACCGGGTCGGTAAGATAGTGGGTGAAATTGTTCCAGAGCGAGAGGCGGCTGTGATCAGCGTAAAAGCTCGCGACCCATTTCTGGTGCCCCGAACCCAATCGGTAATGACCCGAAAGACTATATCTCTCTGTAAAGCCTCCATCGGTGGGATCGAGTGATCCATAACGACCGATCAGATGCTGCTGTATTGCCTCTAGTGGCTGGTCATTGGTTGCGCGCCACTGACCGCGATAATACATCCCTGTCAGATCAAATCCATTCGAGGAGGTTCCATGCAGATAACGGGCCATGGATTTGATAGCGCGGAAGTTGTCAGGATATTTCCATGGACCATCGGCGTGATCGGTCTCGAAAACGCCGAGGAGCCTGTCGTTATTATGAAAATGAGCCGTGCCGCCAGTGACAAGCCGTTCATTCTCCAGTGTATCGACGCTGCCACTGATCATGGTGGGCAGATTCCTGACAAGATGAATGCGGTCTGACCCCGCAACCCCGAAATCACCTGTTGCGGCATTGAAGGGGCCTTTAGTGTAGTCAATGGTTCCCATCATTTCGGGTATGAGAAAGTTAAGGTCTGTATAGCCCTGTCCATGTGCGTGCGTTACTTCATTGATCGGTATGCCATCGACAAAAGTGGCAAGATCGGTGCCGTGGTCGAGATTGAAACCCCGCATCAGAAACTGATTGGCTTTTCCTTCGCCAGAATGAACTGTAGCGACCAGTCCGGGTACCGCTTCGAGCAGTTCTCCGACACGATAGGCTGGTCTCAGTCGTAGTTCCTGCTCCGTGATGGAGCCCTGTGAGGCTGTTGTGGCGTGTCCAAGAAGGTTAAGATGAGACGCGGTTACCACGATGTTTTCATCAGAAGCTTGTGTTGCCGCTTTTATGATCTGTGGGCCTGAGAGCGAGGATTTTGCTGTCTTTGATGTGCTCTGCCCAGCCAGGGCGGCAGGCGCTGAAAGAATCTGGAAAAAGCAGAGGATAGAAAGGGGCCGTGATAATTGCATGAAGATATGCCTGTGAGACCTGTGAGTTCCAGAAGTTCGGCCGAACCGGACGCGTAGCGCCCTGCGTCACAGGAATCATACCTTTTTGTAAATAGGTCATACTGCGTAGTCTGAAGGAAAAGATATGGAACGGATCACGATCACCATCGGTGCGGATTTGCTGAAAATTGTGGATACCGTGATGGAGCGCCGGGGCTACACCAGCCGTTCCGAGGCCGTTCGCGACATGATTCGTGACGTTGCCTCGCGAGAGGAAGCCCTGTCAGAAGACGGAGCCTGTGTCGCGGTTCTGGATTATGTCTATGACCACAAGACACGGGAACTGGCGCAGCGTCTGACCGAACAACTGCATGATCACCACGACCTCTCGGTGGCCAGCATGCATGTTCATCTTGATCGGGAGCATTGCCTTGAAACGACGGTCTTGCGGGGACCGACGAGTGCGCTGCGCCAGTTATCAGATACGATCACCACCCAGCGCGGCGTCCATAACGCGCATCTGCATGTCATTCAGCTACCGGTAAAGAAGTGACAGACCGACTTCCGCCTCTGTGTCGCATCGTTAAGCTGGCACAGAGGCACGCTCAGGGCTGGTAAAACCGGGAGCTATTCGGGTTGGTCAGCCGTCAGTTCGGGTTCATGAAAGCCTGAATTCAGGGTGGCTTCGACTTTTTTCAGGCCCGCCATCAGTCGGTCGCGGATTTTTTTCAGACGGTTTTCGTCAGTCACCTTCATGCCGGACAGATCCTTGACATAAAAGACGTCAACAGCGCGGACGCCATATGTGGTGATGTGCGCGGAATAGATTTGCAGACGCATCTCGTTCAGAGCACTGGCGACGTCGTGCAGCAGACCTGAACGGTCACGTCCGTTGATTTCGATCACCGTGTGCGAGTTGGAGGCGCGATTGTCGATGACAACGCGCGGTGGCACATGGATGGCCCGCGTCCGTGAGAGCAGTTGCCCGGACGCATTCGTTTTCGCAATCTCGGCAGCGATATCCAGCCGACCGCTCAGGGCGCGTTCCGTGATGGAAAAAAGCTTCGTCAGACGATGCGGCTCGTCAAAGGCTTCTCCGGTTGCGTCCTGAATCCAGAGTGTGTCCAGCGCCATGCCATTGCTGAGCGTGTGGATGCGGGCATCCACGATGGACGCGCCAGCCAGCGCCATGGCTCCGGCGATCTGGGCGAACAGGCCGGGATGATCCTGTGTGTGGATGGTGACTTCCGTGACGCCACGGGCGGGCAGGGGCTGGGTTTCGATCACAAATGGCGCTGACCGGGACTCAGCTTCCCGGATCAGGCGGGCATGACGCAGCAGTGTGTCCTGATCAAAACAGAGCCAGTAACCGGCGTAACCCAACTCAAGGAAGTGGTTGATGTCGGCCTGATTGAAACCTTCTTCTTCCAGACTTTCGGCGATGATCGCCTTGCTGTGAGCCACGCGCATGTCGCGTTCAGGCGTCGCCAGACCGCCCTCCAGCACTTCGGCGACACGGGTATAAAGCTCGCGCAGCAGCGTCGCTTTCCACGCGTTCCACACCCGGGGACTGACCGCCCGCATGTCAACGATGGTCAGCAGCAGCAGCAGGCGGAGCCGTTCCGGCGACTGCACGACGTCAGCCACGTCCAGAATGGTCTTGGGGTCGTCAATATCACGCTGGAACGCTGTATGGCTGAGCAGCAGATGCTGGAGCACCAGCCATGAGACCGTCTCGGTCTCTTCGCCGGACAGCCCCAGCTTCGGGCAGAGTTCAAGAGCCAGATCCGAGCCAAGCTCCGAGTGATCGCCGCCGCGTCCCTTGGCGATGTCATGCATCATGACGGCCATATAGAGCGCCCGACGTGACTGGATGTCCCGTGCGAGATCGTAGGCCACGGGGATTTCATCCGCCATCGTGCCGGTTTCGACGCAACGAAGGATGCGCAGGGCCTCGATCGTATGCTCATCGACCGTGAAGATATGGTACGTGTCGAACTGCATCTGCCCGACGATGCGGGACCAGTCGGGGATCAGCGCGCCCCAGAGACCGGTTTCGTTGAGAATACGAAGCCAGTGCACATACTCAAGACGCCGGTTGATGTCGGTTTCGACAGGATGGGGGCCTTGGGCGTCCGTGCGGCTCGCGACTGGTCGGCGAGGCTTTGTCGCGGGCCGTTCGTCACAGAGCAACTCAAGGAAAATCTCGGCGGCGCGCGGGTCTGAACGCAGTGTGGCGACCCGACGCTCCCAGCGGATCAGTTGCTGACGGGCGAGAGGATGGATCGGGATGTGACGGCTGCGCGACAGTTCGAGAAGCTCGAACATCTTGATCGGTTCGTCGTTGAACGAGATGCCCTTCGCGGGGAGAATCTGGCCGTCGAGCAGGGTGAACCCTGCCTCACGTATGGCGTCGTCGGCCTTGAGGACATGCGCCGCCGCTCCCAGGGCGATACGCATGATGGTCGGCTCAAGAATGTGGGTCAGGCGCATGACTTCCCGGACGGTCAGGAAGTAGTGACGCATGAACCTCTCGACGCCGTTCTGCTGCCCGTGACGGGTATAGCCCATGCGACCGCCGAGGACGGGCTGCATGTCGAAGGTCAGGCGGTCTTCACCGCGACCGGCGACGTAGTGGAGATGAAAACGGACAGTCCACAGGAAATCCCATGACCGGCGGGCGCGGGCCGCTTCCTGTTCGGTGATGAAGCCGAGGCGGGTAAATTCCGGAGCAAGCAGGTCTGAAACATGGCGCGTGCCGAAGGCGTAGCGACACATCCAGTAGAGGGTCTGCATGTCGCGCAGACCGCCCCGGCCTTCCTTGATGTTGGGTTCGACCAGATACGGGCTTTCACCAAAACGCCGGTGACGCTCTGCACGCTCGGCGCGCTTGTCGGTGATGAAGCGGGCTGATCCGGCTTCCACGCAGGCGACGATGAAGCGAGCCTCGAACATGGCGAACAGGCTGAAGCTGCCGACCAGCAGGCGGGCGTCGAGCAGGGCGGTGCGTACTGTCGTGTCCGCTTCCGCCTGCGCAATGCAGTCATTGATGGAACGGGTCGCGTGGCCGACCTTGAGGCCGAGATCCCACAGAAAATACAGCACGTACTCTACAAGGGAGAGCACATCCTGTGAGGGTTCTTCCGGGGTCAGAAAAAGCAGATCGATATCACTGAAAGGAGCGAGCAGCCTCTTGCCGTAGCCGCCGGTGGCCGCAATGCTGATCTGGTTGAGAAGCGCCTCTCCACCGCCGATGGCCTGTGATGCGAACACGACAAGCGAGCGGACCAGTTCGTCCGTAAAGGCAGCGAGCGCTTTGCCCGCCTGAACGCCTCTCAGCGTGCGTTTTTCAAACCGCTGCCGCACATCGGTCTGATACCGTCCAAGATGTCGTCGGAAGATCGCCAGAGCGACATCACGTTCAGCAATGCGGCCGTTTCCGTCTGCATATCCGGCCAGAGCGTCCCTGATCTGCAATCCCAGATTCTCGGGAGAAAAGGCGCTTTCCGTCAGGTCGTGGGGTGTCGTATCAGGAATGTCTGACAGCACTGGATTGATGATACCTTCGACCTTGAGACTGGGCATGATAACGGGGGCTGCTCGACAAAAAAGCTAAAGGGAAATCATTCTGTTACAGAAAGGTCCTGTGTTTCAAGCGTCAATTTACGCAGATCATACAAAGCTGCGAGAGCTTCCCGTGGCGACAGGGCGTCAGGATCACACTTTCTGATCGTATTAAGGATTTCTTCATACCGTGATAGATCAGGCGCGTGTTCTGCCTCGGGCACATGGGGCGCGGAAGGGGAAGGCAGGTCGTCAAACAGGGGCAGGGGAGCAGGCCCCGCTGCATGATCCTTTTCAAGTTCCCTGAGAAGTCGGGAAGCGCGTTCAACAACGGGCGCGGGAACTCCCGCCAGTTTCGCGACATGTACGCCCCAGCTTTTACGGGCCGAGCCGGGGATGACTTCGTGCAGGAAAACCACCTGTCCCTTCCAGTCCCGCACGGCCATCGTGTGCGGTGAAAGGCGGGGAAGGCTGCCGGACAACTCGGCAAGTTCGTGGAAGTGTGTTGCAAAAATGGTACGGCATCGCAGAGTGGAATGCATGGCTTCCAGAACGGCCCACGCGATGGAAAGGCCGTCCAGAGTCGAAGTGCCGCGTCCGATTTCATCGACGACAACGAGCGAGCGTGGACCGGCCTGATTGAGGATGGCCGCCGTTTCTGTCATCTCGACCATGAAGGTGGATCGACCCCGGGCGAGATCATCCGCGGCTCCGACACGGGAGAACAGCTTGTCCACGATGCCGATATGGGCGGATTTCGCAGGAACCGGCAGACCGGCCTGCGCGAGAATGACCGCCAGCGCATTCTGACGCAGGAAGGTCGATTTGCCGGCCATGTTGGGGCCGGTGAGCAGCATCACGCGATGGTCCGGGGCGAGCGAGCAGCCATTCGCCGTGAAGCGCACGCCCGATCCGAGAGCGGCTTCCACGACAGGATGACGGCAGGCGGTCAGGGTGAACGCCTCGCTGTCGTCCACGGTGACCCGGCACCATGTTTCTCCGACGGCGAGGGAGGCGCAGGACTGCATCACGTCGATAAACGCGAGGGCCCGGGCCAGAGGGGGCAGATGTTCGTCTTCCAGCGCCCGGTTGACGAGCAGGTTGAAAATCTGTCGCTCGCGGATCGAGGCGCGTTCGGCTGCTTCCGCAATGCGGGAGTCGAGTTCCGAGAGTTCTTCCGTCGAGAAACGGGCGGCGGTTGTCGTGCCCTGTCGGAAGCTGAGATCCTCGTTGGTGCGGAGCTTGGCCCCGGACGCTGTCGGCACTTCAATCACGTAGCCAAGCTGGGCGTGGTGACGGATTTTCAGGCTCGCGACACCAAAGCGCTGGGCATAGTCGTTCTGGAGCGTGGCGATGACGCGGCGGGAATCATCGCGGAGCGTGCGATAGGCGTCCAGTTCGCCGTCATAGCCCGTGGCAATGACGCCGCCGTCATCGAAGCGTGCGGGAAGCTCATCCGCCAGCGCGCGTTCGAGTTCCTCATGAAGGCCGCCGCATTCACCAAGATGCTTCAGGAGTGTGGCGATCACCTCCGGCCTTGTGTCCGGTGCGATGATGGCCAGTTCTTCCGTGATTCTGTGAGCCGCAGCGACGCCATCGCGCAGAGCGGCGAGATCACGTGGCTGACCGCGTCCCAGCGAAAGCCGTCCGAGCGCCCGGTCGATATCCGGCACGCTCCGCAGGGTCTGGCGCAGCAGATCGACACGGGGTGTGTCGCTTTTCAGCCAGTCCCAGCAGGCCTGCCGGGCGCTGATCTTCTCCGGGATGGTTAGCGGGGCTGCGATCCATGACGCCAGAAGTCTTGCGCCGGGTGCGGTGGCGGTGCGGTTCACGGCAGAGAAAAGCGTGTGCTCGCTGCTGCCGTCGCGGGCCCGGAGAAGATCAAGGCTGGCGCGTGTCGCCGGATCAAGGCCGAGGGTGTGGCTGTCTTCCTGCGGGACCGGATGCGCCAGCCGGGGCAGGGAGCCTGCCTGTGATTTCCGGACGTAATCCAGCGCCATGAGACCGGCGGCGGCCTCGGCGTCACTGAAGGTACCGAACGCATCCAGACTGGCGACACCGAAGGCTTCCGCCAGACGGGCGCGGGCCGTATGCGCTGATGGCGGCAGTTCGCCGGGAGCGCGACGCAGATCGAAATCACCGAGGTCACGATCAGGTGGCGCGAGGATTTCGGCGGGGTCGAGACGGGCCAGAAGGTGGCCGAGTTCGGCGTCCGCGCAACGGGCCGTTTCAAACAGGCCAGTGGAAATGTCGATCCACGCGGCGCCCCATTCAACGGCGCCACGCCGGGCGGGATGGGCGGCGAGCGCCATCAGAAGATTGGAGCGACCGGGTTCGAGAAGTTCGTCCTCGGTCAGCGTGCCGGGGGTGACCAGCCGCACGACCGCGCGGGACAGCGGGCCTTTCTGGACGGTTTTCTTACCCGGCAGTTTTGAAGGGGGTGTTGATGTCTGTTCAGCGATGGCGACACGGAAGCCACGTCGGATGAGGCGGGACAGATAGGCCTGCGCGGCACTGACCGGCACGCCGCACATGGAGACCGGCTCGCCCGCGTGTGAGCCACGGGCCGTCAGGGCGATGTCGAGGGCGGCTGCGGCTGTGATCGCATCGTCGAAGAACAGCTCGTAGAAATCACCCATCCTGAAGAACAGCAGAAAGTCCGGATTTTCTGCTTTCAGTGCGAACCACTGCGCCATGGCGGGCGATGCGCCTTCAGGTGAGAGACGCTGTTTGGTGGAGCGTGCTGTTGCGCCGGTCTGCTGATCGGTCGTGTCCAAAACTGTCTCCGGAACTGTTTCTGTCAGAGGTATTGAGGCGTGTCGGCTCAGTGCTTTCGCTGCGTTGCATACACGGCTATGCTTTCCCAGACGCGCTGCACGTAATTGCGCGGCTCTTCCAGCGGAATCTGCTCGATCCAGTCGATGAAAGCGTCCTGATCTGCGCCGGTGCGGGCCGGATCGCCGCGTGTTTCCAGCCACTGGCTGACGCGGTGCGGCCCCGCATTATACCCGGCGGCGGCATATTCGACCACGTTGCCGAGCCGGTTATAGACCCTGCTCAGGTAGGCCGTGCCAAGCTTCATGTTCAGTTCAGGCTGGTGCAGGGCAGGGATGGTGACGGAGCCTGCGCCGACCTGCTGCGCTGTTTCTCGTGCTGTGGCGGGCAGCAGCTGCATCAGGCCGATGGCGTTTGACGAGCTGACGGCATCCGGGTTGAAGTTGCTTTCCTGCCGCATCAGGGCCAGCGCAAAGCCGTAAGGCAGGTCCAGAGAAGGCGGCTGGAAGGGCTCCGGCCAGCCGTAACCGGGCAGGCTGACGCCGTCTTTGCTGGCCTTACGCGATGCCGCCACACCGATGTCGGGAAGACCGAGGCGTGTCGCCAGCGCGGCGATGGCTTCGCGGTCCTGTGGATCGTTATCCTGAGCCAGAAGCAGGGTCAGAAAATCCCGCGCGTGGGTGGCGTCATTCCACGAGACGAGAATTTGTGCGGCGCGGGCGAGTTCGCTGCCGTCCAGACGGGTGACGATGGCTGTCGCCGCATGTTCGTTGCCAGCGCTCGCTGCCCGCCACTGGCGCAGGGCCGTGACAAGGGCTTCGGGGACTTCCGTTGGAGCGAGAAGCGTGTTGCCCGCACCGGAAAGCTTCGCAATCGCCATCTGGCCGTAGAAGGTTTCCGGCGCTTCCGCCGCCTGTCGCCAGTTGGCTTTTGCGGAGGTCATGTCACCCGCCTGAGCCCGTGCCTGACCGAGCCAGTAGAACCCGCGTGCGCGGCTCAGTATGGAGGGTGTCTCGGCGAGTTTCCGGAAATACGGTTCGGCGGTGGCAGGATCATGCAGGGCGCGAAGAGCGATCCAGCCGCTCAGGAAGAGCGCATCTGCCCGGTTACGGTCGCTGGTTTGTCGCGTGTCATCGGCCAGAATGAGGGCGTCCGCCGGACGGTTCTGGTCGATCAGGTCACGGGCCAGTCTGTCGCGCTCTGTCCAGAACCGTCCGCGTGCGTCCGGTGCGACAGTCTCTTCGGCCCGGAAGCCGTTTGTTCGCCACAGAGCCAGAGCCTCATCGGTGCGGCTGCTCTTTTCCAGCCAGTGTGCGTGGTCGAGAACGAGTGTGGCGTCGTTCGCGAGCGCAGGCGGAACCTGCGCCAGAAGCGTTTCGGCGGAGGCGTCATTTCGCCGCAGGGCGAGGCGGGCGGAAGCCAGTGCGGCGTGCTCACTATCCAGATACGGAATTGTCTGGGCGGCGGCCTGAAGTTGTCCACGGCGTTCTTCACGCTCGAAACGCGCCCAACTGTCGGCGGGTGTAAGAGCTGACCCGAACAGTGACTGAAGTGTGGACGCATCCTGCTGCGTGTCGTTGCCGTCACGCCATGCCGCGATACCGGCTGTAAGGAGGGAGCCAGCCCCGCCCATTGCCTGCGCGCAACGACTGAGTGCGGACGCGGTGCGGGGTGTCTGTGTGCGGCACAGGTCGGCGACGGTTCTGCTGTCCGGTTCCGCCGTCAGGGCGCGTTCATAGTGAGCCTGAATGACGGACCAGCGTGGCCAGACAGGGCGGGTTGCGAGAAAATCGGCGTAGGTGCGGGCAGGGATGGCGGCGTCGTAGGACGCGACCAGTTGAAGCCATGTTGTCAGCCGCCCCGCGACAGCATCGACCTGACCTGTACCCGCCGCCTGCTGTTCGCTCGGCCAGGGACTGGGTACGCCAGACGTTTGGGACAATGCGTGAGGGGATGTCGAGCAGGCGGACAGGAAGACTGCCATGCTGACCGGGAGAAGCTGGCGGACTCTGTTCATGAGAACTGCCCCAGCACTTCGCCGCCACCCTTGTAAATCAGTTCCACGGCGACGCCGAAGACGACCAGCAGCCCGATCCACGCGATCCAGCGGAAGCGTTCGAGCAGCTTTGCAATCATTGTCGCGGCGAAGGCCATGAGCAGGATCGAAATGGCCAGCCCGCTTACCAGCACCCACACATGCTCGCCCGCGGCGCCCGCCACAGCGAGCACGTTGTCGAGGCTCATCGACAGGTCAGCGATGATGATCCGGGTGATGGCCGAACGCAGTCCACCGGGTGTGGGGGCGCTGTCTTCTTCATGATCTTCGGGGGTCTGCAACTCCCGATACATTTTCCAGCAGACCCAGAGCAGCAGCAGCCCGCCCGCGAGACGCAGGCCGATGATTCCGAGAAGCTGTGTGGCGATGAGCGCCAGACCCAGACGGATCAGGGCGGCGGCGGCGACGCCGATAAGAACGGCGATTCTGCGCTGTTTTGCCTCAAGTTTCCTGACTGCCAGTCCGACAACAATGGCGTTGTCACCTGCCAGAGTAATGTCGATCAGGACGACCTGTAGCAGAGCCGTCAGGGAAGAGAGCGAAAGCATGGACCCGCTATAGCGCGGGAAAGGGGAAAGAGGCCAGTGTAAGCAGAGGTATTTTTCCATGAAAACTCGAGATGGTATGGGATACCTGAACGGGCTTTATGCCTGATTGAGAGGCTTGATGATTCCAGATTTTTTAATGGGAGCATTGTTTGATTGTGGTATTTTTTGCTAAATAATCTTGCAATATAATTTTCATTGTGAGTCGATCTGGTCTTGAGTTAGCTCCCTTAAAAAAGGAAAATGAATATATTTATATAAGTGATGGTGGTTGCGTATTTGATTTATCAAAAGTATCTGATAAAAACTTAAAATTAAGAATTGTACAAATTATTGATTTAGGTTTTTCTGTAAGAAAAAAATCTTCAGAGCTTGGTATGGCGTGCGGTGTTCTGGAAAAAAATATTGATCCAAGATTAAGAATATTTGATGATCTTAATAAATTTTATGCACCATTTTCTCCGCCATTTTTAGGTAATGCAACTAATGGTGCAAGTGTTTGGGTTGCACCTGATTGCGATTATATTCTAAAGAGAAAAAATACAGATAAAAATAAAATAATAAGTGATCATGAAAAATGTCGTTTAACCTCCTCTCCGCTTAACAGGCTTGAACGTAAATTGTGGATAAATCTTTATGGAGGAAGGCTCTTTATATCAGACGATGTTTTTGCGTATGGTGCTCTTGTTAATATTGTGTGGCATGAAATACATCATTTAACTACAAGAGAGCATCATTTGACAGAGTCTGCCCCTTATTTGATGCCGGGTGATCCTTGGCCTGTTGCCATAAAAAATATCGCAGAAGCTTTTCCTGAAAAAGTCAGAGATCCTGTTACAGGTGAAGAGGTGTCAACAGGAAAATCATCATGGTCTTTTCTTGATCAAGAAAAACATCTTCTGTGATCTTCTCAACGCCACATAATGTATTTTTATTTCTTATGTCGCTCTGATTTTAAGCCGTGGGCGACACAACGCGGTGTTTCACCACCTCACCAACAATGATCAGTGCCGGACTACGGAAATCCTGTTCAATGGTCAGGCGGGGCAGGGATGTCAGATCGGCGGTGATCACGCGCTGATCGGGCTGTGTGCCTTTTTCAATGACGGCGGCTGGCCATGTGGGGGGCAGCCCGTGCGTAATCAGTTGTTCACACAGGGAGGCGATGCCGCCCAGCCCCATATAGATCACGACTGTCTGGCCGCGCAGGGCGATAGTGTGCCACGGCAGATTCAGCGTGCCGTCCGCGCGGGCATGACCGGTCAGGAACAGACATGACTGGGCGCAGTCCCGATGTGTGAGCGGTATTCCTGATGAGGCGGCGCACCCGTTGGCGGCGGAAATGCCCGGCACGACACGGAATGGGACGCCCGCTTCCATAAGCGCCTCTATCTCCTCGCCGCCACGCCCGAAGATAAAGGGGTCGCCGCCTTTCAGGCGCAGCACGCGTTCGCCCGCTTTTGCGCGGCGGATGAGTTCGTCATTGATGGAAGGCTGCGGGAGGGCATGGTTGCTCTTCTGCTTGCCGACGAAAATCCGTTCGGCGTCGCGGCGGACCCGATCCAGAATATCCGGCGGCAGCAGATGGTCGTACAGCACGCTGTCCGCGTTCTGCATCAGTCGAAGCGCTTTCAGCGTCAGTAGGTCAGCGTCGCCCGGGCCTGCACCGACGAGCCAGACTTCGCCGCCGCCCTTTTCGTCCGAGGCGAGACGATCAAGTGTCGCGGAGGCGGCAGTTTCGTCTCCCGCCAGAGCCTGTTCCGCGCCCTTGCCGTCGAGAAAATTCTCCCAGACCCGGCGGCGTGTATCCGGCGTGGGGTGTATCTGCGCCATTTTTCCGCGTGCGCCCTGCATGAAGCGGGAGAGACGACTGAGTCCCGCGGGCAGCAGCGCCTCTATTTTCTCACGGATGCGTCGGGCGAGCACTGGCGCCGCGCCGGAGGTGGAAATGGCCACCATGACCGGGCCGCGTCGTACGATGGCGGGCGTGATGAAGGAGGAGGGATCGGGATCGTCCACGGCGCAGACCGGAATGTTCATCTTCTGCGCGAGTTCCGCCGCCAGATGGTTGACCGCTCTGTCATTGGTGGCGGCGTAAACAAGTCTTGCGCCCGGCAGGTGTGCTTCCAGCACAGCGCGGGTGGCCTCCGTGGCGATATGTTCCACGCGCCCTGCGTGCAGTTCTCTCTGAAGCTCACCGCAGAGAGTCGGGGAAATCACCACGATCCATGTGTCTGTCGCCAGCAGCAGCGAAACCTTGTTCGCGGCGACCTCGCCCCCCCCGATGACCAGTGCTCTTGTCGTATTGTCGAGGCGAAGCACGACCGGAAACCAGATATTTCCTGATTCTGCCAGAAAGTCGTTCGCGCTCATGAGGCTCCGGTCGGGAAGGTTAAAGTTCAGCCTCGCTGGCTCAGGAGGCACATCAGAGTGAACAGACGGCGGGCTGTCGGCAGGTCCATGGCGATCTTGCCGGTGAGCCGTTCGACCAGCAGGTCTGCCGCCTCATCATGAACACCGCGTCGCCCCATGTCGATAGCCTGCACCTTGGTACGGTTTCCTTCCTCCATCGCGGCCTCGAAACTGTCGATCATCAGGGCGTAGTCCTTGATGAGACGACGGAAGGGCGAGAGGGAGATTACGTGGGCGTAGAGAGGCATGTCCTCCTCGTTGCGCACGTCGAACACCAGCCCTGACAGCCCCTGCACGGCGATGTGCAGGATGAAGGGGCCGGTAAGGCCTTCAGGGCGGAAATGCGCCGTCTGGCAGAGGTCGAGAATGGCCTGTTCGCGATCCTTGCGGCGCTCGGGGTGGGCATCGGTGGCTGGGTCGAGCGCGCTGTCCAGCACAACGGCCATCAGGGCGTCCGGGCGGTCCGAAGGAAGGGTGGGTTCGTCCCGCTGGCCGCGGGTGTGAAGAAGTTTTGTCACGCCTGATGGCGTTTCGGAATCTGTCATGGTTGCTTTCCGATTCGTGGGTTGCTCCCACGTTGCTTTTGTTGCGATGCTGATCGTCCGGAGGCGAAGGCAGGGCGGTCGATGGTATAGCCGAGCAGGGTGACACGAAAAAACCGGCAAATCTTGCGAATATTTGCGAATCTCTTTCCGGCTTTTGCGAAGGCCCCTGTCTGCGTCCCAATTGGGTAGCCAAGGCTAAAAATGGAAAGTCCGTTTTTTATCTCAATCCCGTGGAGAGATCATGTCCCGCGCACTCGATCTGTTTAGAGAATTTGAAGAAAAAAAAGAGGCTTTCATTAAAGAACTTCTGGAAAATAAAATATCGGAAGAGCTTTTCCTTGATTACAAAAATGTGTCTACGTCCAATGGCGCGGGGAAACTCAGTGACGATGACAAAAAGAATTTTGCAAAGGCTGTGTCCGGTTTCGGGAATTCTGACGGAGGCATCATAATCTGGGGAATAGACTGTCGGCGTGATGAGGATGGCAGCGATACTCCTCAAGGCTATCAGTCTGAACATCCTCGCCTTTCGGCTTTTTCTCCCGAATGGTTTAAATCTCTTCTCGAAGGGATGACTTCAGGTGTGACAGTGCCCCCGCATGCGGGGGTGAGGCATGACTTCTGTCTGCGTGAAAACAAGACAGAGGAAGGCGTCGTCGTGACGTATATTCCTGCGGGAATGAGCGTCCCTTTTCGGGCGATCGTGGATCAAAAAGAGATATTCTATATTCGGTCCGGTTCCAGTTTTACGCCAGCGCCGCACGCTGTTGTCGCGGCGCTTTATGGCCAGCGACCGCAGCCGGTGATCGAGATTGTTGACTACAGATTTGAGAAGAGTAACGGTAGCAGCATTCAATTGACTCTTTTCCTGAAAAATGTCGGGCGAGGGATGGCGGAGGATGTGTTTCTTCTGTGCGATATCGAAAATAGCCCTTTTGAATGCGACTGGTCTTCGTTGCAGCACGATCTATGGCAAATAAGCCTTGACGAATTACACGATACGCACTGGCCGGTTATGGCCGTCACGAAACCGCAAGCCCGTCGTCTGCCGCCCGGGGGGCGCTTGGTACTCCGCTTTATTGTAAGCTTTCGCCCACCCTATATATTGTCTCATCTGTCAGACTATTTTCTACAAATCACCGCCGGGAGTCCGGGAGGGCCGGGCTGCTCGATGCGTTATTGCCTGAGCAAAGCCCGTATGGATGAGATTAATGCCGTTTATGAAAGCGGAGAGAGACCCTCGTTTACCAAACGCAACGCCGTTCTGCGGCTGCTGAATGCCGAAGCGGGTCATGATGAGGCGGACGCTCCCACGGCATGACCCGCCGGGAAAAGCCGCTCGTACAATCCTCAATAAAATCAAAAATTTTTTGGTGAAGCTTTTTTAAAAAGCTTCAAAATTCGTTGCTATTTTGAAAAAAGGAGCTTCCCGTCCAACGAGAGCCGACAGGTTCTCCTTGTCAGCGTCCGGCAGAGTGCTTATGAGGAGCCGCCAACGGTGGGGAACCCGCGGCAGAATGTGACGACGGCCCTTCAACTGACCAACAACGCGGCTGACGCGGTGTGGTGTCGAGTCCCGGCATCCGGTTTGGGGAAGCGGTCTGGTCAGAAAGTCAGGACGCCGGGAAGCCCGCAACACAGATGAGGGGTTCTGCGCGCCATGGCCATTTCACTTTACGATCGTATTACAGACGCCCTCGCATTCGATGACGTGCTGATGGTGCCCGCGGCGTCCGACGTGCTGCCCGCGCACGCCGACACCCGCACCCGGCTGACCCGCACCATCGACCTGAACATCCCGCTCGTTTCCGCTGCGATGGACACCGTGACCGAATATGCCATGGCGATCGCCATGGCGCAGCACGGCGGCATGGGCGTCATTCACAAGAATCTGGAAGCCGAGGAGCAGGCCGAGCAGGTCCGTCGCGTCAAGCGCTTCGAATCCGGCATGGTCGTGAACCCGGTGACCGTCGGGCCGGATCAGACTCTGGCCGAAGTCCGCGCGATCATGGCCCATCACGGAATCAGCGGTCTTCCAGTTGTGCAGCCCGCTACGCAGGAACTGATCGGCATCCTGACCAACCGTGACGTCCGTTTCGCGACCGACCCGGCCAAGAAGGTCAGTGAACTGATGACGCGGGACAATCTTGTCACCGTCCGTCATGGCGCTGACGCCAACGTAGCCCGTCAGCTTCTGCATACGCACCGGATCGAGAAGCTGCTGGTCGTTGATGACGCGAACCGCTGTGTCGGCATCATCACCGTCAAGGACATGGACAAGGCTGTTGCGCACCCACTGGCCATCAAGGACGGTCTGGGTCGTCTGCGTTGCGCTGCCGCGACAGGTGTGGGTGATGACGGGTTCAAACGGGCGCAACTGCTGATCGAAGCCGGTGTGGACGTTCTGGTCGTTGATACGGCGCACGGCCATTCCTCCGGCGTGCTGCGGGCTGTCGAGCGCATCAAGGCGGCCAATGGTGAAGTGCAGGTCATCGCCGGTAACGTGGCGACGCCGGAAGCCGCCCGCGCCCTGATCGAAGTCGGCGCGGACGGCGTGAAGGTGGGAATTGGTCCGGGCTCGATCTGCACCACGCGCGTTGTCGCGGGCGTCGGAGTGCCGCAGTTCTCGGCCATTCTGGAAACCTCGGCCGCATGCCACGAGTACAATGTCCCGGCCATCGCTGATGGTGGCGTGAGGACATCGGGCGATCTGGTGAAGGCGCTTGCCGCTGGTGGCGATGTCGTGATGGTCGGCTCGCTGCTGGCTGGCACGGAAGAAGCGCCGGGCGAGGTCTTCCTGTATGACGGCCGTTCCTACAAGTCCTATCGCGGCATGGGCAGCCTCGGCGCGATGGCGCGGGGGTCGGCGGACCGCTACTTCCAGCAGGAAGTGAAGGACACGCAGAAGATGGTGCCGGAAGGCATTGAAGGCCGCGTGCCTTACAAGGGCGCGATGGGCGCTGTGGTGCATCAGTTGGTCGGTGGTCTGAAGGCTGGCATGGGCTATACCGGTTCGGCCAATATTCAGGCGTTGCAGACCAACACACGCTTCCGCCGCATCACCAACGCCGGTCTGCGTGAGAGCCACGTCCATGACGTGTCCATCACCCGGGAAGCACCGAACTACCGCCGCGACTAAGGCGACGTTTTATGGTGGAGAGGCTGCGGTCTCTCCATTTTTTGACTCCATTATTTCCGGACTTCGGATCAGGACGCAGGATACCCGATGACGCCTTCCGCCCGGCTTGCGGCCGCGATCGACCTTCTGACCGCAATGGATGCCGCGCCGCGCCGTCCTGCTGATGCGACAGCCAACAGTTTTTTCCGTGAGCGACGCTTTATCGGTGGTGGTGACCGTCGCGCGATTTCCGCCATTGTCTGGGATGTGCTGCGTCAGTGGCGTCAGGCCGAGTGGCTGATCGCACAGGTTGGCGGCGAGGCGACGCCGCGTCTGCGTGTTGCGGTCAGGCAGCTTCTGGCCGGCGACAGTTTTGGCGACATCGCCCAGTCTTTTGTCGAGGGAAAGTTTGCTCCCGGCGCGCTGGCTCGGGATGAACGTCGTTTTCTGGAGACACTCGCCGCCAACAGACCCGATGAGGCGACCATGCCGCGCGCCGTGCGTCTGGAGGTGCCGGACTGGCTGCTGCCGCATCTGGAGGCGACATTCGGTGAGACGCTGGAGGCTGAACTGGCTGCGATGGCCGGGGAAGCGACTCTCGATCTGCGTGTGAATACCCTGCGTGGCGATCGGGAAGCGGCCCGGAAAGCCCTGTTACGGGATGGTTTCCGTGCCGAATTGACCGAGCTTTCTCCGTGGGGGCTGCGTCTGTCAGGGCGTCAGCCGATAACGGCGAGTGCGGCGTTCAAGGAAGGACTGGTCGAGATTCAGGATGAGGGCAGCCAGTTGGTTGTCGCCATGCTGGGTGCGCGCCCCGAGATGCGGATTCTGGATTACTGCGCGGGAGCAGGCGGCAAGACGCTCGCCATCGCGATGATGATGCAGAATCGCGGGCATATCGTGGCCTGCGATGTGTCGGTGCCGCGCCTTGAGGGGGCAGTGAAGCGTCTGCGTCGTGCGGGCATTCATAATGCGGAGCGGCATCTGCTGGTGCCGGGCGACAAGTGGACCAAGCGCCGTGCGAAGTCGTTCGATCGCGTGCTGGTGGACGCGCCCTGCACGGGGACCGGGACATGGCGGCGTAATCCGGATGCGCGGGTCAGGCTGGAAGAAAACGATCTGAAGGAGTTGACCGTCAAGCAGGCGGAGATACTGGATCGTTCGGCAGCGCTTGTCCGACCCGGCGGACGGCTGGTCTATGCGACCTGCTCGATCCTGAACGCCGAAAATAGCGACCAGATCACGGCGTTCCTTGCCCGTCATCCTGACTTTGTCTCGGTTGTGCCGGATGCGCCGGAAGTGCCGGCGTCTCTGGCTGGTTCATCCATGCTCTCACTGACACCGGGTAGAAATGGCACGGACGGCTTCTTCGCGGCCGTGCTGGAACGGAAGGAGGGGTGACGCTGCGCTGTTCCGTTTGACCGGAACGGCTGGTGACGTCATCATGACGACATGATCCTGCTGATCGACAATTATGACAGCTTCACCTTCAACCTCGTCCATTATCTCGGCGAGTTGGGGGAGGAGTGTGAGGTCCATCGTAACGACGCCCTGAGCGTCGAAGAGGTGGCTGCCCGCAAGCCGGAAGCCATCGTGCTTTCGCCCGGTCCCTGCACGCCGAACGAGGCGGGCATCTGCTGTGACGTGATCCGTGCGCTTGCGCCAACGACCCCCATTCTGGGTGTCTGTCTTGGGCATCAGGCCATCGGTCAGGTGTTTGGCGGCAGGGTGATCCGTGCGCCGGAGCCCGTGCATGGCAAGGTCTGGCCGGTCTATCACGAGAATACGGACGTGTTCGCGGGATTGCCGAACCCGGTGAACGTCACCCGCTATCACAGTCTGATTGTGGAAGCGTCCACGCTTCCGGATGTGCTGGAACGCACGGCGTGGACAGATGATGGAATCATCATGGGGCTGCGTCATCGTCAGTATCCCGTGCATGGCGTGCAGTTTCATCCCGAAAGTATTGCCTCCGAGGGCGGTCATGACATGCTGCGGAACTTTCTGAGCATGGCGCGCACGTGGAATAATACGCGACGGGCGGCGTAGGACTGTTCCGATGACTACAGGATATGGAAAATGAACAGTCCTTCAGTCGCTTCTTCTGAACGGACAGAATTGCTGGCCGAGGCTAAAAGGCAGACTGCCCAGATTATCAGGACCATGCAGGGCGATGATCCTGCCACAAGGCAGGAGCGTCTCCGGTCGATCCTGCGTCATGTTGCGACAGGGGCGGCCCTGTCCGAGCCGGAAGCGGAAGAAGCCTTTGGCCTCATCATGGATGGCGTGGCTGACGATGTGCAGATTGCCGGTCTTCTGATGGGTATGAAGGCGCGGGGAGAAACACAGGACGAGCTGCTGGGTGCGGTGAAAGCCGTCCGGTCCCGGATGAAAGCCCTGCACGAACCTCCACCGGACGCCATCGACGTCTGTGGCACGGGGGGAGACGGTCATGGCACGCTCAACGTGTCCACATCCGTTGCTTTCGTGCTGGCGGGGCTTGGCGTGCCGGTGGCCAAGCACGGCAACCGGGCGCTGTCGTCCAAGGCTGGAGCCTCTGATGTGCTCACGGCGCTGGGCGTGCCGCTGAAAGACGATGTCGTCACGCTGGGAGCAGATCTGCGTGAGAGAAATCTGACGTTCATGGCTGCCCCGCACCATCATCCCGCCATGCGGCACGCTGCGGGCGTGCGGCGTGCGCTCGGTGTACGGACCCTGTTCAATTTCGTGGGGCCATTGGCCAATCCTGCCTGCGTGACCCGTCAACTGGTCGGTGTGTCCGATGCGGCATGGCTGGCGCCGATCGTCGATACGCTGGCGAAGCTCGGCTCGACGCGGGTGTGGGCGGTCTGTGGTGAAATCGCCGGGTCTTCGCTGCGCTGGATTGATGAAATCACGCTGGCTGGACCGACGCATGTCGAGGCGCTTCAGGACGGCGTGCGTCATCGGTTCATTCTGGAGCCTGAGATGGCAGGACTGTCACCGGCGCCTGTCTCGGCGATTGCCGGAGGCGGACCGGAAGAGAACGCGCAGGCGCTTGAGGCCTTGCTACGGGGATCTCATGGCCCATATCGTGATACGGTGCTGTTCAATGCCGCCTGCGGACTTCATGTCGCGGGCAGGGGGCAGGTTCTGGATGCTGCCGGTCAGGTGGACGGGACTGTTCTGCGTGAACTGGTGAAACTGGCGGCATCTTCCATTGATAGCGGTGCGGCCTTCGCCTCGCTGGAAGCCGCGCGCGGAGTTACTGGATAAAACCGCGAGATCACTTTATAGGGATATCCTATCCCGCAGCGGTACCATTCCGCTGCACAGGGCGCGTCATTATAGCGGCGCGTGAAGTGGCTCTGACTATCGCATGAACACGCGCAGCCTGCGATGAAGTTATCCATTTTCATTTACGAGACGGAGACATGATGAACGAGACATCGGATCAGATGCCAGTTGCGACCAGTGCCGAGGCATGCTCCGGGCCATCGGATGTTCTCGCCCGGATTGTGGCGCGTACGAAAGTGGAAGTGGCTCATCGCTCGACGCTGGTGAGTCTGAAAGACATTACGGCGAAGGCGCTGGAGACGGGATTTTCTCCGCGTGGCTTTGGGCGCGCCCTGAAGGATAAAACCGCTGAGATGCTTCCCGGTTTCATCGCGGAAATCAAGAAGGCGTCGCCATCGGCTGGTCTGTTGCGTGATCCGTATGATCCGGCGGGAATTGCGAAATCCTATGAAGCGGCCGGAGCGGCCTGTCTGTCCATCCTGACAGAAAGCTCCTGCTTTCACGGGAGCAATGATGATCTTGTGACCGCGAGAGCAGCCTGCGGGCTTCCCGTGCTTCGCAAGGACTTCATAATCGACCCGTGGCAGGTCTATGAGAGCCGTGTGATCGGTGCGGACTGCATTCTCCTGATCATGGCCATCCTGACGGATGAGGAAGCCGCGGCGCTGGTCGATCATGCCAAGGGGCTCGATATGGATGTGCTGGTCGAGGTCCACTCGGAAGAGGAGCTGAACCGGGCGCTCGCGCTTGATACGTCGTTGATCGGGATCAACAACCGCAATCTCAAGACTCTTGTCACTGACCTCGACATGACCATCCAGCTTGCGCCTCTCGTGCCGCCGGACAAGATCATTGTGTCGGAAAGTGGCATCAAGACGGCAGAGGATGTGAAGCGTCTGTCAGCCGTGGGGGCCAGTGGTTTCCTCGTTGGTGAATCGCTCCTGCGCGCAGTTGATCCGGGTGAAGCGCTGAAAGCCTTGTTGACACCAGTTTCCTGACTGACAGTAGATCAGTCAGGAACGTGAACGGATTGTCCTTGAAGAAAGGTCAGTCCGTTTTTTTGTTTGCGGCAGTATGCCAGAGTTTTATTTATGGGTGGCCGCGGTTGTTTTCGATCGTATCGATATCCAGCTTTTATTCAGTCCGCAGAACCGTTCCCCAATTATTTTTGAATCCGGGAAAAGAGAGTTCATTTCCTTGTATGTCAGGCTATGGGCGTCTTTTATGATCGACATCGCTTCTGCAACAGTATTGGCGCGTGGATAGTATCCATTCGCACGCTTCATCAATATTTTTATACGGCATGATTTCGGCAACCAATGAAAGCCAATCAGTCTTGTGTGGAACTCATAAGGAAACCAAAAATTTGGAGTTTGAATATAGTATGAAGGCGCGAGGCGGCGCGTTTCAGAAGCAAAATCTTTCATTTTCTTCCAGGAACCGAGATGCTCTACTGTGCTGTTTGAATGCACTAAATCAAATGAATTATCAGAGAATTCTTTCAGATTGGTTGCGTCTTTCTGAATACAGGAAATCCATTTTTCTTCCGACGTAAATTTTTTTAAATTCACAATCGTAACATTGATTTTCTTTTCTTTTATAAGAAACGCAAGACTGCTCCAGTATTCTGGAGTTCCGCCTAGATCAATGATACTGCATTTTCCATTTTCTTCAATTGACCTGTTTATTAACAGAGAAATATATTTAAATCGGGCGATACGAAAGCGGCTTAAAGGCAAAGGTGTATTTTCTTTATTTGAATTTTTAAAGAACCTTGTGATCAAACCCATAGACGAGTCTCCCAAAGGAGTGGAGGCTACTTTTTGTCACTATCTGTAAGGGTGGTGCGATGTCTATAAAATAATTATTCCTATGATTGATTTGGTTTTAGCGTGTATTTTACTTGTCATTTTGTCGATGTGAAATTTTTTATAGCACTGCTCAAGAGCGGTCCCTGATACAGTCTATTTCGATATTCCCGTATTGTTTCGCTTTCTGGTCATGTGTCACACAAGAACCCGATAAGGCACGGTGCCTCGTTCATCACTGCGCGGGTCAAGCCGGAAACCGCTGGCGGGGACGGCTCGGTGACGGCAGTCGATGCGGCTGCAAGCCCGGCATCCGGGGCCGATCGGGACAAAATTTCGGTCATCTTCAATATTCAGAGCAGTAGAATAAACGATTTCAGATGCATGAGTGACGGAGCAGCCCAGCACGATGGCCACACGACGTGTCCGTTCGAAAAAGGAAGTCGGTGGACGCCCGACGGTTCTGGCCACGCTGATGAACACGCTGCCGTCTGTATCCTGTGAAAGCTGGGTCGCCAGCCTGCCGGGAACGGCGAAGCTTTCGAACACGTTCCACAGCGCGCACAGGCCGCCGAAACGGGCGCGACTGAAGCGCGTGGCGCTGTAGCTTTTCAGGATGTTTCCCGCGACATCGGTCTTGATGAAATAGAACGGAATGCCTTCAGACCCGGGTCTCTGGAGCGTGGAGAGGCGGTGACAGACCTGCTCGAAACTGACTTTGAAACGTCTCTGCAGGAGATCAAGGTCGTGTCGGGTTTCTCTGGCCGCCTGTCGGAATCGTCCGTAGGGCAGGATCAGCGCTCCGGCAAAGTAATTGCTGATACTGACGCGAACGAGCGCCTGTGCATCACCCGCAGGCAGGCCGGAGCGACGTATGGTCTTGTCGATGATGTGTCCGAACTCAATGTCGCCGATCAGTCTGGCAAGGCAGAAGGAGCGGCTTTCGGGTGCCATGTCGGCTGATAGATGGAGTGTTTTTTCCCGGCGATCGAACCGCCACAGGGTGTCCTGCAACGCGAAGTCGGTATTGGTGATCACGCGGATGGCGTGGTGATCCAGAAGATAGCGTTCGAACACAACGGAAGGAGAGGCCCGGTCAAAGTTCTCGGCTTCGTACAGATCCTCCGCCGCTGTATCAATGTCATGAAAATAGTTCTTTTCGCTCTGCACCCATTCACCGGCTGCTTCATAATGAGGCGAGCCGAGCGTGTCGGGAATATGCGGGAGGTCCTGACTTGTTGTGTCGGCAGAGAAATGGGTGCGCCTCTCGGTGAGGGTCCGGTACGAGCGATACAGGTCAATAAAGTGCCGGGCCAGTCCGGGGAGTTCCTGTGCGGCCTTTCGGAACTCGTCGACCTGTAGGTCGGACTTGAACATAGGGTCAGCAAAAACCTCTCGCAGCATCTGGATGATGCGGACTTCCTCGTTGTCTCCAAACCATGACGCATCCACGGCGAAAGTTCTGCAAATAGTTAGCAGTAATTGTGCTGGAATGGGCCTCAGATCGTTTTCAAGCTGGTTGAGATAACTCGACGATATATTCACCCGTCGTGCCATCTCACGCTGTGTATGGCCGAATTGACGGCGAAGTTTGCGGATTCTGCTTCCTGCGAAGAGTTTTTTGTGGCCTGCGCTCATGTTCACATTGTACACATTTTGGGAGGAGTCTTACTGCAACTTTACACCTTTCCGACGCTTTGCAGAATGCCGTGCCCGCGTTACCAGTCTGGCAGGTGCAGCGCACTTGTCACGACAACCCGAAGAGGGATGAGACGTTGAAAGCGAGACTGGGAAAATTGCTTGCACCGGGGTCTCTCCGTTCATCGGCGACCGGTTTTTGATGAAGACCGGCGCCGGAAAGCGGGTTGGAAGGACTTTCGAGACCAGTCAAAGTGATTTTCTTAATCAAGTTATTGAAAATTAACAATAATATTTACAATTAACGGCTGAGATCATATGCCCGTCCTGAAAACCGAGAGGTAAAGGTAACTCCATGACCGAACAGAATACTGTGGGGCAATCAGGCTCCGCCGACGTGACGGCTGGCCGGAATCACCCCGGACTGACGACGGAACAGTTGAAGCAGGCCTATTACGACATGCTGCTGATCCGTCGTTTTGAGGAGAAAGCCGGTCAACTTTACGGCATGGGCCTCATCGGCGGCTTCTGCCACCTTTATATCGGTCAGGAAGCGGTGGTCGTCGGCCTTCAGATGGCCCAGAAGGAGGGTGACAAGGTCATCACCTCCTATCGTGACCACGGCCAGATGCTCGCTGCGGGTCTGGACCCGCGCGGCGTGATGGCGGAACTGACGGGACGTGCAACCGGCCTTTCGCACGGCAAGGGCGGTTCCATGCACATGTTCTCGCGTGAGAAGAACTTCTACGGCGGCCACGGCATCGTCGGCGCTCAGGTGTCACTTGGCATTGGTCTGGCCTTCGCCAACAAATATCGTGGCACGGACGAGGTTTCCATCACCTATTTCGGTGAAGGCGCTTCCAATCAGGGACAGGTTTTCGAGAGCTTCAACCTTGCCGCCCTGCACAAACTGCCCTGCGTGTTTGTGATCGAAAACAACCGTTACGGCATGGGCACCAGCGTTGAGCGCGCCTCGGCATCCAAGGCGTTGTGGAAGAACGGCGAGCCGTGGGGTATTCCGGGCAAGCAGGTTGATGGCATGGACGTGGAAGCCGTGAACGCGGCGGCTAGGGAAGCCATCGCGCATTGCCGTGCGGGCAACGGGCCGTATCTGCTGGAAATGTCCACCTACCGTTATCGCGGCCATTCGATGTCCGATCCTGCGAAATATCGCCAGCGCGCGGAAGTGGATGAAATCCGCCAGAATCATGACCCGATCGATCATGTCCGCAACCTGCTCAAGTCGGCAGGCGTGGACGACGCCGACTTCAAGGAAATGGAAAACAAGGTGAAGGAAATCGTCGCGGATGCGACCGAGTTCGCCAAGACGAGCCCGGAGCCTGATCCTTCGGAACTGTTTACCGACGTGCTGGTGGGAGAATAAAACGGATGGCTACTGATATCCTGATGCCAGCCCTGTCGCCGACGATGACCGAAGGCAAGCTGGCGAAGTGGAACAAGAAAGAAGGCGACACGGTCTCTTCTGGTGAAGTGATTGCCGAGATCGAGACGGACAAGGCGACGATGGAAGTCGAAGCCGTGGACGAAGGTATTCTCGGCAAGATCCTTGTGCCGGCGGGCACCGAAGGAGTGAGCGTCAACACGCCCATCGCCATTCTGGTCGAGGATGGCGAGGCTGTGCCGGACGCACCGGCGGCAGGCGGGGGCTCCGCTCATCCTGCGACGGAAGAAGCGCCCAAAGCGGCTGCTCCGACGGCTGTCTCCGCTCCTGTCGCCATGGTGACCAGCGAGCCGGAAAAAGACTGGGGTGAGACGAGCGAGATCACCGTGCGTGAGGCGCTGCGTGACGCCATGGCCGCCGAGATGCGCCGTGACGAAGACGTTTTCCTGCTTGGTGAGGAAGTCGCCCAGTATCAGGGCGCTTACAAGGTGTCACAGGGTCTGCTGGACGAGTTTGGCGAGAAGCGCGTGATCGACATGCCGATCACCGAGCATGGCTTTGCGGGCATGGCCACGGGTGCTGCGATGACCGGCCTCAAGCCGATCGTCGAGTTCATGACAATGAACTTCTCGTTGCAGGCGATCGATCACATCATCAACTCGGCCGCCAAGACGCACTACATGTCCGGCGGTCAGATTTCCTGTCCGATCGTGTTCCGTGGGCCGAATGGTGCTGCGGCTCGTGTCGGTGCGCAGCATTCGCAGTGCTTTGCGAGTTGGTATGCCCATGTTCCGGGTCTGAAGGTTGTGGCCCCCTGGTCGGCAGCCGATGCGAAGGGTCTGCTTCGTGCGGCCATTCGCGATCCGAACCCGGTCATCGTGCTTGAGAACGAGATTCTCTATGGGCACAAATTCCCGTGCCCGGTGGATGAGGACTTCATCCTGCCGATCGGCAAGGCGAAGATCGAGCGTCCGGGCAAGGATGTGACCATCGTGGCGTTCTCGATCAGCGTTGGCACGGCCCTCGCCGCTGCCGAACTGCTGGCCGAGAAGGGTATCGACGCCGAGGTCATCAACCTGCGCACGATCCGTCCGCTTGATACGGCGACCATCGTCGAGAGCGTGAAGAAGACAAGCCGTCTGGTCACGGTCGAGGAAGGCTGGCCCTATGCCGGTATCGGCGCGGAAGTCGCCATGCAGGTTATCGAGCATGCCTTCGACTGGCTCGATGCGCCGCCAGTGCGCGTGGCTGGTCTCGATGTGCCGATGCCGTTTGCCGCCAACCTTGAGAAGCTCGCCCTGCCGCAGCCCGACTGGGTTGTGGACGCCGTTTCCAAAATCGTCTGAGGGAAAGACATCATGGCTATTGATATCCTGATGCCCGCTCTCTCGCCGACCATGACGGAAGGCAAGCTGGCGAAGTGGAACAAGAAAGAGGGCGACACGGTCTCTTCTGGTGAAGTGATCGCCGAGATCGAGACGGACAAGGCGACGATGGAAGTCGAAGCCGTGGACGAGGGTATTCTCGGCAAGATTCTTGTGCCGGAGGGAACGGAAGGTGTGGCGGTGAACACGCCCATCGCCATTCTGGTTGAGGAAGGTGAGGCGGTGCCGGACGGTCCGTCCGCAGCCGCGCCGAAGGCCGAGCCCGTGAAGACCGATGCGCCCGCACCCAAGGCCGCCGCTTCTGCGCCGCAGGTGAAGGCATCCGAAGAGAAGGGAAGCCGCGTGTTTGCGTCTCCTCTGGCAAAGCGGATTGCCAAGGATGCGGGCATCGACCTCTCCACCCTGAAAGGCAGCGGTCCGAATGGCCGTATCGTCAAGAAGGACGTGGAGACGGCAAAGGCTGGCGGCAATGCTTCGGCAGCGAAGTCCGCTCCTGTGGCGGCCTACACGCCGGGTGGTTCCACTAGCACGCCGCATTCCACGATGCGCAAGGTCATCGCCCGTCGCCTGACGGAATCGAAGACGACCGTTCCGCATTTCTACGTCTCGGTTGATGTGAAACTTGACGCGCTGATGGCGCTCCGCAGCCAGCTCAACGCGGCGTCACCCGCCGAGGGGCCGGATGCGTTCAAGCTGTCGGTCAACGATCTGCTGATCAAGGCCGCTGCCGTCACGCTGCGCCGGGTGAAGGGCGTCAATGTCTCCTACACGGACGAGGCGCTGATCGAGTATAACGACGTGGACATCTCGGTGGCCGTGTCCATCCCGGATGGTCTCATCACGCCGATCATCCGTCAGGCTGATCGTAAGTCTCTGCGTGAGATCAGCAATGAGATGAAAGATCTTGCGTCCCGTGCGCGTGCGGGCAAGCTGAAGCCGGAAGAGTTCCAGGGTGGATCGTTCTCGATCTCCAACATGGGCATGTTCGGCGTCAGTTCGTTCTCGGCGATCATCAATCCGCCGCAGGCCGGTATTCTGGCCATTGCCGCCGGTGAGAAGCGTGCGGTCGTGAAGCCGGACGGGTCGCTGGGTGTGGCCACGGTGATGACCGTGACGCTTTCGGTCGATCATCGCGCCATCGACGGCGCTCTGGCCGCCAAGTGGACGTCCGCGTTCCGCGAAGTGGTGGAAAACCCGTTCACGCTGGTCGTCTGACAGGCCGTATCGTCGGGCGGCAGGGAGCAGTTCCTGTCCGCCCGACGCTCAATCAGGAAATATCATATGAGCACCACCGATTTTGATCTGATTGTTGTGGGTGGCGGTCCCGGCGGCTATGTGGCGGCTCTCCGTGCGGCACAGCTGAAACTCTCGGTCGCGGTTGTCGAAGCCAATCATCTTGGCGGTATCTGCCTCAACTGGGGCTGCATCCCGACCAAGGCGCTGCTGCGTGCTTCCGAAATCAATCATCTGCTGCATGATCTGGGGCAGTTCGGCTTCGCCGTGGATAATCCGCGCTTCGATTTCCAGAAGGTTGTGGGTCGTTCGCGGGCTGTGTCGAAGCAGCTTTCTGGCGGCGTCGGACATCTGCTTAAAAAGGCGAAGGTTCCGGTCTTCGACGGCTTTGCGAAACTGGCTGGAACGGACGGCAAGAAGCGCAAGCTCGCCGTGGCGCTGAAGGACGGCAAGTCGGTCACTCTGACGGCGAAGAACGTCATTCTGGCGACTGGTGCCCGCGCCCGCACGCTGCCGGGACTGGAGCCCGACGGCAAGTTCGTCTGGTCTTACCGTGAGGCTCTTGTGCCGGATGAACTGCCGAAGCGCCTGCTGGTGATCGGCTCCGGTGCGATTGGCACGGAGTTTGCCTCCTTCTATCGCAACATGGGCTCCGAAGTGACGCTGGTAGAAGTCGCGGATCGCGTGCTGCCGGTCGAGGACGAGGAAATCAGCGGTCTGGCTCTCAAGGCGTTCGAGAAGCAGGGCATGAAGGTGCTGACCAGCGCGAAGCTCGGTACGCTGAAGAAATCCGACAAGGATGTTTCGGTCGAGATTGAAGCGGCTGGAAAGAAGGAAACCTATACGTTCGATCGTGTGATTTCCGCAGTGGGTATTGTCGGCAATGTCGAGAATATCGGGCTGGAAGGCACGAAGATTGTCGTGGATCGCACGCATATCGTGACGGACGATCTCTGCCGCACCGGTGAGCCGGGCGTGTTCGCCATCGGTGACGTGGCTGGCGCTCCGTGGCTGGCGCACAAGGCGAGCCACGAGGCTGTCATGTGTGTTGAAGCGATTGCCGGCAAGCATGTGCATCCGATCGACGTGACGAAGATTCCGGGCTGCACCTACTGCCGTCCGCAGGTGGCTTCTGTCGGCTACACGGAAGCTAAAGCCAAGGCGGCGGGTTATCAGGTCCGTGTCGGTCGTTTTCCGTTCATCGGCAACGGTAAGGCGATTGCCATGGGTGAGCCGGACGGTCTGGTGAAGGTCGTGTTCGACGCGAAGACTGGTGAGTTGCTGGGCGCGCACATGATTGGCGCGGAAGTGACGGAGATGATTCAGGGTTACGTCATCGCCCGCAGTGGTGAGCTGACGGAAGCGGAACTGAAAGAAACTGTTTTCCCGCATCCGACAATCTCTGAATCGATGCATGAAGCCGTGCTGGCGGCTTATGATGGTGCGCTGCATTTCTAGTTGACTCAGCTTGTCGCTTTTTGACGCCTCTTTTGGGTCTTGTGCCTGAAAGGGGCATTTTTGTTTGCATTCGGTTGCGTGATGTTAGTGAATATCTTTTAATCTTCTGGATTTTTCATTTTCGGACCTACTGCTGTAAATTCGCTTCAAGATAAAAAATACAGGAAGCAAAATGACAGAGCAGATCATCCCAGCCCACCTTCGCAACGTATCATCCGCCCCTGTCCGTGGCGTGGTGTTCGATATGGACGGGTTGCTGCTCGACAGTGAGACACTGGCCATGGATGCTCTGGTCGATGCGGGCAAAGACCTTGGCTACGACATTCCGATGAGTTTTTGTCGCTCCATGATTGGTGTTCCTGCGGATGGATGCCGCAGGCTGGTGCATGAAGCCTATGGTGTGGACTTTCCCATGGAGGATTTCTTCGCCCGTCAGGAGGTTGTGCTCAGGGAGTATGTCGACAATGGCAGGCTGGTTCTGAAAACCGGTGTGTTGCCCCTGCTGGATCTTCTGGACGAGTTTCGTATCCCGAGAGCGATTGCCACCTCTTCAAGTCGTTACCGCACGGATCATCATCTGGAACTTGTCGGGCTTGACAAGCGTTTTGACGCGACGGTCACGCGGGACGATGTCAGCGCCGGTAAGCCCGATCCTGAGCCTTATCTGAAGGCTGCTGAAAAGATTGGTATCGAGCCGGAATACTGTCTTGCGCTTGAGGACTCCCATTCCGGCGCGCGGGCTGCTCATGCGGCGGGCATACGGGTTATTGTTGTGCCGGACCTTCTCCAGCCAGCTGATGACATCCACGAAAAGGCGCTGGCGATCGTGGATGATCTGACTGTTGTAACGGCCTATTTGCAGACTGTGCTGAAAACAGCCTGAGGCTTTTTCAGGCTGCCAGTTCACGGAGGACGGTGGGCACATCCTCCTCCGTCAGTCGGCGCAGCATATCTGCAATGTCTGCGACGATGCGGTCATGATCCGGCAGAGGCGGGCCAAAGACCTCCTCCATGGCGAGGAAGGCTTCCGCCTGTGCCCTGTGATCATCGCGGGCTTCAGCACAGATGCGTTGCAATATTTTCGCTTTCGGGTCGGTCAGGGACAGTTCCAGCGCCTCCTGATCGTTCAGCGCGAACCAGCGTATCCAGCTGGCGATTAGCAGTGAAGCGCCGGACACGGAGCGGTCTGCGATGAGATTCTCCCGCATGGCGCGCATTACCCGGTCCGCCATCTTGGCCGAACCGTTGCGCCCCACACGCTCTGCATCATGAACGATGCCGGGATTCTGGAAGCGGGCCATCAGCGCCTGCGTGTAATCGTCTAGTTCTTCGGCGGAGAGGGCAATGCCTGCTGTCTGTTCGTCCCGCATGAAACGGGCGGTGATGCGTCCGAGGGAGGGATCGCTGGCGGCTTCTGCGATCGTGTTCAGCCCGGCCAGTGCGCCCGTATAGGCGAGCAGCATATGGCTGCCATTCAGCATCTGGAGTTTGGCGGCTTCAAAGACGGCGACGTCACGGACGGATTTTGTTCCGGGATGCGCCTCCCAGTAGGGGCGGGGGCCATCGAACGGGCCGATGATCCACTGAAACCATGGTTCGGCAGAAACGGGCGCAGCGTCGATAATTCCGCCGAGAGCGTGCCTGGCATCGGCGAGGTCATCGACGTGACTTGAAGGCGCAATCCGGTCGACCATCGTATCGGGGAACTGCACCGTCTCTCCGATCCATGTCGCCAGCGGGTCATCGCCACGCAGGGAGGCGTAATCCATGACGGCCTGCCTGAGGGTTGCGCCGTTATGGCTGACATTGTCGCAGCACAGGATTACAGGCGGAACAGCGCTGCGCTGCCTCACCAGAGCAAGACCGTTCGCCAGAATGCCGATGGCCGTGCGGGGGTGTCGTGCTGACAGATCCTGCCTGATGGTCTGCGCCTCCGGATCGAGACGTCCATCGGCAGTCAGATAATAGCCGCTGGCCGTTACGGTCAGGGAGACGATACGTATGCTGGGATCGGCGACACGTTTCGCAAGATCGACGGCTTCGTCACCGGAAAACACCATCTCATGGATGGAACCGATGACGGAGGCGACGGTCCTGTCTTCGACACGGGTCAGCAGGGTGTAGAGATTATCCTGTGGCCGAAGCTGGTTCACGAGGTCGGGGCGTCGCATGGTGGCGCTGACAATGCCCCATTTGAGACCGTCCGGGCCTTCCCGGTTGATGGCCGCCTGTGTGGCGACGGCCTGATGAGCACGATGGAAATTGCCGCAACCCAGATGGAGAATGCCGGGTGTGAGTTGGGAGAGATCAAACTTGGGGCGGTAGACGTTCTGGGGAAGATGGGAGAGAACTTTTTGGCTGAGATACAATAAATCGCTCCTTTATTGGTGTTGAATGTAGTTATTAATTTATAATGCTTTAAACGTAAGGTATAATGAATTATTATTAACATATAATTTTGTTATTTACATGATTTTTGTTGTATTAAAATCATGTTTTGTTATTTGTATTATACAAATAACAGTTTTATATTTATTTTTACCGTTCAAAGAAAAGGAAAATCTTTAAAAAATTAACAGATATCCATGTTTGCATTTATGAATCTGAAAACGGTGTGTGTTGCCTGTCAGTCTGCTGATTTGTGAGAAGGATAAGACGATCCGCCTGAAAGGGTATTCCGGTTTCAGCATCCAAGAGCGTTGTAGAAGTGCAGAGTGTCTTGCGAATCAAAACACGGACTAATAAAGTCTGCGTATGGCACTTTATGGCGCAAGCACTGAATATGTCCTGCACAGCCTGCTCTGGCTGGTGGACAACCCCGAACCCGTCAGCAGTCTGGATCTGGCGGAATTGCAGGAGATTCCGGCAGCATTTGTGGCCAAACTGTTTCCCAGACTGGAAAAGGCGGGTCTGCTCATTGCCTCTGAAGGACTAAAGGGAGGGTACAGGCTCGCCAAAACGGCCGATGAAATCAGTGTTCTCGCCGTGGTGGACGCAGTTGAAGGCAGAAAGAGTCTATTCAACTGTCAGGAAATCCGTGGTCGTTGTGTTCTTTTCAATCAAAAACCTCCCGAATGGGCGACACAGGGCGTCTGTGGCATTCACGGTGTCATGCTGCGGGCAGAGCAGGTCATGCGACACGAGCTGGCGCAGACATCATTGTCCGACCTCGCGCGATCCGTCCGAAATAAAGCGCCATCGCCCTTTCTTGGCGAGGCGCAGGCATGGCTTGGCGAACGTGTTCAGACCCGTCGCGTCAGTAAAGTCAGGCAACGGAAACGATCAGGCGTTTCCTGACTGTGACGGATCACTTACCAACAGGAATACTGAAAATGCGTAAATTCGTTACCCTGCTCGCTATTGTTGCGAGTTTATGGACCCACTCTCTTCACGCCGAGACCAGAGTTACGCCTTTGCTGACGCATGATTTGCAAGATGTTCCCGGCAAGGAGGGCTCGTTGCTGACAGTCGATTATGCACCGGGTGGCTCGGACCCCATTCATAGGCACAATGCGTCCGTTTTTGTTTATGTTCTGAAGGGAAGCGTCATTATGCAGGTCAGAGGACATCCGCCTGTCATCCTTAAAGAAGGACAGAGCTTCTTTGAAGGGCCGGACGATGTGCATCTGATCGGTCGGAATGCCAGCAGCACCGAACCTGCGCGTTTTCTTGCGTTTTTTGTCAAGGACAAAGCGGCTCCTTTCGTTTTTTCTGCGAACTGATTCAGCGAATACGGATTTACAATGAAAGTTTTTTTGGCAGGAGCCAGCGGCGCATTGGGATGTCCGCTGATCAGGCGTCTGCATGATGCCGGGCACGAGGTCTGGGGACTGGCCCATCGTCCCGAGAGTCTGGAAATCATCGAAAGGCTTGGTGCTCATTCCGTGAAAGGCGATGCACTCAATCAGGTCGATATTTTCGAACTCATCGAGCGCATCCGACCGGAAGTGGTGATCGATCAACTGACGTCTCTTCCGACCAGTCCTGTCGATCTGGCTCAGCGCCTGCCTGCTGATTGCAGACTGCGTCTGGAAGGCGGCGGTCATCTTTTCGAGGCTGCGCGGATGTTTCAGGTAAGGCGTTATATCCAGCAATTATCTGGTTTCTATCTGGATGGCGGTACTGGGCTTGCAAATGAAGCTTCGCCTCTGAGGATAAACGCACCGGGAACGATTGGCGACAGCGCCAGAATGTATGCAAGTCTGGAAAAGCGCATTTCAAGTGTGCAGAGCATGGTCTGCATCGGGCTGCGTTATGGGTTCTTCTACGGCCCCGGAACATGGTACTGGCCCGATGGGGCATTCAGCCGACATCTTCATCAGGGTGAGATTGCCCTGATCGGTAAGGGCAGCAGTTCGTTTTCTTTCATTCATGTAGATGATGCTGCGCAAGCGGCGGTAGCGGCCCTTACAGTTCCATCGGGCATCTACAATATTGTGGACGATCAACCGTCGAAAATGTCCGATTGGCTACCTGCCTATGCAAAATGGATCGGCGCGGACGCACCTCCCTGTCTCGATGAGAGAGAAGGGCTTCGTCTGTCAGGTGAGGAAAGTGTTTATTATCAGAACAGTCTCAGTGGCGCGTGTAACCACAAGGCTCGTGCGATGCTGGGTTTCAGCCCCAGAAGACTCCCTTGGTTTAACTAATGAAGCCGCTTTGCTTCTCTACAGACAGGAAATACGGCGTCTATTTACGGGGTAAATCTGGTTCTTTTATGATGACTGGAACAAACGCGAGAGCAGCTATCTGATCAAATGGTGTCTGAAATCGTCACATTATATCTCACACCACCAGCAGCCCATCCTCGCTCGAAACACTGTCGCCGTTCCCAACCAGCACGGCCTTCAAAGCCGCTGGGTACAGCACATGTTCCTGCACCAGCACGCGGGCGGCCAGATCGTCTGCGCTATCCTTTTTCGGAAAGACCGGGACGGCCGCCTGAGCGATGATCGGTCCTTCATCCATGCCTGCCGTTACATGATGCACCGTGCAGCCATGGATGCGCACGCCAGCTTCCAGTGCGCGTTCATGGGTATGCGTGCCGGGAAAGAGCGGTAGCAGGCTGGGATGGATGTTGATCATCCGTCCGGCCCATGCGTCCGTCAGAAACGGCGTGAGCAGGCGCATGTAGCCCGCGAGGCAGACAAACTTCACGTCCGCTTCCCGTAATCGAGCGTCGATGGCGCGTTCGTGCGCCTCCCGATCCTTGCCGAAAGCCTTGTGTGGCACCGCTTCGGCCCGCAGGCCAAGAGAACGGGCGTAATCCAGCCCGACCGCATCCTCCCTGTTGCTCAGAACAAGCGCGACCTCGGCCGGAAAATCCGGCTCGGCGCAGGCGGCGATCAGCGAGCGCATGTTGCTGCCACGTCCGCTGATGAGGATGGCGATTGGGGTCTTGCGAATGCTCACGTCAGACTGCCTCAGGACCAGGAGAAGTCCGGAGAGACCGCCATCTCCAGCGTGGGGGCGGCATCTGCTTCAGCGGCGGCTTCGATCTGGCCGAGGACGACGGGCGTTTCACCCATCTTGCTCAGACGTTCCATGACGATATCCGGCTTGGACGTGATCAGCACCATGCCGATGCCGCAGTTGAACACGCGCAGCATTTCTTCGGTGGCGACATTGCCAGCTTTCGCCAGCCAGCCGAAGACCGGGGCAGGGGCCCACGGACCGTCGATCACGGCTTTCACGCCGTTGGGCAGCACGCGCGGCAGATTGCCCGGCAGGCCGCCGCCGGTGATGTGGGCGGCCCCGCTCAGCAGGCCTTCGCGATGGAGGTCCAGAACCTGCGACACATAGAGTTTCGTCGGGGTCATCAGCGCCTGCGCGAGCGTCTGGCCCGGTGCGAACGGGGCTGCGTCGTCGAGCTTGAGACCGACGGCTGACAGGATGCGACGCACCAGCGAGAAGCCATTGGAATGCACGCCACTGGAGACGAGGCCGATCAGCGCGTCACCAACGCGGATTTCGCCCGGCAGCAGTTTGCCGCGCTCGGCGGCACCGACGGAGAAGCCTGCAAGGTCATAATGACCCGCTGCATACATGCCGGGCATTTCCGCCGTTTCGCCGCCGACAAGAGCGCAGCCGGACAGGCGGCAGCCTTCGGCGATGCCTTTCACAACCTTGGCGGCGTCTTCGACGGCCAGCTTGCCGGTGGCGAAATAGTCGAGAAAGAACAGCGGCTCCGCGCCCTGCACGACGAGGTCGTTGACGCACATGGCGACCAGATCGATGCCGACCGTGTCATGTAGGCCGCTGTCGATGGCGAGATTCAGCTTGGTGCCGACGCCGTCGGTGCAGGAGACGAGGACCGGATCGGTGAAGCCTGCGGCCTTGAGGTCGAACAGCGCGCCGAAACCGCCCAGTCCGCCCATGACGCCTGTGCGGGTCGTGGCCTTGGCGGCAGGCTTGATCGCCTCGACGAGGGCGTCGCCTGCTTCGATGTCCACTCCGGCCTCGCGATAGGTGAGGCCCTTGGAAGAAGCGCTCTGTGAGGTTTCCGGGGTAGATGCGTTCATGGCGTCGGCTCGTTCTGGGCTGTGGGATGGTCTCGACAGGTGAGGGTCGAACATCCGGGACGTTTACGGTATCAGGTTTCTGAGCACTCTTTAAGGCAGGCGGGGCGGCGCGCATAGCGGTGACGGAACAGGTTTATGATCCAGAACGCCATGGTCAGCCCGGTTCGGGCGAAAAAAGACCGGAGTTGATGCGTCAGTTGCCGTTGCCGTTCGGGCATAAACGTCGCTTTGACGAGGCGGGATTCGTGTCCGGACGTTCGAATGCTGCGGCCCGGACATGGCTGTTCGCAACGGATGCGGAAAAAAGCTGGTCTGACAGTCGGCTGGCTCTCTGGGGTGGTCAGGGGCGCGGCAAGACGCATCTGCTACAGGTGTGGGGGCTGCGTAACGACGCGATGATCGTGGATGCAGCGCAGGGTCTGCCCGATATCGCGACGTTGCTTGAACGCGCCCCCCGCGCTCTGGCGCTTGA
Organism: Acetobacter sp.; assembly: GCF_022483985.1. Taxonomy (NCBI): domain Bacteria; kingdom Pseudomonadati; phylum Pseudomonadota; class Alphaproteobacteria; order Acetobacterales; family Acetobacteraceae; genus Acetobacter; species Acetobacter sp. The sequence goes on along the minus strand of NZ_JAKVME010000001.1, from coordinate 1,158,720 downwards.
TGCGCTGCCTGAGCAGGGGCTGGATGAACTGGCGCTACTCCAGATCATCAATACCTCACGCGAGCGCCGGATGCCGCTGCTTATGGTGGCGCGCACGCCGCCGAGCCAGTGGATGGTGACGCTGCCGGATCTGTGCAGCCGTTTGCGGGCGACGATGACCGTGGAGGTGGGGCCTGCGGAGGATGTGCTGCTTCATCGCCTGATGCTGCGTCTGCTGGCCGAGCGCCAACTGGTCGTGCCCAGACAGATCACGGACTGGCTGCTGCAACGCCTGCCGCGCGAGGCCTCGGTGATCGAGGATGCGGTCAGCCGGATTGACGCGGTGACCCTTGCCTCGGGCCAGCCGTTTGATCTGCGGGCCGCCGCACGGCTGCTGGCTGATCTGAACGAGTAAGCGGGGATAATGGTGGCCTGAAACCAGAGAGACTTCTTCCTGTGTTCTTAAATTGTCATATGACAAAAGGATGAAGGGGCCATACGATTTAGCCCTCATAAGATGATACGCAGACAGTGACCGCTGGTCACAGCCTCACAGGAGAATACTTTGTCGGAGCATGAGGGAAACAGAACGCGAGGAGTGGGTCGTCGCGTGAAGGGAACCCGTGCGCCTGCGTCGACCAGAGCGCAGGGCACTCGTCGGAAAACGGCACCAACCGCCGCGAAGGCCCAGACGGGCACAGCCGTCACGCGAACACGGACGCGCAAGGCCGCGCCTGCGCCGGTTGAAATCACCGCCACGTCTCCGGATCGCTTCATCAACCGTGAGCTGTCATGGCTCGCTTTCAACCAGCGCGTGGTCGAGGAAGCTGACAACCAGCGGAATCCGCTGCTCGAACGTCTCCGGTTCCTGTCCATCAGCGCCAGCAATCTCGACGAGTTTTATTCCGTGCGTGTCGCCGGTCTGGTGGGGCAGGTGCGGGAAGGGCTGGTTTCCCTTTCTCCCGATGGCCTGACGCCGTCCCTCCAACTGGTCGCGGTGCGTGAGCGCTGTGTACAGCTTTTCCGTGAACAGCAGCGCATCTGGGTCCATCTGCGTGGTCTTCTGGCCGAAGCGGATGTGACGCTCTGCGGACTGGAACAGCTTGACGACGATGACCGTCTCTGGCTCTCCGATTTTTTCATGGATCGTGTCTTCCCGGTTCTCACGCCTCTGGCCGTCGATCCGGCGCACCCGCTGCCCTTCATCCCGAATATGGGCCTTGCACTGGGCATGCGTCTTGTCTCCGAGGATACCGGGGCGTTCGTGATGAACGGTTTGATTCTGCTGCCCGCACAGGTGGACCGTTTCATCCGCTTGCCATCCGTTGCCGGTAAACCGCCATCCGTGCGGTTCGTGCTGCTGGAAGACCTGATCAAACTGTGCATTGACCGGCTCTATCCGGGGCTGGCGGTCGTGGAGAGCGGCACGGTGCGCGTGATCCGCGACACGGACGTCGAGTTCGAGGATGAGGCGGAAGACCTTGTGCGCTCCTACGAAACGGCGCTGAAACAGCGTCGTCGCGGTGTGGTGATCCACGTCGATATGGAAGAAAGCGTGCCGCGCGGTCTGGTGGACGCCATTGTCGATGAACTCGATCTGCCGCCTGAGGAGGTCTCGGTTCATTCCGGCATGATCGGTGTGGTCGATCTGAAGCAGATGATCGTGGATGACCGACCCGATCTCCTGTTTCCTCCCTACACGCCGCGTTTCCCCGAACGGATCGTGGATTATGGCGGTGACTGTTTCGCCGCCATTCGCGCCAAGGATCTGATCGTCCACCATCCGTTCGAGAGTTTCGACGTGGTGGTGCAGTTCCTGCGTCAGGCGGCGCTCGACCCGAATGTGATCGCCATCAAGCAGACTCTCTACCGCACGTCGCGAGATAGCCCCATCGTCAAGGCGCTGATCGAGGCGGCCGAGTCCGGCAAGTCCGTGACCGCGATGGTCGAGCTACGCGCGCGGTTCGATGAGGAAGCCAATATCAGGCTTTCCCGTGCGCTTGAGGCGGCGGGCGTTCAGGTGGTGTTCGGATTTTCGGACCTCAAGACTCACGCCAAACTGAGTCTGGTCGTGCGTCGGGAAGGTGGCTCGGTTCGGTCCTACGCGCATTTCGGCACGGGCAATTACCACCCGATCACGGCGAAGATTTACACGGACCTTTCCTTCTTCACGTGCAATCCAGAACTGGTGCGTGATTCGGCGCGTCTGTTCAACTATGTCACCGGCTATGCCATGCCCGCGAAAATGGAGGCGATCGCTTTCTCTCCGCTGACATGCCGCAAGACCCTGAAACAGTTGATCGACGATGAGATCGAGCATGTCCGTCAGGGACGTCCGGGCCAGATATGGCTCAAGATGAATGCGCTCGTTGATCCGAAGCTGATCGACAAGCTGTATGAAGCCTCGTGCGCGGGAGTGAAGATTACCGGTGTGGTGCGCGGCATGTGCTGCCTGCGTCCGGGTGTGCCGGGTCTGTCGGAGAATATCCGCATCAAGTCGATTGTCGGGCGTTTTCTTGAACATGCGCGCATCTATGCGTTTGGTAATGGCCACCGCCTGCCGTCGCGCTCGGCCAAGGTCTTCATCTCCTCGGCGGACTGGATGACGCGCAACATGGACTGGCGGGTCGAAAGTCTGGTGCCGGTCACCAATGAGACGGTCCATGCTCAGGTGCTCGACCAGATCATGGTGACGGATCTCAAGGACAACCTCAACTCGTGGATTCTGGAAAAGACAGGCGTCTGGCGGCATCTTGATCCGGGCAGCAAGCCGTTTTCGGCCCATGAATGGTTCATGACCCATCCGTCTCTTTCCGGCAGAGGGTCGGCGGCGACCCAGATCACGGGACGCTCCGCCCAGCCACCACGGGACCGGCTGGCTGACGACTGAGGCTGTTGTCGTTCTTTGCGAAGCTCCGGAAATCCTTCTATAAAAAGGGAAAGATTTTCGGAGACACCCTGATGGACGCTGACCGGTTTGTGTTCGGTGATGGAAAGCTCACAGCGACCGTATCCGCGCAGGGTGCCGAACTGGTTTCCCTGAAGCTGCCGGACGGCGTGGATGTGCTCTGGGACGCTGGCCCCGCATGGCGTCGCCACTCGCCTGTGCTGTTCCCGATTGTCGGACGTCTTCCCGATGACCGGGCGACCATTGACGGCAAGCCTTACCGCATGACGCAGCATGGCTTTGCTCGTGACTGTGCTTTTCAGTGGGTTGAGCGGAATCCGGACAGTTGCACGCTGTCGCTGGAAGCGGACGATCAGACGCTTGCTGTCTTTCCTTTCCGGTTTCGTCTGTGGCTGACCTATCAGATCAGTGATGGAAAACTGACGGTTCTCTATACGGTCCGTAATATGGAAGAGGGCAGGGAACTTCCCTTTTCACTGGGAGCGCATCCCGCTTTCCGCTGGCCTTTGGAAAAAGACGGAAAGCGCGAAGAGTATCGTCTGACCTTTGAAGAGCCCGAGCCTGAGCCCATCCGTCGTCTTGAAGATGGTCTGCTCGATTCCGCATCGCGTCCGACACCTGTGGACGGCGCTACTCTGCTGCTTCGGGATGATCTGTTTGTTGATGATGCGATCATCTTCGACCGTATCAGAAGCCGTGCCGTTACATTCGGTCGTCCGGGCGGCTTGGCTCTGCGTGTGTCGTGGCATGGTTTCCCCGAACTGGGTGTCTGGACCAAGCCGGGCGCTCCGTTCCTTTGCATCGAGCCGTGGCAGGGTTACGCCACGCCCCATGGTTTCAAGGGGGAGTTCAGGGACAAGCCGGGTGTTGTGAGCGTTCAGCCGGGGCAGGAATGGTCGGCAAACTGGTGCGTGAGCGTCGTTCAGGGCTGAGCAATGGCGGATCAGAAGAAAAAGAGGGATGCGTCTGCCGGAAAGCATCGCTTCTGGTTGCGGGCTTTGGCCGGGTCGTTGACGGCTGTAGTACTGGCGGGTGGTGTCGTCGCCGGAGTGGGGTGGTGGCGCTATACCGCTGCCGGTCCGCTGACTGAGCCGACTGCACTGGACATCCCTCATGGTGGATATGCCAGCACCATTGCGGCTCTCCGGCAGGGACAGGCGCTTTCCGACAATGGGCTTGACGATTATGTCTTTCGTACAGCCATTGCGCTGACCCGGCGTGAGGGGCAGTTGCACGCGGCGGAACTGATGTTTCCGGCCCATGCGTCCATGCGGGATGTGTTGTCCGTGTTACGTCATGGACGACCGGTTGTGCATCAGTTGACCATACCGGAAGGTCTGACTGCCAGTCAGATTATGGTGCTTCTTCAGGCCGCGCCTTTTCTCAGGGGTACTGTCACGGTTTTGGCGGAAGGAGAGACGCTTCCGGAAACATACAGCTATCTGCGTGATTCCGAACGTGGCGCGCTTGTTCTCAGAATGAAGCAGGCCATGCGGCGGCAGGTTGAGACTGTCTGGAAAGGCCGCGATCCGTCAATCGCTCTCTCTGATCCAGCGCAACTGGTGACGCTTGCTTCCATGGTGGAGAAAGAGACTGGTCTGCCGGAAGAGAGACCTCGCATCGCAAGGGTTTTTCTCAATCGTCTTGCCAGAGGTATGAAGCTCCAGTCTGATCCGACGACCGTTTATGCGCTGAACAGAGGTGCGGGTCCGCTGGGGCGCTCTCTGACCCGTTCTGATCTGACGATCCAGAGTCCTTATAATACGTATGCGACTATCGGCTTGCCGCCGGGACCGATCTGTTCGCCGGGGTTTGCTGCCTTGCAGGCTGTCGCGCATCCGGCTCCGGGTGATGATCTCTATTTCGTTGCGACTGGCTCAGGAGGTAGTCACTTTTCTTCATCGCTTGATGAGCATAATCGCAATGTATCAGCGTATCGTAGTCGTGTGCTGGATAAATAAAATACCTTTTTATTTTCTAATTTATGCTTGAATAAAATTGTTGGTTCCATGTTGATGTATTTCGAAAATTCTAAAGTATTTAGTATAAATATTTATGATCAGGCAGCGGAGATTTTTCTTTAACATACTGGTTGGAATGCTGCTTTATGTTTTTCAAGCATAATAGGTGAGGCGGTGCTGTGACGGAATGCTTGTGCAGTCTGTCGCAGCAAAAGGCGCTGTTCCATTTATTCTGATTATGCGTTTTACAGACTATGTGCCTTAATAAATGGTCTCAGAATTTAAGAAAATCCCTTGTGTGAATGGCGGAAGGTTAAAGCCAGCCGCTACAGGCTGAGTGTTGAGTTGTATGAGGTTTAATAATTTAGGAGAATCTTAATTTTTATAAAGGTCCGAAATTATAGAGTTATTTACTATATGTTTTTATGAAATATTTTTTATATTTTTGATGTGGATTGAGGGAATGAATTTTTCAAACCGTTGCTTTTCTTTTTACAGGGCGACAGGAGAATTAATATCGTCTGCGGTATATTTGAGGGATGATAACTATATCGATGGTGTCTATAGCCAGAATGAAAAAAAATGGAAATTTGAAAATTCGCATCTTCAGTTTACGGATATAGATGGTAATGTCACAACCGAGTTTCGTACAAAAATAGATAACAATAAGCAGCTTATTTTCTTAGGAAAATTTTTTGAGCATGATCAGGATGTCTGGCACATTCTGGCTGAAAATCCATGGGAATATCGGCAGGATAATACCCATATCACCAATGTAATAGATACTACATATGCTCTGTTAAGGCAGATGAACGATACACTTGGAGGGTTCTAAAAACCTCTTGGTATTGAGGCCTACGCTGTGATTCCATTTTTCTGGTTCTGGTTGGAGGAATGGCGCTATGAAACAGGCGGGATTTTTTGACGTTGAAGAGCGGCTTGCTCGGTTAAGCGGTCTTGGCGACCAGCTTGAAGCGTTTTCCCGGACTGTGGATTTTGAGGTGTTCCGCCCGGAACTGGACAAGGCACTGGCCTATTCAGACGGGAGCAAAGGCGGGCGTCCACCGTTTGATCCGGTGCTGATGTTCAAGATCCTGGTGATCCAGACACTCAACAATCTGTCCGATGAACGGACGGAATACCTGATCAACGACCGTCTCTCCTTCATGCGCTTTTTAGGTCTGGGGCTGTCGGACCGTGTACCTGATGCCAGAACGGTATGGCTGTTTCGAGAGCGTCTGACCCAGGCTGGTGCGATTGGTGGTCTGTTCAATCGCTTTGACGCAACCCTGCGTAACGCTGGTTATCTGCCGATGTCAGGCCAGATCCTGGATGCCACGCTGGTAGCGGCTCCGAAGCAGCGCAATACCAATGCGGAGAAGGCGGATCTGCGTGAAGGACGGATCCCTCAGGACTGGCAGGACAAGCCGTCAAAGCTGTCCCACAAGGACAGGCATGCGCGCTGGACCCTGAAGTTCACGAAAGCGAAGCGACAGGAGGACGGGAGTATCCCTGCAACAGATCTGGCCATCCCGTTCTTTGGCTATAAATCGCACATCTCCATCGACCGGAAATTTCGGCTGATCCGCAAATGGAAGACGACAGATGCCGCCGCCAGTGATGGCGCGCGATTGAGGGAGGGCCTGCTTGATAAAAGCAATACAGCTTCAACGGTCTGGGCAGACACAGCCTACCGCTCAAAAGCCAATGAGGACTTCATGGAAAAGCAGGGCTTTGTCTCGAAGGTTCACAGGAAAAAGCCGCATCTCAAGCCTATGCCACGCCATATCCAGAGATCCAACGCAGGAAAGTCCGTTATCCGGTCGCGTGTCGAGCATGTCTTTGCCGATCAGAAATCACAGACGGGGCTGTTCGTCCGAACCGTAGGCATAACGCGGGCCACCATGAGGGTCGGGCTGGCCAATATCGTCTATAATATGCGCCGCTTTCTCCTCTTGGAGCGGATTAACGCCGCCGCGTAGCAATCCAGAGCAGGAAACCATCGCTCTGCTCAAAACCCAGAGTAAAAGTTAGACCAGGGAAGCAGCAGTCAACACGCTAAAAACCTGAAATCAGGCACAAGAGAAGTCAATCAAAGGTTTTTCGAACCCTCCACTTGGAGTGGGAGTGCGTCGAACGAAACGTATTGGCTCTGCAAGAAAAATATTGTTTCTGGTACATAACATGGCGACATGGGACAGTCTCGCCGATGTTTATAATCATCTTATATTTTCGGAAGATTTTGAGGTTGTTGTAGCCAGTATTCGACACAGGTTCCCGGGTGAGGCAGGATTTTCTCATGAAACGGAAACACATGAAGAGCTTTCCAGAAAAGGCGTAGATCATATAAGATTTAGCGGTGATAATTGTGATGAGAATATAAAATTATTAAAATGCATTGCTCCTGATGGTGTTTTCAGGCAGTCGCCTTGGGATTGTGATATACCGCCTGAATTTTCAGTAGAAAATATGGTTTTTACAAATTTGTTTTATGTTCCGTATTTTGGTTTCAATATAGTGGAAAGTTTTACTAAAAACCCCGATGAGCGTGATTATCAGGCAGATCAGGATTTCCATCGGGCATGTAGTCTTGTTTTTTGTGAGTCTGAGATTACCCGTAATTTGATGGCTCAGAAAAGTCGTCGTGGAGGTGATCATTTCGTCGCAACAGGTCATCCAAAATTGGAAAGATTGCTGGGCTATAAGCAGAATCCTGAATGGCCAATAGCAGAAAGAAATATATACTCTAAAAAGCTGCGTATCATATGGGCTCCTCATCATAGTGTTGATGGCGGCTGGTTATCCTTTGGTGTTTTTCCTGAAATCTATAAGGGGATGCTGGAGTGGGTAAAAAATGATCAAAATGTGGAAATGGTTCTTAAGCCACATCCAGCCTTGTTTTCAAAACTGGTGGCAGGAAGCCAGTTAACCCTTAAAGAGGTGAATGATTTCCGTGAGGAATGGGAAGGCCAGCCCAATGCGACCATTGTGGAGCATGGCGAGTATGGTCCTCTGTTGGCTGCTTCGGATATCATGCTGACAGATGGGATAAGCTTTTTGGCAGAATATATGCTGTTTTTTGAAAAACCTCTTGTTTTTATGGAAAACCCTCAACATTCACCTTTTAATGAGGTCGGCAGGATAATTGAAAAAGCCTGTTACGTTACACATGGCGTAGAGGAAACCCGTAAGTGTGTAGCTGAGGTCATGAGAGGAGATGGAGACTATAAATTCAATCAACGGAAAGCTACAAAAGACGTGTTGCTACCCTTTGAGTTTGGTGCTGCAGAACGGATTGTCACGAATTTAAGAAAATTTTTTGCGTAACAAGGACATTGGTTTGTCTTGTAGGCTTTCTACTCTCCCTTCTCAATCAGCCGATGAGGGAGAGTGATTTCTGTTAAATTAAAACTTTCCACAAGAAATGGTATTGCGCCTGAGTGTCTTTTTGGGCCTCTTCTGGTCGTCCTGCAAAATAGGACATTCATAATCCGAAAGATATTTGAAAACGTTTTTACATCGACGAAATGAGTTTTTGTCTACGGTAATTTGTCGATTGCCATATTATTGTATCTGAATGGAATATAGTTATTGAGCGATAGTATTGTATATATAAATACGTTGATTTCAGTTTTTAGTGCAGTTTCCATATCTATGCGAAAGATACCATTTCTGACTGAAGGTTTTCGAACAAAAATACCTCGGGAAATAGCCAGACATGGCTTTTCCTCTTCCAAATATTCAGGTTTTGTATGGTTCTGCCGCCCATCAGCAATAACAGGCAGCAGTTGAGGAGAAGCGTTCTGCTTCTCCTCTCTTTCTTTAATATCCCTTCGATTTACTCAGGGATTGCGATCTGATCGGGGCAAGAGACTGGCTTTGTATTCCGCTTCCACTGCTGACCACCGGCGCGCTGTTATAAGGTGTGAGTTGCGCATCACCCGTGGAAGTCGCGCCGTCGCTGGAACTGCCGCCGATAACGGGGTTGGCTGTGGCCGCGGCAGTAGCCGACGCGCTGTAACGGGTCAGGATGGCCCGCAGAGGATCAGCCCCGGCATTGTTCACCCGCATTGAGATCACAATCTCGGTCGGGCCGACGATCTGGTTGTAATAGGCGCGGTTGGCATCGCTATCGACAGTCAGCTTGGCGCCGCTGAGAGCAACGCCTGCAAACAGTCCTTCCGATTTCTGAAGCGCCATGATGTCGGTATTGGAACGCCCTGCGGTCCCGCTTTCGATGCCGCTGCCCATCGTCGCAAAAGACGCGGCGGCATTGGCGCCAAACTGGAACTGGCTGTCGAGCAGCGCCTGAAGCCCGCGATCACTCATCACGAAGAACATCATGGATGAGGACTGCACGCCAAGCTGAAGACCGATCGAGCCTGAGCCAAACCGGTAAAAAGCCGGATCGGACCATGAACCCCGGGCATCCCGTGAGAGAAGGAGGCAGCCGCCACCGGAACCACCGATGCCGATCGACATGCGGAAGATGGATGGGCAAACCATGACGGCGCGGGATTTGTTCAGATAGCGATAGACACGATCGGTCGTTTTTTCGCCTGTGAAAATGTCCTGAACCGCCAGAGTGGCCTTGTCCACCAGCGTCTGTTCAGTGCCGTTGTCGGCGGCATGGCCAACGGTGGAAAGGCCAATGATCCCCACCATCACGGAGGAAGAAAGAAAAAGCCGGGTCAGGCGGCGAGCCCGCATAGGAGATCTCCTGTCACGAGGACGTTGGCGACCAGAGTCGCCGGACTATATGGCGCAAGCATGGCGTCAGACACGCCCTGATGCAATTTGTTGGGCGCGGGGAGCTTCTCTTCAGCCTATCTGAGCGGAAGAGGCACACCATTCACGGTCAGAATTCCGCCTTCCCAGTTTGTGTCCCATGTATTGCTGTCACCATTCTTGTGGCTGACAATTCGGGCCAGCACCAGTGCAGCCGCAATCTTTGTCTGGGAATCCTGCTGCGCTTTCTGGATGAGCGTGCCGATATCCCTGATCTCCAGATGGCCGCTGGCCGAAGCGCTCCCGTGCTCACCGGTCAGGGTGGCCCGCCCGTTGCCGGAAAGCTCGACCGTGTCACGTTTGGCGGACAGCGACTGGATGGTCACATGCACGGCTGGAAGCTGAGTGGATTTGCCTGCCGTGGCCGCCATCAGGCTGGCCATTTCATTCGTGGGCATGGAGAAAGATGCCTGAGCGGAGGACGGGAGCAGGGATGTTGCGGCAGTGCCGCTGGTGGTGACGCCGCTGAAAGTCAGGCTGGCCTTGGCGTCGCTCCCCGAGCCGTTGATGGTCAGGGCCGCATTGGCGATCGACACGTGCAGCGTGGCGCGTTTCACGGCAATGGAAGTCCAGACCAGATGCAATGCATGGCCGGCGGCAAGACTGGCTTGAGCCACCTGCCCCTGAGTCTCCAGCCATTGCGAGCAGGCCGCGTTGTGGTGACCGGTCAGGGCTGCGAGCAACAGCACGGAAGAAGCATCCGCGACATCCCCCGCAGAGCCGGTCGTGCCCGTCAGAGTCTGGCCGGTGGCGCTTAATGTGCCGCTATCGCCCGGGAACGTCACTGTAACGTGACTGAAGGCGGCATGATCTCCACCGCTTCCCGCGTCTTGATGATGGATCGTGGCGCATCCGGCCGGAACGCTGGCGGCCAGCGTCGGTGCCGCTGTCCAGAGGGCAGCGCCAAACCCGAGTGCGGAGGCCGTCATCTGCCAGAGAGCGTGGCGGCGGAGAAGGGAGCGAGTGGATAAGTATTTCATGAGAGCATAAAAGTGGCGCAACTGATCCTTGTGTGCAATCTGCGCATACGCTGTAACATCTGAATCTTTCTATCTTTTCACATTGGAACCCTCCGATGCCGTTCAAGCTGGACCCCTTTCTTCTCAGCCTGCTGGCGACGCTCGGCATTGCGACCGTTGCTCCCTGTCAGGGAGCCGCTGTTCCCGTCTTCAAAAATCTGGCGATCATGCTGATTGCTCTGATGTTCTTCCTGCAGGGGGCAAGGTTCTCCCGTAGCGCGGTCCTCAGCGGCCTGACGGCCTGGAAGCTGCATCTCACGATTCTTGCCTGTACGTTTGTGCTGTTTCCGATACTGGGTCTCATGCTTCACGCCATCGCACCGGGCCTGCTGCATCCCGATGTGTGGACCGGTGTGCTGTTTCTGTGCTGCCTGCCGTCAACCGTGCAGTCCTCGATCGCCTTCACCTCCATCGGTAGGGGCAATGTTCCCGCCGCGGTCTGTTCGGCTACGGCTTCCAACATCCTCGGCATCTTCATAACGCCGCTTCTGGTGGGAATGATCCTTGCCAAGGAAGGCTCGAAGTCAGGTGGAGCGCTGGATATCGTGTTTCAGTTGCTGCTGCCGTTCATACTCGGACAACTGCTTCAGCCGTGGATCGGCGACTGGGCGCGTCGGCACAAGAAGCTTCTCTCCTTTTCGGATCGAGGGTCAATTCTCGTGGTTGTCTACTCGGCATTCAGCGAGGCCATCGTGCAGGGGCTCTGGCACAGTCTGCCGCTTTCACAGCTTGGCATGGTCGCGCTTGTGGACAGCGCCCTGCTGGCTTTCGTGCTTATCATCACGATGGTCGGCAGCCACCTGCTCGGTTATTCCCGTGCGGATGAGGTCGCCATTGTGTTCTGTGGCTCCAAGAAAACGTTGGCATCCGGCGTGCCGATGGCGAACGTCTTATTCCCGGCTTCCAGCGTCGGCCTCGTGGTGCTGCCTCTGATGCTGTACCACCAGATTCAGCTTTTCGTGTGTGCTCTGCTGGCCCAGCGCTTTGCGCGGGAAGCAAGGCACGAGGAGGAAGCCGGTCTTCAGACCCGCTGAGGCAACAGGGACATGCGGGCGGAGTCGAATCGGAAATCCTCTTTCGGATCACTGATCTGGAGCGCCGTGTCCATGAGCTTGTCGAGAACCGGGGCGTCATGCACACCGGTCAGCGCCAGTCCTTCGACGATGAAGGACGGTACGCCGTTGATACCGGCTTTCTGGGCCTGAATCTGTCCGGCAGTCACTGTCCCCATGAGCGTCTGGCCACTGAGAAAATGAAGCGCCAGATCATGGTCGAACCCCTGCTGCGCCGCGATATCCGCCAGCACGCCCGGATTGCCGATATCGTCACCATTCTGGAAAAAAGCTTCGAAAATGGAAAGGACGAGGGCGGTGCAGTCGCCTCGCGCGGAGGCCCATTCGACAAGGCGATGCGCATTCATCGTGCTTGGCACGTTTCGGATACGGTCGAAGTGAATGACACAGTCGAATTCGTGTGCCTGAATTTCGATCAGGCGCAGTAACCGATCGGCCCGTTCCCGCGTGCCGTGTCGCGCTTCGAGATAATCGTTAAACGCCATTCCTTTGTTCTGCGGGGTCGGATTGAGCAGAAAAGGCCGCCATGTGTAGAATATTTCGATATCCTGACGCTGCCCGAAAACACGGATTAATCGCTGGATGCCCATGCAGCACCAGGGGCAGACGAAATCGAAAACGATTTCGACGCTCATCCGTTGCCGTGATGGAGCCAGCATGTTCATCCATTCGATCCTATGGAAAGAACGGCAGATATGCACCTGAATTCATGGGGTGATGATATTTTTGCGAGATAGAGGCTGCCAGCGCAACTGGCCGCCATTCAAAGGTAGCTGTAAGGTAAAACCAGCGCTGGTTTCTGTTTCAGAAGAACTACAGGAACGGAATCAGTGAAAACCGGTCGAGAAGATTTTGTCAGTTTTCAGAAACAGTCCAGACACGTTTTTCTCATTGATGAGGGCGGGTTCTGGACTGTATAATTCGAATTCCTGTGACTGTTCTTGTTATTCGTCGCTTTGAGCTTCCGTCTGGCTCTTTTTGAGGGCGTTCTTGTAGGCTTTATTGTAAATTTCACGCTTGCGCTGTTTCGCGGCATCCCGATAAGCCTGCTGACGAATGGATTCTTCGTCATCATCGTCTGATGCACTGTTCAGTGTACGGTCTGCGGAACTGTCAACTCTATTGCTGATCTTGTCCGAAGTATTGTCGAGCATACGCTCGCCCGAACTTTCCAGACGGTCGAGTAAACGTCCGCCGAAGTCAAAGGCATAGCTTTCTGTCGAAGTCATGACAAAACAGGCAATAAGAAGACTGGTCAGCAGCAAATGTTTCACTAAGGCTCTCCAACTGTGATGTGATGGCAGGCGCGTGACGACTTTTAAGCAGAAAAAGTATCAGAACCAGACAAACTGTAATCTCTTGTAAGGCATCTTAATTATGAAACGCAAGAAGATCGTTGCTTGCTGGTTATAAATAATTTTATCCTTATTAATCATGTGGTTATTTATTTCATCGCCGGGAGAGATAAATATAACATGCGATATAAATACATTAATTCGCACTGGGTAATTATTCTCCAGCGGCACTGTGTCCTAAGGAAAAATCCACAACTGATGTTTTTTACTCAGATAAGGAAAGCGATTTTCTGATGTCGTATGGAATGAGTTGAGAGCCACGGCGGCTTATGCTGCTGGTCTGAATTGAAAACGGTAGAACGACCTGTAAATCCTCTTCCGACCTTGTGCATGAAGAACCTTCGCGTCCCTTTGGCTCCAGCTAAAGAGAGATTCATCCTTCCGGTCAGATTTCCAAAAGCGATTTACCGCGTAACGGTCTCCCATCGCACGACTTTCCACGGAACGGGTCTCGCTTCAGGCATCAGGATCACTTCCGCATGGCGACTCATGCGCGCCACTCTGTTTGACGCCACAGCTTCCACTACAATCAGCGTTTCTTCTTCGAGGCTGTTGTCATCCGGTTTCTGATCGGCTCCCATGGAAACCCCGGAGTGGAGCATCGCCTTCCTGACAGCGGGGTCATGGCTGGTCTGATCAGGAAGATGCAACTGCGCAAAAGAAAGATGCGGTGCAATCCGGGCAAGGATAGCCGGTGTCATGCCCGGCACGGCCAGAAGATCCTCAAAAGTATGAAAAGGTTGCCCGGAAGACGTGCAGGCAGCCTGACCCGGCATGTTTGCGTCACCTTTATAACCGGGCATGCGCCAGGCCATGATGCTGGCCGCCAGAAAACCGGCCTGATCGGTCGGAACGCCAGAAGCGGTCAGCAGCGAGGACATCAGGATCTGGCCGGCGACGTTCGGATTGATGTGGTCATTATCGGCATGGCTGCTGACATTGACCGTGATCTCGCCATCGTCCGGGCCGGAGCGCCATTCCGGACGGGGCGGAGATTGTCCCGTGCTGATCGAAAACAGCTCTGTCGTGATCGCCGCGTCCGCCGTGGTCTCTAGCTGTGTTTTCTGGAGAGTTGTGACTTCAAGACGGAGGCCGGATTTTCCGAGAACGAGCGCCTGAGCCCCGATCAGCGAGAGAAAGCCGAGCGTCCACAGCACCATGAGTAACGCGAACCCGTCCTCGTTATTACGGTCTGTGGCGGCGCGGGTTATCTTCACGTCAGTTGTCCATCCCGGTCGTGAGGCAGCAACCGAGCAGTTGAAGCTGCAAAAGCTTCACTGCTGGCCCGTGGTATCTGCCGTATTGGAGCGACCGGCGGCATTCTTTGCATCGGATCGGGAATCACGCAGGGCCAGAATGGTCATGGATGCATCGATCGTCCGCCCCTGCGTGGCTTCGTCGGCTGCCGATGTGCCTGCCGCCTGAACCTGAATATCATCGACCAGCAGATGAGGCGTCGTGCTGGCTGACAGCGTGTCGAGAAGCTTGACCAGCGCGTTCCAGTTGGTGGTGAAAGAAATACGCACGCCCAGATGTTCGAAAGGCCCGCTATGGGCGATGGGCAGCGGTTCCATGCTGGCTGGTTCCACCTGCACGCCGCGTGCGGCGTCATGCACAATTTCCTGAAGCCGTGCGAGCGCCGTTTCACGGGAACTTTCGGCAAGTAGCGGAGAGTCCCCTCTGGCGTTGTGCGCGGCGTCTTCGTAGCGTTCCTTCAGCGCTGGGATTGTGTCCACCAATGCCTGCGTGTGGGCAAGGATGTCTTTCTGGTCCGCAATGCTCGTCTCTTCCCGGGCGTGGAAGCCCAGTAGTCCGGAGACAAGAAACCATGCGATCAGGACAAGCAGGACTGTAATGGCGAGCGCCAGAATCCGTCCGGGGCGTCCTTCAGGGAGATGGGCGGGCAGGTGAGAGAGGTTTGCTGACACTGGCGTCTCAACCCGGCGCTTTGGCGTTGATGGTGAAGACGTCCATCTGCTTGTTCTCCGAGCGTGTCACCGGTCCGGAGAAGGCTGCGTCCGAGAACGCCGCGTCGTGCTCAAGAACACCGATCAGTCTGGTTGCCTGAGCGGACTCTCCTTCCATGGTGACATGACGTTCATGGATATGCATGGCGGTCAGGAATGTGTCGTCCGGGAGGGCGTCTGTCAGTGTGCCGATGATGTGCAGGGGAGAGCCGATGCGATGCTCCTCGCGCGCCAGAGCCGCAGGTGCTGCGGTGAACGCTGCGATGCGCCGACGGATATCCTCGGCCTGTGTCCGTCCGTCACTCAGGGCGGCAATGGCGTGGTGCAGGCGAAACAGGGTGATCTGCTGGGAGACAAACGGCGCCGCGACAAGAACTGCGGCGCATAGGGCCAGCACACGTCCGACCGGGTGACTTTTCCGGGCTGTTTTTCCCAGTGGGATGGTGAGCGGTGTGTCAGCAGCCGTGTCCATGCTGATACAGGTTGGGCTGATGCCAGCCCGATCGAGCGTGTCCAGTGCGGCGGAGACAAGAAAACGGGGGACGACCAGCAGCCTGAAAATGATCTGCTCACCGCGTTCGACGCCCGGTTTGCGCTGGACGCTCCACAGAACATCGTCCTGCCGGAATGGGGTCAGTCGGTCGAGATCGTAACCGATGGTGCGGGCGGCGTTGCTGGCTGCGACACGCGGGAGAGTCACGTCACGCGAGAGGATGCCGCCCTGTGGGAGGACCAGCGCAATGTCCGGATTGCGCGGCTGCGGCAGCCAGCCGGAACGGGGGGCTGGAAGTTCTTCACGACAGGCGGCGACGTCGTCCGGGTCAAGCATTCCGTCCGGACCGATCTCAAGCCGGATGGTTTTTCGGGGCTTGAGTGAGAGCGCGGCGGGAAGGATTTCCGTCATACGATCGCGCCACCATCGGACGCACTCGTGCAACAGCCGCGAGGACGAAGTCTGTCCCGTCATGAACGGCTCGGAGAAACTGTGGTGTGGGGCGAAAGCACCTGACGCAAAGATCCTGTTCGGGCGGCCGACGGAGAATGCGTGATGCCATACCATTGTCTTCCGAAAGGGGGACAGGGGTGGAGTGTTATAGATTTATGACACGTTAACAGGCGGTCTGGTTTTCATACTCCTGTCTCATGTAATCAGATTTCCTGACGCAGCCTGTTTGCGGGGTGCGTCGTTTATTGCGCTGTCAATGTCAGCCGCGCCAACCATATGGCGGCTGCCAGACAGGGGCCGAAGGGAATCATGACCGTCATGCTGAAGCGTCGTGCTCGAAGAGTGGTTGCGAGCGCAAGCACGATGCCGAACGCGGACGCCATCACCACCACGATTGGCAGGGCGGCCAGACCAACCCACGCACCACCCGCCGCCAGCAGTTTCACGTCACCGCCGCCCAGTCCTGAGCGCCCGCGGAGAGCCCGGTACCCGTACGCCACCAGCGCGAACAGGCTCCAGCCACAGGCAGCGGCCAGCGTGCGGTCCAGCAGCGCCTCAGTGCCGCCGTTCATAAACCCTTCCGCCAGACCGGCCAGCAGGAGTGGCAGGGTGAGGACATCCGGCAGTCTCAGGCAGATGCGATCAATCCACGCGAGCGCGAGCAGTACCCAGCCGAGAAAACAGTCGGCCAGCAGAAGCGGTAATGAGAAATCGGCGTCTGCCAGCGGAAATCCCTGCTCATGAACTGTCAGCAGGCGCGTGGCGATCACGCAGGCGGGGACGGCAAGAGCCGTAAGTTCGATCCGGAGATGCAGCGGGTCGATCCGACTGCCGCAGTTCCGGCATTTCCCTTTCTGCAACAGGTAAGACAGGACCGGGATCATCTCATGCGGCTTCAGGATCGTCTGGCAGTCCTCGCAATGCGAACGCTCCATCGCAAAGGATTCGCCGCGTGGGATGCGCCGCACGAGCACGCCCAGAAAGCTGCCGATAAAAGGCGCGATAACAAAGGGGACAACCAGGGCGAGGGACATCATGACGGCGTGACAGTGGCGAATTGCCTCCAGTTGAGCAAGCCGATGGTGAATGTCCCTGTCTCAGGAAAATCGGGGCGTCGTCATGCTGGCTGAAGCGATGGATCTGGAAACTGCCCTTCTCGATCGGGGTGTCTGCGACGCCCGCGCCCTTGAACGCTCGCGTATGGTGTCAGAGGAAACCGGGCAGTCGCTGGCGCAGGTGCTGCTCCAGCTCGGTCTGGTCAGCGAAACCGATCTATCCCGCACTTATGCGACCATGCTTGACACGGACGTTCTGGATGCGGCGCGTATGGGCGCCATTGCCGAGCCCGTGATGCCGGAGCAACTGGGTGGACGGTTTTTGCGGCAGGCGCGGGCCGTTCCGCTCTCCTGCGAGGGAAGAGTCCTGCATCTGGTCATGGCGGACCCGCTCGACACCTTCACTGCCGGGGCGGCGTCTCTGGCGACAGGGTGTCAGGTCGTGCGGGAGGTGGCGCGGTCAGCGGATATCGAGGCGACTCTCACCCGTCTCTATCCGGAGGGCGAGGAGGACGGGGCGAGCGACGGCGAGCCGCTGGCTGATGAGGGTGAGGCTGCCGAGGACGATACAGATCGCCTGAAAGACCTCGCCAGTGAAGCGCCGATCATCAGGCTGGTGAACCAGATCATCTTCCGTGCCGTGGAAACCAGAGCGTCCGATATCCATATCGAGCCGTTCGAGGACCGTCTGCTGGTCCGCTACCGCTATGACGGCGTGCTGCATGAGGTGGACAGCCAGAGCCCGCGTCTGACGGCGGCGCTTATTTCCCGTATCAAGATCATGGCGAGGCTCGACATCGCGGAACGTCGTCTGCCGCAGGACGGTCGTATCAAGCTGGCGGTGCGCGGGCATGAAGTGGATTTCCGTGTCTCGACGGTGCCGTCGTTGCATGGCGAAATAGCGGTGTTGCGTGTGCTCGATCGCACAACCGTCAGCTTCGATTACAGCCGTCTCGGTCTTGCCCCCGAGATTATCTCGTCCTTTCGCGAGGCGCTGGAAACGCCCAACGGCATCGTTCTCGTGACAGGGCCGACCGGTTCAGGAAAGACCACGACGCTTTATACGGGTCTCGCTGGTCTCAATTCCTCCGAACGCAATGTGATGACGGTGGAAGACCCGATCGAATATCAGCTCGCAGGCATCAACCAGCTTCAGATCCGACCATCCATCGGGCTGACCTTCGCCAGCTTCCTGCGCGCCATTCTGCGACAGGACCCAGATGTCATCATGGTTGGTGAAATCCGTGACATCGAGACCGCGCAGATTGCGGTGCAGGCGGCTCTGACGGGCCATCTTGTGCTTTCGACGCTGCATACAAACTCCGCCGCCGCCGCCGTGACCCGACTGCGTGACATGGGGCTGGAGGACTATCTTCTGACCGCCGTTCTGCGCGGGATTCTCGCCCAGCGTCTTGTGCGGCGGCTCTGTCAGGAGTGTCGCCGTCCGGAAGACGTGTCTCCGGAACTGGCGGCGCGACTGGGGCTGGATCAGCAGACGCGGCATACGTTGTGGCATCCAGTCGGCTGCGCGCATTGCCGTCAGACCGGTTACAAGGGACGAAGCGCTGTCGCTGAGTTCCTACAGCCATCGCGAGAGGTGACACGCCTGATTCTCTCGGGAGCAGATCATTCTGAAATCGAGCGCGCGGCTGTGGCGGAGGGCATGAAGACCATGTTCCATGCCGGGTTGCAGGCGGCCCTGAAGGGTGAGACGTCGCTTGAGGAAGTCAGCCGTATCGTCGGGCAAGACGAATGACGTCCACACTGGCTGACACAGGTGCGGAAGTCTGGCGTTATCAGGCGGTCAACGCGGAAGGTCACGTCGTCCACGGGGAGATGACGGCCAGTTCGGAGACGCAGGTCACCAGCCGCCTGCGTCGCCAGAATCTGATGGTCATGAAGATCGCTCCGGCGACACGCGGCGGAGCGCTTGCGGGCGAGATTCTCTCGCTTCTTGGTCGCAAGAAAGATTTGCGCCTCAAGTCGGGCGAAGTCGCGGATTTCACCCGCAAGCTGGCGACGATGCTGACGGCCGGACTGGATCTTGACCGGGCCCTGCGTTTTCTGGGTGACACGGCGGTCGGGCCACGGAATGGCCGGGTTATCGGGGCATTGCGTGACCGTGTGCGCGACGGTGAATCGTTTGCTGACGCGCTGGAAACGATGCCTTCGATTTTCTCGAAGCTCTATGTCGGCCTGGTGAGGGCAGGTGAGGCGGGCGGTGCGTTGGGAGATGCGCTGCTGCGTCTGTCGGATCTGCTGGAGCGCGAACGCAAGCTGAAAGCGACCGTGCAGTCAGCGATGATCTATCCGGTTGTGCTGATTGTCGCATCGGTTTTTTCCATTGCCCTGCTGCTGACCCATGTATTGCCGCAGTTCGTGCCACTGTTTGAGGAAAATGGCGCTTCCCTGCCTCTGGCGACAAAGATTGTCATTGCAGCGGGAGATTTCCTGACGGCGTGGGGCATGTTGCTGCTTGTGGCGGGCGTGGTGCTGGTGGCGTGTGTGCGGATTGCCCTGCGGAAACCATCTGTCAGACTGGCGACAGACAGATTTCTGTTGCGCGTTCCGGTGATCGGGACGCTGCTGAGTGAGATCATGGCGGCGCAGTTTACCCGCACGCTTGGCACATTGATGCGCAATGGCGTGCCGCTGGTCGGTGCGCTTCGTATAACGGAAGGTGTCATCAGCAACTCTGCTGGTGCGACCTGCCTGTCGGAAGCAACGCGGGATGTGCGGGAAGGGCGTAGTCTCGCTTTCTCGCTTGAGCGCAGCAAAATTTTTCCTGAAACGATGACGCACTTTCTCAAGGTTGGCGAAGAGACGGCCCAACTGGCGCCTATCGCCTTGCGATCGGCTGACATTCACGAGGAAGCCAGTCGTGTCACCATCCAGCGTCTTCTCGCCATTCTTGTTCCTGCGATCACCATCATCATGGGTGTTCTGGTGGCGGGTATTGTGTCGGCGCTTCTCCTTGCCATGCTGAGCCTCAATGACCTCGCGCACTGATGAATCGTCCCGATCATCAGACGCAGGTTTCACATTGCTTGAAATCATGGTGGTGCTGGTGATCGCGGGGCTTCTGATGGGCATGGCGCTGGAACGGGGGCCGATGAAGAGCGATGCGCTCACTTTCGCCGCCACCCGGTCACGCGTGCTGGACAGCCTGTATGAAGCCCAGAGACTTTCTGAAGCCACCGGCGATACGGTCATGCTGGAAGTGAATACGCAGACCTCCCAGATTGTTACCGTGCATGACCATGTCCCTCAGGTGGGTCGGATTTCAGGACCGGCAAGGATGCTGCTGCCCAGACCCGGCGGTGGCTTTTTTCCCAGTGGCGATTACCGTTTCACGGCGGATGGGGGTGCTTCCGGGCCGCCTCTCGTCGTCACGTTAGGGAAACATTTCTGTTTGATCAGGGTCAGTCCCGTCACGGGGCGGATTGAAGCCGATGAGGGCTGATTTCATGATGATGTCGAGCCAGAGACAAGAGGGTTTCACACTGCTGGAGGTCATCATTGCGCTGATGATTTCCGGCTTTGCGCTGGCGGCAATGCTTGGATCGCTGGAAGCGGGGCTTGCGGGCGGCAGTCGTGCCCAGCGGGATCTTTACGCCATTTCACTGGCCAGATCACAGCTTGCGGGGGTGTTGTCGACACTTTCCCTGCGTCCGGGATCACAGAGTTACGATCTGGAAGGGCATTATCATTCGGATGTGGAAATTCGCCAGATTGCTGATGCCGCCACCAAGGATGGTGGTGACAGGATCGGATTGTTTTCCGTTTCCGTGCAGATTCATCAGGATGGAACCGGACGGTCTGTCACCCTGACGGGCAGGGCCGTTCGCCCCTCGGTGCAGGAATGAGAGACGACGGCTTCACGCTTCTTGAAATTCTTGTTGTGACGGTGGTTTTCGGCCTGCTGTCGGTTGCCCTGTGGGAAGGGATCGGCGTCGGCACGCATGGATGGGCCATGGCCGAGCATCGTCATTATGACGAAGTGACCGGGCAGGGCATTGAGGACGCGTTGCGCCGACTGATTGAACGGGCCGACGTTCCGGACAATGGAGGGGTAGGCAAATTTTCCGGTCAGGGGGACCGGCTGCGCGTTATAGCGTGGCTTCCGGAGAAAAACGGTTATGAAAAGGAAGTCGAGGCTGCGTTCGGGGTAGATGCGCAGCACGAGCTCATCGTCCGGTGGCAGCCTTATCGGCGGGCGACCTGCCCTGAGCAGCCAGAAGCTCTGCATGAAGAGATTCTGGCTCGCGGCATAAGCGCGATCGATTTTTCATATTATGGTCTGCAGGGTGGCCGTCATGTATGGCAACCGACGTGGAACAGCTCGTATCTGCCTCTTCTGGTGAGGGTTCAGGTGCGCTTCCTTGCTCCGGGAAGAAGTTGGCCAACGATGATGATTCGCCCACTGCTCAGTGGCGCGGAGGCGAGATGAAACAAGAAATAAGGAGAAAACATTCTTTGTGTGTAATGTCTTTATCATCATTTATTCATTGTTTTTTCTTCTGGCGGGTTGTTAGGCTATTTAGGTTTTTCTTTGGAAATTGCTTCTGTTTGATAAAAAAAGCTTTCTCTGTCTGTGTGGCTGCTTCATTCCAACCTGATGCTTGGGCGCATATAGGGGACGGCGAGATCGGTTCCGGCGTCCGCTCTGCTCATGGCGGTTTGCAGAATTGAGTGTAATTTCCTTTTCTCTTTGAAAAAGGTTTTGTTGTGACGGTCAGATCAGGTCTGTTTCTGAAGATGGCTGGAAGTGTTTCTCTGGTCTGGTTGATGTGCTGGCCTGCTTGTGCACAACAGGCTGTGGGGCCTGATACATCTGGAACGGTATCCGCAGATTCCGGTGACAGCAGTGAAGACGTCACTAAAATTCTGGATCGTCCACTTTTTGAGCCTGATCGACGGCGGAAAGGCGTTGCCCATGAGGAAAACGGTGAATTCCATCTTGTGGGCATTTCAGGCCATGCGGGTCTATGGAAAGCGATTTTCAAACCGGACAGAGGCGAGGGAAAAAGCATTGTCCTGACGGGAAGTGAGAAGGTGAATGACTGGACGATTGTCTCCATCGACCCCGGCGGGGTCAATCTTGCCCGAGGCGAAAAAACAAAGAGAATTTCAATCATGTTTTCAAAGAATACCGCTTCTCTTGTGCCTGAAAAGGTTAAAGAGGGAGAGGCGAGCATGACGAGTGCCAGCGGTCCTGATTCGCATCTGGCCTGGTGATGTCTGCTTTGAAATACTGCAATTTGTTTCAGATGAGCGTCTTTCACAAAATGATAACACTACATGAAAAATCTTTCATTTACTTAACGCCCTGTTTCCACCACCCCAGCCGGGGCTGACTGATCGGAGTGGTATTCAGGTGATCCAGTTTCCTTCGACAGCCGGTCATGCCGTGCGAAAAGAAAGGTTCCGTGACGTGTCT
The DNA here is from genome assembly GCF_022483985.1 of Acetobacter sp. Taxonomy (NCBI): domain Bacteria; kingdom Pseudomonadati; phylum Pseudomonadota; class Alphaproteobacteria; order Acetobacterales; family Acetobacteraceae; genus Acetobacter; species Acetobacter sp. The sequence goes on along the minus strand of NZ_JAKVME010000001.1, from coordinate 1,136,229 downwards.
GTAAAGCGCACGCGGCTTGCACTCTCCACTTTGCTGTCCCTGTCCGTCTTTTCTCCAGTGTCCGGCCATGCAAGTGCCTGGAACATCTGGTCTGGCGGTCAGCAGCAGCAGTCCAGTTCTTTCGGGAATACGTCCCAGACAAGAACCCCCATCAAGCATCTTGTTGTGATCTATCAGGAGAACGTCTCCTTCGATCATTATTTCGCGACATACCCCAAGGCGACCAACCCGACCGGCGAGCCGAGCTTCCGGGCGCAGCGCGGTACGCCGACGGTGAATAATCTGCAGAACAGCAACCTGCTTCAGCAGAATCCCAACACCAACACCGCCAACGGCACGGGTGCGGCGCTTCCTTTCCGTCTGGATCGCACGCAGGCCAGCACCGCCGACCAGAACCATGCTTATACCGCCGAGCAGATGGCCTATAACAACGGCGCCATGGATCTGTTCCCGCTCTATACCGGTTCCGGTTCGTCCGGCGGCGTAGGCGCCTTCGGCACCAAAGGTCAGGTTCTGGGCTATTACGATGGCAACACCGTAACCGCTTACTGGCGTTATGCTCAGCGCTTCTCCATGAGCGACAATGCTTTCACCGACACCTACGGTCCGTCCACACCGGGTGCGCTGGAAGTCGTGTCTGGCCAGACCAACGGTCTGAAGCTGATCGCAACGACACAGAGCCCGTCCACAAAAGAGAAATCTTCCGCCTATATCTCTGACGGTCAGGGCGGCTGGACGATGATCAATGACATCGACCCCGGTTATGATGTCTGCTCATCCACGACCAATCAGGGCATGATGACGGGTCGCAACATTGGTGATCTGCTCAATGAGCGCGGCATCACCTGGGGCGGCTTTATGGGCGGCTTCGATCTTGGTCTGAGCAACACAGACGGATCGACCGGCTGCAAGCGGGCGACCTATTCCACCATCGTCTCCCAGAACGTGACGGATTATATTCCGCATCACAACTGGTTCCAGTATTACGAGAGCACGGCGAACCCGACGCATGCCCGTCCGCATTCCGTCAAGTCGATCGGCTACACCTATATTCCGGGAACTTCCAAAAAAGATCCCGCCAATCACGAATATGACCTGAAAGACTTCTACAAGACGGCGAAAGAGGGCAATCTTCCTGCTGTTTCTTTCGTAAAGCTGCCAGCCTATCAGGACGGTCACGCCGGTTATTCCGATCCGCTTGATGAGCAGGTTGGCGTGGTCGATGTGGTCAACCTTCTCCAGAAGCTACCTGAATGGAAAGATACAGCCATTCTGATCGCTTATGACGACTCAGACGGCTGGTATGACCACGCTTACGTTGCTCCGACGCATGGTTCGTTTGATTCCTCTGCCGATCAGTTGAACGGCGCGGGCATCTGCGGTTCGGGCACTGCTCCGAAGGGTGTTGAAGGCAAAGCTGTCAATGGCCGTTGCGGACCGGGCACACGCATTCCCCTGATCGCGATCTCTCCCTGGGCCAAAACCAACCATGTCAGCCATACTCTGGTGACACAGGCTTCCATCGTTCGCTTCATTGAAGACAACTGGCTGGGCGGCAAGCGCCTCGGTCAGGGATCGTTTGATGCGACGGCTGGTAAAATCGACGATCTGTTTGACTTCAATGGTCGTTCGGATACCGGCAAGCTGATCCTTGATCCTGATACCGGCGATATCCGTTCGGGACAGATCACGGGTGATGATCATCATGGTTCTTCCCCACACGGTGATGATTCTCCGTTTGGCGGAAATGGCCATCATTCGTCTTCTGATCAAAGCTCTTCAGGCAGCGGTCTCGCTGGTCTGCTGGCTGCAATCTGGTCGTTCCTGTCCCAGTATGTCTGATCTTTATCGTTCGATGCAGCCCGTTCTGGGCTGCATCAGTTTGTTTGCGCTTCTGTGGGCAACACCTGTTTCGGCTCAGGCCGGAACAGGTTCCTGCCTGCCTGCGTCTGATGGCAGCAATCCATGTCCTGTGGAGATGCTGAAGCCAAAAGAACAGCCACTTTCTCAAATGGCCTTGATCGGCAGGCAGATATTTAATGATCCGCTTCTGTCCGGTTCAGGAAAACTGTCATGCGCTTCGTGCCATGAACCGACCAATCATTATGCTCCATCGGGAGATTCCCCTGTTTTTTCAGGCGGGATACAACTGAACAAACAGGGCAGACGAGCGATTCCAACGTTGACTTACGCGGAACGCCGTCCGAATTTCAGTATCGGTCTTGATGATCCTACAAGCGAAGCCGCGCCAGCTATAGTCGCGAATGTGGGAGGGGCTGACCGTGGCGGCAAAAGCGCCACCAATAATGCGGCGTCCGCCGGAAATCTTGTGCCACAGGGTGGTCTTTTCTGGGATGGGCGTGCCGATACGCTGCAACAGCAGGCGTTGGGCCCTCTTTATGATCCGGCCGAGATGGCGTCGTCACCAGACAAGGTGATCGAACGGATCAGCAACGCGCCGTATACGGCTGATCTCAAGCAGTTGGCTGGTATTGCAGGCCAAGCGTCTCCTGCGTTTCTTCTGTCTGAAGCCATGTTTGCTCTGGCCCGTTACCAGATCGAGGACCCCGCGTTTCATCGCTATAACAGCAAGTTTGATGGCTGGCTTGAAGGCAAGGAGAACTTTACGCCCATTGAACGGGCTGGTTATCTCGCATTCAATGATCCTCAAAAGGGAAATTGCGCGGCCTGCCACGTCGATACGGTGTCAGGGAACCGTCTGCCGCCTGTCTTCACTGACCACCAGTACGAAGCGCTTGGTGCTCCGAGAAACATGCAGATCACGATGAATCATGATCCTGCCTATTTTGATCTCGGTGTATGCGATCGCCAGCCGGATGGCCGGACAACTCTCAGTCTGTATTGCGGTATGTTCGCGACGCCAACCTTAAGAAATTCAGCGACACGTCATGTGTTTTTTCATAATGGTGTCTTTCGTTCCCTTGAGGGTGTTCTGGATTTCTATGCCTTGCGTGATCTGAAACCTTCCAAGTTTTATCCAGTCGGGAAAAATAAAAAAGTCGAGAAATATAATGATATTCCGCAGAAATATCGTCAGAATATCGATGTGCTGGACGCGCCGTTCGACCGTAAGGTCGGTGAAAAGCCAGCTATGACTGAGGATGAGCGGGCAGCGATTATTGCGTTTCTGAAGACATTAACAGACAGATAGTTTGTTGTTATTATATATAGATATTTTATAAAAATCATTTAGGGCATATTGATTTCGGTCCGACCGTCGTAGGTGTAACCTGTGGCGGTCGGACTACTATTTTCTGATTTCGTTGCCTATTGTACATATGTGCTGGCTGAAATTTCCGGAACTGTTTCCTGAAACAGGTTGTCCATACCAGAGATAATCCTATCCGATGTCGTGAGAGCATTTTCACAGAGTGCGGATGTGTTCCTCACTTCCGATAATCCTGAAAAATCTGCTCCGCCACTTCATAGACCATGCCAGCCCGAGCGGTGGTCATAACCCGACTGGTGGTCTCATCGAAAACCAGATTTTCTGTTTTTAGGTGATGTGCGGACCATGAGAGGAACGGCACGACGAAAATGCCACGCTCCCTGAATCCCTGTGAGCATCAAACTTCAACTTGATTGGAGAAGTTTTCTAATCGACTCTCAATGAGAGAAAGATTTAAGGTAACAATTTTAATTGGTTCTGGAGAGAAATGGCTGGGGGACCTGGATTCGAACCAGGGCTGACCGGGTCAGAGCCGGTAGTTCTACCGCTAAACTATCCCCCAGCAGGGACCAGAACTCAGTCTTAGGGCCGTGTTCCGTCGGTGTGAGCGGGCTAATAGCATCGCATTTTTGGCGGCACAACCCCTTTTGTCCATTTTATATGGTCCGAAAAATTTTTGCTTGCCCGAGCGGTTTGTTTCCTGAAATAGTGTCTTAAATTTGCCTCAACCTTTGTCACAAAAGGAACCAGACGATGGACCTCACAGGCGCCTGGCTCCAAGGCCAGAAGGCGCTCGATACTCATTCTCCAGCGCCAATTTTTCCAGCCCTGCCCAAAATTGACAGAGCCGTAGGTGTTCCTGCTGCCGGTCTCTCCGCTGACGGATTGCCCAGCCAGCTTGGTGGAACAGCGCCATTAGCCGGTGTTGCGTCGGAAAGCCGTCAGGGAAGATGGGAGCAGGCCGGGTTCTGCGCCGCGCTGGATCTGGGAACCAACAACTGCCGTCTCATGGTCGCCTCCCGTACGGAAGGAGGCTTTCGCGTGCTTGACAGTTACAGCCGTATCGTTCGTCTTGGCGAGGGCTTGCAACTGACAGGCGAGCTGAATGCCGATGCAATGAATCGCACCCTTGAGGCGTTGCATACATGTGTGGACAGACTCGGACGTCATCGTCCCATCCGCCTGCGGGCCGTGGCGACAGAAGCCTGTCGTCGCGCCCGTAACGGGCAGGCCTTTGTCGAGCGCATCCGAAAGGAAACCGGTTTCGAATTTGAGATCATCTCCGGCAAGGAAGAAGCGGAGCTGGCCGTAGAGAGCTGTTCGGCTCTGCTTTTTGATCCTGTGTGGAAACGCTCTTCCGATCTCGCGAAAGACGCCCAGCCTGAACAGGACTGGGGGCTTCTGCTCGATGTAGGGGGTGGGTCGACGGAAATCGCGTGGATGCAGTTGGATCAGGCCTCGCGGAAATATACGCTCGTCGGCTATGTCAGCCTGCCTATTGGTGTCATCACGCTCGCTGAGCAGTTCCCCCATCGTCGTCCCGGCACCTACCGGGCGATGCTCGATGTGGTGAGTGAGAGTCTGGCTGCGTTCGAACAGACGCATCAGATTCGTCGTTACATCGCGGAAGACAGGGTGCGCGTTGTGGGAACAAGCGGCACTGTCACAACACTCGCCAGTCTGGATCTGGATCTGCCGCGTTACATCCGACAGGCCGTTGATGGTTATCGGCTTCAGCCGGATAATGCCAGACGCGCTATCGGTCGCCTCCACCGGATGGGGATGGAGGGGATGAGGGTTCATCCGTGCATCGGTTCCGAACGGGCAACCTATGTCATGCCCGGCTGTGCTATCTTTGAGGCCTTTCTCTCACTCTGGCCCGCCAGCGTCGTAGTAGCGGACCGGGGGCTGCGTGACGGACTGCTTCTGCGTATGATGCGCGAGGAAAGCGGCGGTCTGCATTCTGGCCAGCCCTGGCCGCATGTGAGGCGCGCCGGTGAGCGTCCGGTTGCACCTGACTGACGTTTCAGTCGGCTCGATCCAGTTAAAGTCCAACAAGTAAAGTACAGTCAGACGTGACATCGAAAACTCCACCATCAGGCCCTACCAAACGCGCCTCGGCGCAGGCATCCCGTGTGCCGGGTCGCCGCGCCGTCAGAGTGACAGCCACTCCGGGAGGCAAGGACAGCGAGTCCGACAGTCTTGCCGCGCGTTCGGTTCGTTCAAAAACGGTGACTCTGAAAAAAACCCGTGGAAAAACGACAGCGCAGCAACGCTGGTTGGCGCGTCAGCTCAACGATCCCTATGTGGCGGCTGCGCATAAGCAGGGATGGCGTTCCCGCGCTGCATTCAAGCTCATTGAAATTGACGACCGCTTCCATCTTATCAAACCCGGCCAGCGTGTGGTTGATCTCGGTGCGGCACCGGGCGGCTGGACGCAGGTTGCGGTCAAGCGTGGTGCTTCGCATGTGATCGGTGTCGATCTGCTGCCGGTCGATCCTGTTGCCGGTGCGGAAATCATTGAGGGGGATTTTACCGATCCGGCGCTTCCCGATCGTCTGATCGGGATGCTTGGCGGAAAGGCTGACCTCGTTCTTTCCGATATGGCTCCCAATACGACAGGTCATGCCCCGACAGATCACATGAGAATCATCGGTCTGGCGGAAGGGGCGCTGGATTTTGCGTTCGATGTTCTGGCGGAAGGCGGCGGTTTTATCGCAAAGGTCTTTCAGGGCGGTTCAGAGAAGCAGATGCTTGAGCCGATGAAAAAACTCTTCGCGTCCGTCCGTCACGTCAAGCCACCGGCAAGCCGCAAGGATTCCAGTGAGCTGTACGTTGTGGCGACAGGGTTTCGCTCTGAACGGCTGGCGGAAGTCAGGGCCGAGCAGAACGAACGGCGCTGACGTAATTTGAAATTGTTTTCCTTCTGTCCTGCCTGAACAGAAGGAAAGGCAAATCTCAGTAGTTCCAAAGCACTATGTTCTTCAAGAACTCAGACAATCTGGTTGAGAAGCGTTTTGCCTCCTTCCAGACGTCTGACGTTTTCATGCAGAATATCCGCAACACGGCTTTCGTAAGCGACAGTGTCACCGGCGGCATGAGGCGTGATCAGCACGTTCGGCATCGACCAGAGCGGGGATGTTTCTGGGAGTGGCTCCTGTTCGAAAGTGTCCAGAGCCGCCATGCCAATCTGTCCCCGCTGCAGGGCTGCGATCAGGTCAGTTTCCACAATCACTGAACCTCGTGCGACGTTGATCAGGCAGGCTGTGGGTTTCATCCTGCTCAGTACACTGGCGTCAACCAAACCGCGGGTTTCAGGTGTCGCCGGGCAGGCGAGGATCAGGTAATCCGCACTGCCTGCCGCCTCCGGGAACTGGTCATCCGCGATAGCCGTGATGGGGAGATCGCTCCCGGCGGTCACATTCTTCCGGACGACAGTGACGGTCTGGCCAAGGGCAAGGCATACTGTTGCCAACCTCTCACCTATGGCGCCAAATCCGACAATCACGACATGGGTTCCGGAGACCTCATGGCGTCGTTCAACGGGATTGCGGGTGAGTTTGCGCCAGAAAGACTGTCTCTGGTCGTCTCTGGCTTCCCACAATCTCCGGGCATGGCTGAACATCAGGGCAACAGCGTGTTCAGCGACTGCATTGGCGTTGACGCCTCGGGCACTCGCAAGATGCACGCCACGTTGTCTAAACGCCTCCGTGTCGTACTGTTCTACGCCCGATGTCATGGTCTGGAGCAGTTTCAACTGAGGAGCAAGCGCCAGATAGCGAGGTTCCCAGAGCGTCATCGTGACCAGAATATCTGCATCACTCAATGCGGGGACGAGATCCGCCTTGTTTTTTGCCCAGATACAGTCGGCTGGCTCATCCCACGCATCCACCAGTGACTTGATATCGAACGACGAATGGGCGATGACGATTTTCGGTTTTTTATTGAACCAGAAAGACACGGACATTCTCCCGCCATGACGCTGGAGATGAGCATCGCTCCGCTATCCGGAAAAATGCAACCGACGTTGTTGCGATCAGCGTTTTCCGGACGGTGTGGTCTCCAGAAAGCATCGCGCCAGACGATCGAATTCCGCGATATCCAGTGTTTCCGCCCGACGGGAACCATCAATTCCGGCGGCCTGAAGGAGACGCTCCCCGCCGATCCCTTTGAGCGAGCCACGCAGCATCTTGCGACGCTGACCAAAAGCCGCCGCCGTCACGCTTTCCATGGCGCGAAACAGCTCGGGAGCGGGCTGCTCCGCGTGAGGCGTGATTTCCACGACGGAAGACCAGACTTTAGGGGGAGGTGAAAAAGCGCCCGGTGGCAGACGCATGACCTGTGAACAGGTTGCGGACCACTGGGAAATCACTCCCAGTCGGCCGTAATGCTCGCTTCCCGGTTCCGCGCAAATCCGTTCGGCGACCTCAAGCTGGAACATCAGCGTCAGCCGCTCCCATTGCGCCGCCTGTCGAAGCCAGCCGATCAGAAGGGGCGTTGCGACATTGTAGGGAAGATTGGCCACAATCCGACGGGGAGCCGGGCAGAGTGTCGAAAGGTCGAGCGTCGTCGCGTCGGCTTCAACGATTTTCAGTCGGTGTGGAGCCTCTGCAACTAGTTCTTCCAGAATACCGATTGCGCGCGCATCGACCTCAACCGCCGCGATGGAGGCGGCAGGGCTGTCGAGCAGGGCTCTTGTAAGGCCACCGGGTCCGGGTCCGACTTCCACAACATGCCGGCCATCGAGAGGGCCTGACAGTTCCACAATCCGCCCGGTGATGCCGGGATCGAGCAGGAAGTGCTGACCCAGTGAATGGCGAGCCGCAAGGTTATGACGGTTGATGACGGAAGCCAGCGGCTCCCGGAAAGAAGGGCTTGTCACTGATCAGGGAGCCATCGTCGTCCGCATGTCGATGACGGCGCGGCGATGCAGGTCACGGTCAAGCTGGCGGGCAGTCTGCTCGACACGTTCATTGAGCAATTGATCCGCGATTTCGCTGGGGGAACGGTCCGCGAAGTTCTTGGTCTTCTTGCCGCAGACCATCAGGATGTCGATACCCTCCTGAGAGACCAGAGGCCTTGTGGCTTTGCCGACTGGCAATCCGGCGAGAATCTGCTGCATCTGGGGGTTAAGCCGCTCAAGCTGCAACTCGCCGGGGTTGGAAGGACGGACCTCGCCAAACTGCTTGTTGGCGGCGGCGAGATCCTCGCAGGAATGCGCTGTCTGGCTGAGCTTTACGGCCTTTTCGAGCGTCTGACGCTGCTGTTCGGTGGGAGCCTGCGGGTTCAGGGGCGTGCCGAACGGCAGGAAAGCCTGTCGCGTATCGAGCAGTGTTCCGGGCTGCTGGCCGATGATCCGCTTTCCCAGAACAGTGGCAATCACATAGCCGCCTGCAACCTTGATGGGATTTGAAATCGCCTCTTCGGGCATCTGTCGCACCATCGCCACGACTTCGGGGTCAAGACTGTCTTCCTGAACCCAGCCCATTGATCCGCCGTCAAGCGCGCTCTGCGCCTGCGAGAACTGCGCCGCGACAATCGGGAAGGGCGCGCCGCGACGAAGCTGCTGGATGATGGTCTCGGTAAATTTCAGCTCGTTTTCGCTGTGACGCGGATCGGCGACCGGAACGAAAATCTCGCTGATGAGATATTCCGGTCGGCCCTGCTGCTTGCCCAGCGCTTCCTGCCGCTGGGCGATTTCAAGCGAGGTCATGCGGGATCTTGACCCGAGTTCCTGCCGAAGAACCTGCATCCAGCCGATCTGCACACGGATCTGGTCGATCAATGTTGTCAGGGAAACCCCATCCTTCGCCAGATGGTTGCGCAGCATGTTGGGCTCCATGCCGTTGCGCTTCTCGATATTGGTGATGGCGTCCGCAATCTGTTCCGGCGAGACATTGATATGGCGTGAGAGGATTTCCTGCGTGCGCAGGCGCTCGTCGATAAGCTGGCGCACGATCTGCGGCCGTAGCCGCTGCATGATGTCTTCGCTCAGCGGCAGGCCGGTGGACAGCACGAACAGACGTCCACGGTTGTCAACGTCGCGCTGGGTCAGCGGCTGGCCGTTGATCACGGCGATGATGGTGTCCTGCTTGCCGCCCAGAGGCTCCAGCCGTGGCGCCTCGGATGTTTCGGTGGAACCGGCCTCTTCCTGCTCGGAGGCTGGCGCGGAGGAATCATCCTGAGGCGCCTGCTGGTGATGATGGCGCAGATTCGCTGCCTGAGCAGGCAGACTGGTGAAAGAACCCAGCGCGACTACAAGGGCCAGGGCGGAACCTGTCACGGAAAGGCTCAGTCGCATACAGCTTGGTCTCTCGCCTGATCGATTGGAAATCGCATTGTTATCCAATCGCATGAATTTTTGAAGTGGACCTGAACGATCCCGCGGAAGGTTCATGATTTATTTGATACCGAAAGCGCCGATTGTCTTGAGCGTCAGTGTGAACAGCACGGTCGAATAGCGCTGCTGACCGCCAATCTTTGTGTACTGCTTCATATACATCAGATCGAGCCCGAAGCAGTCATTCATGTAGCCGATAGTGCCGCCAACCGTTGAGAATTTGTGCCGCGATAGAGCGCGGCGGACAAAAAACGAGCCATGCCAGTTCCGCCAGTTGGCGGAGGCGCCGCCGCTCAGCTCGTTTGTGGGGGCGTAATAGAGCGAGGGCGGAGAGCCACCGTTCCGGAAGTCGTTGACGTAATAATAGAACGGGGTGACAGGCTCGCGGACATATCCACCGAAAATGCCGACGTGAGGCAGATTCACGTTGAACAGTGCGTCTGCGAAATTCACGCGACCCGTGTAGGGATCAATGCGTGTGCGCCCGGTAACGCCAAAGTAGCTGACCGGGTCAATGCGCGCACGGGCCACGACATCCGAAAGGTGGTGGTCAAGGCCGGAATAGGGCAGGCGGTCATGTTGGACGTGCTGCTGGAAGCTTTCACCGACCAGCACGTCCACCACGTGGCCGTTCCATGTCCAGTTGCCATGGACGCCGACATTGGCGCGCAGACCGCCGTCGATCCGGTCCGTTCCCTGATAGCGGTTCAGGGCGAAAAGCGTAGAGTCGGTAAATTCGTAGTTCAGACTGTCTTCGTTGGGCAGACGACGGTCGACGCCACCTCCCTGATTGGGAGCGTAGATCGCCTGCACGATCGGTTCCAGAATCTGGCTACCGTGTCCCTTCATGAACTGGCGGACGAACGGCCAGTTCATCTTGGCCGCCAGTGTAGGCACGACCTGACCCGCGGTCGTGCTCTTCATGTAATTATAGTAGTTCGGCTGCTGATAGAGCTGGGAGGCATGATACAGCATACCATCCAGCCGCGCCGTGACGAGGAACTTCTGGCCCCAACTGCTGCGGAATGGCCGGTCCCAGTTCAACTGGACCTCGCCGCGCTGGTCCCGCGTGCCCTGATTACGGTAAACGTAAAAATCATTGGTGTTGACGGACAGCCGTCCACCAAGAATATCCGGCTGATTGACAAGGCTGTATTCATAATGCGGCAGCACGAACGGGAGTTCGTTGTTGCGGATGACGCCCCGGTTCAGGCCCTGATAGAACTGGGCGTCGAGCTTCGAATAGGCCCCGGTGCCGAAGCCTTCGATATAGGCATTGGAGTTGAGCGTGTCGCCGCCATAGCCCGGCACACGATAGTCACGCATATAGTTGGCTCCCGTGGCGATGCGCCCATCGAAACCGGCGCGCCATGTGGGAGTGAGGGTGAACATGCCGCGTGCAAAGAGGTAACCCTGTATACCGTGGTCATTCTGAGCACCAACAGATTCGCCGAAGCCGTTGGTATAAGCACCGGATTTGTGGGTGTCGTAAGCGAGGCCGCCCATGACCCGCAGCGAGCCGAAATTGAAAGCCTTGCGATACAGGGCGCTAATCTGCGGACCTGTCTTGGTCGAGAACAGGCCCTTCACCGTCATATCTGATGAGTCGTCAATCACCCAGTAATAGGGGACGGTGAAATAGGTCCCGAGATAACGGTCATGAGGCGTGATGCCGGGAATCAGGAATCCACTGTGACGTTTGGCCGATGGATCGGTCATGGAGAAAAAGGGCATATAGAAGACCGGCACCCCTAAGATATCCATGTAGGTGTCGCGGAAATCGATCTGCTGGTGTTCCGTGTCCTGAGTGGCTGAGTAGGCGCGCAATTGCCAGAACGGCGCGCGGGTGGGGTCTTTGGCGCAGATCTCGCAAGCCGTGTAGACAGCTCTGGTGAGGTCATTGACCTTACCGCCCGTGCGTCTCATGCCGTTGGCCGCCAGCTTGGCGTTGTCCACCATGGTCGCATTCACATGCGTCATGATGCCGTCGCGCATGTCACCGCTCAGCTCCGCATAGTGGGAATACAGCACGGAACCGTCCGGCTGGCTGGAGGCGACGCTTCCGCTTGCGGCGATGATGCCCGTATTGCGGTCATAGGTAATCTTGTCGGCGCGCAGGATATGGTCTGCCTGCCAGACCTGCACGTTGCCCGTCCATGTCACGACGCCCGCATGATCGTCGTAGCTGACATGATCCGCCTGAAAGGTGGCGGGCTCATTTTTCGAGGCGGCATTGCTGCTGCCCGGATTGAAATGCATGGGAGTGGGCCGGAACTGGGCATGGGCCTTGTGCCCGACCAGTCCGCAGGCCGCAACGGACCCGAGGCTGAGGCTCATCCACAGGAAACGGTGGCCGATATGAACCGTGTCACAGCGCTGACTGGCACTTCCCGACCGCCGCGTAAGGGCAGCCCTCAGGCGTCGCAAACGACGCGAAAGCTGTCTCTCGGAACGAAGTGCGGGAAAGGGCAATCAGCCGTCCTCCAGATGCAGTAAGAGCGAGACAGCCAGACAGAGGCCTGCGCCTGTCGGTGCCCAAGCCGCGAGCAGAGGCGGCAAGGCACCCGAGTTACCAAATTGTTCAGCAACTTTCGAGACCGTGAAGAGCAGAAACCCTGCGCCGACCCCGGAACCGATCATTTTGGCAACACCTCCGCGTCTCGTTGGCCTCATCGAGAAGCCAGCGGCCACGAGAGACATGGTTCCCGCGAGGATGGGAAGAGCCAGCAGAGACTCAAAATGCAGCCGGTGACGAATCGAGGAAAAGCCGGACCGGTCGAGCATGGCTATGAAATTCGGCAGCGCCCAGACGGACAGCGTTTCGGGAGACGCGAAGCTTTCCTGCACGCGATTGAGCGTGAGGTCGGTCGGCAGGGTGATGGTCCGGCTTGCTTCCGGCAATTCGTATGGATGCAACTCGCTGGCATTATCGAGTTCCCAATGTCCCTGAGCCAGATGACCTGCGGGCGCCTCGATACGGAGCAGCAGATTCCCGTCATGATCCAGGCGGAAGACGCTGATATCGTGAATTGTCAGAAGCGCGCCGTCGAGATGGGTGTCGCGTGAATGCAGGATGGCCACGCCGCGCGGATCAAGCTGCGTGTCGAGCTGGCGCAGCCACAGCGATGCTCCAGCCATGGTGAGGGGGCCGCCGCCAGAGCGCAGATACTGCTCGTCCAGCGCCTCTGCCCGGGCATACATGATCGAGGACAACGGGGAGACGGCGGCGGTGGTCAGGGCGCCCATGGCCAGCGCACAGGCGAGGGGAGCCGCCAGAAACTGCCACGCGGAAATACCGGCTGCGCGGGCGACGATCAGCTCGGAAGAACGGGTCAGACGCCAGAAGCAGATGATTCCACCCAGCAGAACGCCGAACGGCATGATCTCCATGAAGAAATACGGAATATGCAGCCCTGCGATTTTCGTAACAAGGCTGGTCGGTACGTCGGTCTTGGTGGCGACACGGCGCAGCAGGTCGATGAAGTCGAACAGGCAGACGATGCCGGTCAGGAAAGCCGTCATCGACAGCACGGAAAACATGAACTGCCGGGCAATATAGGTGGAGAGCGTCACCGGGACGGTCGTGAAGAACATGAACAGCCTTCCTACGCCTGCCGGATCGCGGCAGTTTCGCGACCGGCACGGATTTCCGGACCGAACAGGAGGACCGCGCAGATAAAGGCCGGAGCCGCTGATTCGATCAGGATAAGGGGAATCAGCGCCATATTCCGCCCCGCCAGATTTTGCAGCATCAGGTTGAGAGCCAGAAGCCCGACAACGCTCATAATGGCGCCCAGAGGACGGGTGATGTTGCCGTGCCGGGAGAACGCGCCCCGCAGAATGGCGACGAGAGCGATCATGGCGAAGGAAAACGCGGTGAACGGCGTGGTGATGCGTCGCCAGCCCTCCACCGCCAGCTTGCCCCGGTCACGGATGTTGATCTGCGTCAGATCGGGATGCAGCAGCTCGGACAGGGACATCTCGGAGGCGTCCCGCGACCGGTTTTCCTGATTCTTGCTGGATGTCAGATCAATGGTGTTGCGGTCAAACAGCAGCATCGTCAGCCGCCCGGTGCGGTGATCGATTTCCTGACGGGAGCCGTCGTAAAGCACCACACGCGGCTGGTCATTGACCACCAGCATCGTGCCGCTTTCTGCAAAGATCGTCGCGCGGCTGTTCGCCACCCGGTCGTCCTCGATCATGATGCCCTTCAGCGAGCCGTCATGACCTCGCTCCCGCACATAGACCGTCAGGGCGTCCGAGACCTTGGTGAATACGCCGTCCTGCAACATGAAGGCGGCCATCTTGTTGCGGATCTGGAACTCGTACTGTTTGAACTCGTGATAGGACGCCGGAACGATCCACAGATTGAGAATGAAGGTTACGATCATCGCGACGGTGGCGCAGATCAGCCCCGGTCTGGCGAGAGCGAATGGAGACTGGCCCGCAGCCTGCATCACGGTCAGCTCACGATCACCGGACAGGCGGTGATAGACGAACAGGGTGACGACAAAGGTCGTGATCGGCAGAACAACGGCGACGAAGGACGGCACCATCAGGCTGGTCAGTTCAAGAAAGACCCGCAGCGACAAGCCGCGCCCGACCACCAGCGACACGAAGCGCAGCGACTGGGTCAGCCAGATCAGCGCCGACAGCCCGCCCGTGGTGGCGATGAGCGCCAGAAAAAGCTGGCGCATCGTATAACGATCAAGGGTGGTGAATCTCAGCACTGGTCAGACGGTTCCCCACACTCCGGACACCATGCGGGTAAGGAGGTAAAAAAGAGGCCTGACGGATGGTTATCCAATCCATCGGATTGGAACACAGGACTGTCCGGAAAAGAAGCACGGTTGACCATGCGGTCTGTTTACTCCTTCGGCTAGGGATACGGAAAGCCCTTCGGGAATGAGCCTATAGGATCAATTGTAACGGATTGTCATCTCCTGTGATCAATCCGGGCTTCCGGCCTCCGGTGCGCCGCCCAGCGAACCCGTCGAAAAAGCCAGACTCGTCGCGGCGATCAGAGAGGCGAAATAGGCGTCTGACTGACTGATTGTGGCGTCCAACAGACCATTCTGGGCGATGGTCGCCTGCGTGATGGACCCGACGCCGCTCCGGTAGGCTGTGAAGGCTGCGTTGAAGCTTGTCTGCGCGGCGGTTTTCAGCCGGGTGGAGGCCGTATAGGCGCTCAGACTGGTATGGACCGCGTTTTCAGCGACCACAATCTGACGGGCGGCCTCGTTGACGGTCTGTTGCAGGGTGGCGTTGGCGCTGTCGGACTGGTTCCGGGCCTGCTTGAGAAATGCCGCCCGCATCCCGCCATCGAAGACCGGCACCGAGATTCCGCCAAGGATCAGGCTGCTGAACCGGTTGCTGGACAGGTTCAGTGTGGGATTCGAATCATTGCCGACACCCGGCACGGAGGACAGGGCGAGCCGTCCGGTTGTGTAGGCGACGTTGCCGGAAAGGAACACTTTCGGAAGGAACTCGCTTTTCGCCGCTGAAACCCGGCTGTCGGCTGCCCGCGCCGCCGCATAGGCCGCGAGGACATCCGGACGGCGCGACACGGCGGTTCTGACCATTTCATCCGTCAGACGTCCGTCATCCAGTGAAAGGGTGCGACCGGACACATCCATGGTCTCGACCTGAGACTGGCTCGACACGCCCATGGCCGTCATCAGAGCCAGACGGGTGTTCTCGGCTTCACCTTCAGCCTGCACGACCCGCAATTCGTTCTGCGAGGTGACCTGCTGCGCCTGTGTGACATCGACGATCGTGCCCTGTCCCTGTTTCAGGCGGGCTTCCGCTGCCGCCTGCACATGACGGGCGTTGACGAGTGCTTCCTTCAGGAGCCGCAGACGAGTCTCCGCAGCTGCGTGGGTGTAGAAAGCGGTCGCCACGCCATAGATGATCTTCTGGTGTGCCGCAGTGAACAGGATGTTCGAAGCGATCTGCACCTGTCTGGCGGCTTCGATTGAGGCTTCCCGCTTTCCGAAGTCGAACAGCAGCCACTGCATGCCGAGCGTCTGCACTTCGCCAGATCCGGAACTGCCGCCGCCGTTGTTGCGGGTGTAACGGTCGAGATTATTCAGTCCGTCATTGATGAGGCCACTGATCGGTCCCGCGCCACTGATAGAAGCGTTCGAATCGGAAGAGCGGCTGTGGCTGTAACCGCCGACGACTGTTGCCGTCAGTTGCGGGAGATAGATGCTTTTGGTGATTCCGACGGCCAGCGCCGCATCGCGTGCGCTGTTCCACGCACGCCGTGTTTCAGGATTTCGGGACTGCGCGACGTCAATCAGCTCCGCCAGCGAATAGGGGTGATCCTGCCGTGCAAGCAACTCGGGCGACTGCGCCTGTTGCAGAGCCTCCCTGTTGGATGGAAGCGTAAAGCCTTCCGGAAGAACCAGACCGTGACGGAGGCGCGTATCGCCCTGATCGGGAGAGATGATGGCTCCCGATGCGGACGTTGTCGGCACCCACGGTCTGTCCGGGCTCTGAGGCGCGGTCGCCAGTTCGGAGGTCGCGCATCCGGTCAGCAAAACGGCGCAGGACAGGGTGAGCACGATGCGACTGTTCATGAAACAACGCTTTCCAGATGGGCCAGACGGGTTTCCGCACAGGATCGGGTGGCGGGGTCGAGCAGGCCCGCACTGATGGCTTCAGCTTCGTGGAACAGGGTATCCAGCCGTTCGAGATGATGCATGTCGGCCCGCATGTGGTCGGGTTCCGCAAAGGCATATTCACCCTGACGCTCGGCAAGTGACACCGCCTCCTGCACACTGGCAGCGCAGGCGAGACTGTCTGAAGCGGTTATCGCGTCCCGTTGCTGCCGCAGCCTTTGCACAATGGTCTTCATGCGGGCGTCGATCCCGTTAAAGGCGCTGCTGGCCCAGAAACTTGTGAACATCGCGTAGGTCACGAAATTACCCAGCATGATGCCAAGAATACGGTCACGCGCCGTGACCATGTCGGTGGTCGGCCCATAACCCTTCAGATTGGTGAGATAAAAGGCGAGGCCGATCTGGAATCCGGCATAGGCGATGCGTTCATCACCCGTCTTGATCCATGCCGCCAGCAGGGAGACCACGAAAACCAGACACAGGAACGATGTGATGTCATTCAGGTGCGGAAGCATGAAGACGATGGAGGCAATCCCGACAGCCCCGCCTATCAGCGCGCCGACGATGCGGAGCGTGAGCTTGGAGACCATCTCGCCCATTGTCGGCTGGGCGACGATGAAACAGGTGATGATGCAGGTATGGATGCCCGGCCAGTCCAGAATGCTGAAAATGAAATAGCTCAGCATGACAGCCGCCGTGCCCTTGACGGCGAAGCGGGTGTGATCCGGATTGGTGAAAGCGTCGGCTGCGAAAAATCCGCTCTTCGGGGCTTTCTCGCCAGCCTGTCCACGGCCTGCCTCGGGCGGTGGAACGGTCAGTATTCCAAGAATATCCACCATTGCCCGGTATTCCGGCTGTTCATCATCCGGCGACGGATGTGCGGTGTCTTCCGGGCAGATGCCTCTTTCGAACCGGGTGGCGGAAGTGTTCAGCGCGTCGATCAGGAGAAGGGGTGGTTCATGGCTCACGGCTCTTGCCGGATGGTCATCCGCCAGAGTCAAAGTCTGAGTCAGAGCCAGAGAAAGAAGTCCCGCGCCTGCACTGGCCGCCTGTTCCAGACGGGCAAGTTCGTCCGGCGACCATATCTTTTCCAGTCGCGCCATTTTCAGGGACTTGATGAGACCGGCGGTTCCTTCACGCAGCAGATCGGTGGCGCGCTCACGTGTGGCTTCATCGGTCCCTGAAAGCAGGGTCGCGCTCATCCGCAGACGGGCGGCGATCCCCTGCATGGCGATTGTGCGTGGCGACGGGCAGATCAGCAGGCCGACCACCAGCATCACCACGCCGGGCACGGCGAGGAAGAGATCGACATAGAGAATGGCGCGGGTGATGACTTCTCCCACCGGCACCTGATCAATCGCAATCAGGCCGTACACCACGGACAGTCCGAGCATGTAGGCGACCGGTTTCAGCTTGCTGGCCGAGCCGAGAAAGAAAAAACAGAACGACAGACCGGCGATGGCGGCTGTCAGGGCCATCGGGTTGTCCAGCGTGAGTCTGATCCAGAGATAGACAAAAGCCAGCAGCAGAATGATGAGGATATTGACCGCAACGCCCGCCAGCGCATTGGTCACGCGGTCCTTCTGCCACAGCGCCATGGTGACAAGGGCAGGGACGGCGAGGTCGGGCACCTGCCATATCTCACCGACCAGAACGGTCGCCGTACATCCGGCCGCCATACGCAGTGCGTAGCCCTGACGCCCCGGCGACGGGTTGCACACCATCCGCCACAGACGCGTAAAACCGGGCTTCCTCAGGGAGAACCCGGGCTTAGTGGCAGGACGCGCCATGCCGTATCTCAAAAGTCGCTGTCGCGCCGACACGGAGCAATGCAGGGTCGGCGTGGTCCAGCCTGACACGGACCGGGAATCTCTGCGCGACGTGGACCCAGTCCATCTGACGCGGCACGAGCGGCAGTCCACGTGCCAGTCCTGCGGAATCCAGCGACATGACGCCGAAGCCGATACTGTCCACCACGCCGTGAATGGCCTGCGTGCGGTCGATCATGGAATAGACTGTGGCGCAGTCACCGGGATGGACGGTGGCCAGATCGGTCTCGCGCAGATTACCGACAGCATGCCATTCGTCGTCAGCGATCAGGGTGAACAGAGCTTGCGCCGGGGCAAGAACTTCGCCCGTTTTGACATGCAGGCTTGTGACATATCCGTCCGCAGGTGCTCTTACGTCTGTCTGGGTCAGTTCATAGCGCACACGGGCAAGGGCGGCGTTGCTGGCGTCACGGGCGGCAATGGAACTCTTGAGATCACCGATGGCTGTCGTGGCTGCGACAGATTGCTGCGTCGCCTGCGCCAGTGAAATCTCCGCGTTGCGGGCGGCGACCTGAGCCTGATCATATTCCTGCAAGGGGATATAGGCATTCTGCGCGAGGGGTGCGAGGCGCCGGACCGTGCGGACCGTCAGGTCGCGGTTGGTGGTCGCGCGATGGACCTGATCCTGCGCGGAGGTCGCCTCGACGGTCTTGATGGCCACCAGACGTTCCTGATGCTCGACTTCCGCCTGAGCCAGAGCCGCGCTGGCTTCAGCCTGTCTGAGTGTCAGGCGGTAGGGTTCTGGATCGATCCGGTAGAGCAGATCGCCCTTATGAACGTGCTGATTCTCCTGCACATGCAGTTCGACCAGACGGCCCCCGACGACGGAAGCCACATGCACAAGCTCGGCATCAATGGAGGCGCTGTCGGTGGAAGGGAACGCTGTGTCCTGATGCGCGATGTGGAGTCCGAACAGGATCGTGGCTGTCACACAGACAGCGGCGATCACGATGCCCGGCCTGTTTCGGTTTTTCTGCGTTTTGGATGGCGGATTGGTTTGCATGGGTCAGGGTCCGAATACCAGCGCCCACACAAGCAGGGCCATGAGTACGCCCAGAGAGACGTAGGTAAAAAGCCGGAATCTCAGGATGGCATCAATCCCGAGCGCGAGAAAAGCCACGCGAAAGCCGATGGCGGTGAGAATGCCGATGAGGGCGCACATCATCCATGCGGGGAAATAGGCTCCGACAAGAGGGAAGGAGGGCGCTCCCTGTAAAGAACAGCCCGTGAGCGTCAGAAGGCCGGATGCCGTGGCGACGGATTTCAGGTCGATAAGGGAAGGTGGACGCGCCACGATAACGCTCTTTCCTGCATGGAGGGGCTGCACCAAGGATCACAACCCTTTCTTACAGGGGCACATAAGCAGTGCGTTGTGAAGGACGTCTGTAGGCCGGATAAGTTTCGCGATGCAGAAAAGGTCTTTGCTCGGCAGTAACGGAAGGCCGAACCGCCAGACGGGTTGTCGTCCGGTCCGGAGACTGTCTCGCTGTTCCTGCATGGCCTACGTCAGGCAAGCAATGCAGCGAAGTCGGTGACCAACGATCAGTATTGGGAAGATGATCTGATCGTGGGTCTTGTAGAGGACCTGTTCTGAGTAAGAGCGATGTTGAACAGGAACGGACCGAATGAGGGAGTGCAGACTGCTTCGCACTACTTTCAAGGGGCAGGTAGGTCGTGCTGCCAGAGGTAACGCTGGTTGAGGACTATCGGGCATGATCGTCTCATCTTCGGGAGCAATGCCGCAAGGGATGGCGTGCCGGATACTGTCGGCGATGTTGTCGTGGAGGCGTGCTGTTAAGCCGGGGTAAGGTGTAAGCCTCCACAATAACACTGGCTGGGCTGATAAACGTGACGTTCAGCGACAGATGGTGGGGCCTCCCCGTTTGCTGCTCTCGCCAGCACGGCATTCATGGTCTTATTCGCTGATTCTGCTGCATGAAGTGGGCATGCAGATTGTCGAAAAGCGGCGCTCACGCTTCTGTAATCACCCTGATGGGGGTCTGCTCGCCTGGAAAAGCGTTATTTTCTTGACAAGACGGGAGGGGGGGTGTCTTTCATCCGCAGTCGTACGCGGTGGTCGCGCGCGACGGGTAATGAAAGCAGGCTCGCGGGCGCCACAGGCGCGGCGGGCAGGTCGTCTCGCATCCAGTATGCGGGGCGCAGGCATGTCGGGATTTCGATCCTGACAGGGAAACAGTTTCTACATGGCTTCAGCCACACAGACAGCCACCGATCATTTTCGCGGTGAGGATTTTGCGACACTGCTCGACGAGACGCTCGGGCAGGATAGCGGTTTTGAAGGATCGGTGGTCAAGGGCTGCGTTGTCCGCCTGACCGATGATTTCGCGATTGTTGACGTTGGCCTGAAAAGCGAGGGCCGCGTCGCCCTGCGCGAGTTCGGCCCGCCGGGCGCTGCTCCGGAAGTCAAGCCGGGCGATGTCATCGAGCTCTATATCGAGCGTTACGAAGACCGTGACGGTTCCATCGTCCTGTCGCGCGAGAAGGCT
Source organism: Acetobacter sp. (assembly GCF_022483985.1). NCBI lineage: Bacteria > Pseudomonadati > Pseudomonadota > Alphaproteobacteria > Acetobacterales > Acetobacteraceae > Acetobacter > Acetobacter sp. Next base: position 1,115,740 of record NZ_JAKVME010000001.1, on the reverse strand, counting down.
CGCCGCGAGGAAGCATGGACCAATCTGGAGAAGGCTTTCGAGGCCAACCAGCGCGTCAACGGCACGATCTATGGTCGCGTCAAGGGCGGCTTCACGGTTGATCTCGGCGGCGCGATGGCGTTCCTGCCGGGCAGCCAGGTCGATATCCGTCCGGTTCGTGATGTGGCTCCGCTCATGGGCGTTCCGCAGCCTTTCCAGATTCTGAAGATGGACCGCGCTCGCGGCAACATCGTCGTTTCGCGTCGTGCGGTTCTTGAAGAGACCCGTGCAGAGCAGCGCAGCGAGCTGATTCAGGGCCTGAAGGAAGGCATGATCCTCGACGGCGTGGTCAAGAACATCACCGACTACGGTGCGTTCGTGGACCTCGGCGGCGTCGATGGCCTCCTGCATGTCACCGACATCGCCTGGAAGCGCATCAACCACCCGTCCGAAGCCCTGCAGATCGGTCAGCCGGTTCGCGTGCAGGTCATCCGCTTCAACCCGGATACGCAGCGCATTTCTCTCGGCATGAAGCAGCTTGAGGCTGATCCGTGGGAGAACGTGGCGCTCAAGTATCCGTCTGGCGCACGTTTCACCGGTCGCGTCACGAACATCACCGATTACGGTGCGTTCGTCGAACTGGAGCCGGGCGTCGAGGGTCTGGTGCACGTTTCCGAGATGTCCTGGACGAAGAAGAACGTCCATCCGGGCAAGATCGTCGCTACTTCGCAGGAAGTCGACGTCATGGTTCTGGATGTGGACAGCACGAAGCGCCGCATCTCGCTCGGCCTGAAGCAGGTTCAGCGCAACCCATGGGAGCAGTTCGCGGAAGAGCACAAGGTTGGCTCGATCGTGGAAGGCGAGATCCGCAACATCACCGAGTTCGGTCTGTTCATCGGCCTGTCCGCCGACATCGACGGTATGGTTCACATGTCCGACCTGTCATGGGACGAAGCTGGCGAAGAAGCCATGAAGAACTACGAAAAGGGTCAGGTCGTTCAGGCCAAGGTCCTCGACGTGGATGTGGAGAAAGAGCGTATCTCCCTCGGCATCAAGCAGCTTCAGGAAGATCCTGCCGCTGACGTCCTGACGGGCGTTCAGAAGGGTGCGATCGTGACCTGCGTGGTGACGGCGGTTCAGGCCAACGGCATCGAAGTCAAGGTTGACGACGTTCTGTCCGGCTTCATCCGTCGCACGGAGCTGGCTCGTGACAAGGCTGAGCAGCGTCCGGAGCGTTTCGCCGTTGGTGAGCGCGTCGATGCGAAAGTTGTCTCGGTTGACCGTGCTGCCCGCAAGCTTGCCCTGACCATCCGTGGTCGTGAGCAGGACGAGGACAAGCAGGCCATCAACGAGTATGGCTCTTCTGACAGCGGCGCTTCGTTGGGTGACATCCTCAGCGCAGCGATCCGTCGTCGGAGCGCGGACGCCTGATTAAGGCGATCTTAGTCTGATTGTGAAAAATGGCATCTCCATCGAGATGCCATTTTTTTTGTTCATCAGAGGTAAGTGACTGAAGCGGAGGTCTTTTGCCGGGTCGGTCTTTGCGGTAAAGTCTCAAAAAGAATTGATGTTCGATCTGTGTAGTTATTCAGGGAAGGCGAAGACGGAAACGTCGGCGTAGGTCAATGGCAGTCATATACAATACGAACTACACGCATAATCCGAACTACTACCTTACCCTTGCCTTTGAACGAGCCGCCAAAACGGTCCTTGGTGACGGCAATGTTGTCGTCGCCGACAACATGTCTCTTGCTGATCTGGCCGCGCAGGGCGAACATGATGTCCTGATCTGCATCGACGGTCAGCGGATCAACATGGAGCTGATGCGTCGCGTCAGACCAGCCTTCAAGACGATGATTTTCTGGGCGTTCGAAGACCCGTTCATGGTATCTTTCAACGTCGATAACATCGGTTTCTTCGATTACGTCTTCACCAATGATCCGTCTTGCGTGGAGTTCTATCAGGGCAAGGGGCATTATCTGCCTCTCGGGGCCAGTCTGTCCCTGCATGAACGCAAGGTGAAGACAGCCGCTGAACTCGATTACGATATCTTCTTTGCCGGCACGATGTGGCCGAATCGCGTCGAGACCCTGCGTCGCGTCATCACGGCCTTCCCGGACGCCAGAATTAAGCTGGTCTGTCCCGGCAATGAATATCTGCCGCCTCTGCCCGCCGATCTGGCCGATCTCGCCATCCAGCGCCCGATCAGCCATGAGGCGTTCATCGATTTCGCCAACGCCAGCGCCGTCACGCTGACCATGTTCCGTGACTATGCCAGCCACGGCGATGTCGGGCAGGCGACCGCGCCGGGGCCTCGTTTTTATGAGCTTGGTCTTGCCGGCACGGCGCAGGTCGTCGAGGCAGGTGAACAGCTTGACGAGCAGTATATCCATGAAGTCGCGGGCGCGAGCATGGCGCGTTCTGTCGAGGGCGTGATCGAGCATATCGCCGCGCTGCTGGCCAACAAGTCCCTGCGCCGCAAGCAGGCGACTGCCGCACAGAAAGCCGTTCTGGACGCCCATCTGTATGAGCATCGTCTGAAGAAGATGATGGACGTGACCGGTGCGGATTTCGGCCGCCATGTCGTGTCGAAAGAGGAGTCCGTGCCTGCGCGCCGTGGTCGTCTGCGTGTGCTGATGTGCACGCATTCCACCATTCATGAGCAGGCATGGGGCGGCGTTGAGGTCTATCAGCAGACCATCGCCTCCATGCTGCTGCGTGAAGTGGAGTTCTTCTACTGGCTGCATCGTGACGGCATGTGCCGTCTGACGGATGCCAGCGGCCGCGAGATCGAGAGCTTCGACGTGCCGGATACCGGCTGGCTCGACACGATGTGCGACGGCCCGGAAGAAATGGCGTTTTCAGCCGCGATCAGTCAGTACAATTTCGATATCGTGCATTTCCAGCATCTGGGCCATCATTGCCTCTCACTGCCGATCATCGCCAAGGCGAATGGTGTCGGCGTGGTGTTTTCGGCGCATGATTTCTTCCTGCTGTCGTCCCGCTACAATCTGCTGAACCATGAACTCCGCTATTGCGAGGAGGAAGTGAAGTGGGTTCTGGCTGCCGATATTTCCATGAAACGCTCGGATAATGTCGAGTTCGGCGGTGAGCAGACACGCCGTGCGTTTGTGTCGAAAATGCTTGAATCTGTGGACGTGATCCTGTTCGGGACCAAACATTCACATGACCTGACCCATGAGATTTATCCGCACCTTGAGAAGAAAGTCAGCCTGACGCTCGGTATTCCTTCTCCGGAACCGACGTCTCCTATCGTGGCGAAAACCTATGCGTCGCTGGATGGTCGTCGTCTGGGGGTCGCCGTGATCGGTAACTTCCTGCGTACCAAGGGTGCGGATGCGGTTCTCAGCATTATCGAGATGGCCAATTCCGATCTCTTCGAGTTCCATATCTTTGGATATGTTCATCCGGAATATGAAGGTATCCTCAACAACATGCACAAAAACAACGTGCATGTTTACGGGCGCTATTCCGCAGGCGATGTCGAGGCCCTGAAGGTCGCGGACGTGGCCCTTAATCTGTCGATCTGGCCCGAAACCTACTGCATTTCACTCTCCGAAGCTTGGCAGAGCGGCCTTATTCCGGTCGTGACGGATGTCGGCGCGCTGGGTGATCGTGTGGAAGATGGTGTCAACGGCTTCAAGGTGCCGATTGGCAGTCCTGCAGATGTGCTGCAACGTCTTGAGCTGATCCGTTGCAGTGAGAGCGTACGCAGGCAGCTTATGGCCAATATCGGGCCGCATCTCTGGACCGACGCCCGGACATACGGCGATGAGCTGCTCCAGATTTATCGTGATGTCGCCCCTCGTCGCGATATGGGAAGCAGTAACGTGCAGTTCGATGTCGGACAGGTGCATCTGCTGCCACACGCCTCATGGAAAAATCAGGCTCCCCCGCGCCACATCTTCGATCCTCCGACGACGCGGGATCTGGCCATTGAGCTGCCTGAAACAGTCACTGACTGGTATTCGATTCAGGGAGCGGAATATTATATCGACGATGTCTGCCGCCATGTTTTCGCGGAATATGAAGACGAAGATTTTGTCGTGGCCGACGCCTTCCACATCCGCGGCTGGTATGTGGTTCCGGGCGTTTCCGGTTCCGGGCATCTCTATGCCGTCCTGATGGGCGAGGAAGACATTCCCCCCATCTTCATTCCGACAGCCCGTGAAGTGCGTTCGGACGTCACGGGCCTGTTCCCCGGCGCGCCGCGTCGTTCGGGTTTTTCCGCTCAGGTCGCGCTGCGTGGGAAGTGGTGTGAGGGTGTTTTCCGCATCGGCCTCGTCAACATCGTTCACGGCAAGGGCGCATTCCAGTTGACGTCCGTCCAGATCGAGGTTGAAGGCGGTCGTATTGTCAGCATTGCGCGTCTGCCTCCTTCCAATGGTCAGATCCTGCGTGATTTCGAGCGCGTCTCCGAGAGTGACGGTGTGCTGAGAGGCATCAAGCTGTCTGCGCTCGGCAGCAGGATCGGGCAGCAGTACAAGGGCGAGCTGCAATATTACATCGATCACTTCAGCGGTCTCGTTGAAGACGGTGGTCATCATGAACGTGATCTGCCGGAAAGCGATCTGATCGTTCGTGGCTGGGCCTTCCTCCGCGGTCTCTCGCGGGCGGGTCAGGTCTATGTCGTGCTGGTCAACGAGGAAACTGGCGCGCCGATCTTCATGGCGACTTCGCGGCTCATCCGTCAGGACGTGCAGACCATTTTCCATGATGCTCCGCTCTGCGTGGGCTTTGTCGGCAATCTGAGTCTGAGCAAGGGTTTCAACGAAACGCTGAGCGGCTGGTATCGTGTCGGGCTGCTGAACGTGGTCGGTGATGAAGTCGGCTTCCAGACCACGGGCATCCGCATCCTATGTGAAGACAGTCAGGTCCGGACCGTAGAGGAAGCGGCCGCCGTCAAAACCGTTATCGATTACTGTGCTGAAACCGTGCGCGACCTTGTCGAACACTGAGCGGCAGTCAGGGTAAGCGCCAGCGCATGCAGCGCGATGACGAGACATTCAGTGGACCTGCCGTTTTTGAATGGGAGGGAGGTGAGGCGGTACGGATACCCGTATGGCTTCGCTTCGACGAAAACTGGTATGTCGAGACTTATCCGGATGTGAAGCGTGATCTGGGTGCGGGTATAGGCGCCAATGCACTCGGTCACTATCGGGCTGTTGGTCAGGGGCGGGGCTATGCGCCCAACCGATGGTTCGACGAGGGCTGGTATCGTTCCGTGCATCAGGATGTTGCGGCATCCATCGTGGAAGGAAAGGTTCGTTCAGGCTTTCAGCATTATGTGGAGCAGGGCTACCGCAGCCATTCTCCACACTGGCTGTTCTCGGAGACGTTCTATCGCGCCCACGAACCCGATCTGACAGGAGCCGCACTCAGGACGGCAGGACTCGCCAACGGGTATGACCACTATCTCTCCGAAGGAGATGGTGGCTTTCGGACTGGCAGCCTGTTCTTCGATCCAGCCGTCTTCAGCCAGCATGTCACCCGACAGGTCGAAGCGGATTTTTCCGGTTTCAGATGGTTCATCGAGAACCGGAACGGTGATGCCGATCGCGTTCGGGCATCGTGGTACTTTGATCCGGTCTGGTACCTTGAACAGTATCCTGAAGTCAGGACGCTGATCGAGGAGGGATCATTTTCCTGCGCTCTGCATCACTATCTGATCGTGGGCGAGGCAGTCGGCTACTCGCCGCAGGCCGCTTTTTCAGAAACGTTCTACCGGGAGCGTTATCCGGATGTCGGCGCGTGTGTCGCCGCCGGTCAGTTTCGCTCCGGGTATGATCATTTTCTGGCTGCCGGTGCTTTTGAAGGACGCCAGCCTTCTCCCGAAATCGCGTTGGTGGAGTACGCCGCAAGACCGATGGTGCGCGCCGACGTGGGGAGCGGCATCTTCCGTGACCCGTTCGCACACTGGGTGGCGGCTCAGGAGCGTCATGAGGTCGGGAGCGACGATGGTGTTCTGGATGAAGCCCATTCAAAAATGATGTTCTGCCGGGAGGCCGCCGGTCTTCTGGTGGAGGCCGGGCGTCGCACGCTGGATTTTTCCTACAGCGGCGTCCCGACTGTCAGTGTCATCATGGTGCTGTATAACCAGTTTCCGCTGACCCTGATGGCGCTGGCTTCCCTGCGTGACTGTTTCCCCGGCGCGCTGGAACTCATCCTCATCGATTCTGGTTCCCGCGATGAAACGCGACGGCTGGAAGATTACGTCTCAGGCGCCACGATCAGGCATCTTGATCACAATGCGAGCTTCCTGCTGTCCTGCAACATGGCGCTCGACATGGTTTCGGCTGACGTCGTGCTGTATCTGAACAACGATGTGAAGCTGGCGCCCGGAGTGATTCAGAACGCGCTCGATCGTCTGACGTCTGATCCGAAGATCGGCGCGGTTGGCGGCAAGATCATTCGGACCAATGGTCGTCTGCAGGAAGCAGGGTCGATCATCTGGCGGGATGGCAGCGCCTACGGCTACCTGCGCGACGCCGATCCCAACTGTCCGGAAGCGAATTTCGTCCGGGACGTGGATTACTGCTCCGGAGCGTTCCTGATGGTCTCCGCAGCCATCGCGAAGAAGCTGGGCGGCTTCGATGAAGCCTATGCGCCAGCCTACTTCGAGGAGTCCGACTTCTGTGCACGGATCATCCAGAGTGGATATCGGGTGGTCTACGACCCGTTCGTCGTGATCGAGCACCTCGAATTCGGCTCATCCTGCTCAAACAGCTCGCAGGCGCTGATGCAGCGGAACCGGCGTATCTTCGTCTCCAGACAGGCCGAGTTCCTGCGCGGGCAGTATCCGGCGCACGCAGGGAACGCCATTCTTGCCCGCTCACGCCCGACAAACGGGCTGCGCATCCTGTTTATTGAAGATCGTATTCCCTTGCGGAGCCTTGGCTCCGGGTATGTGCGGTCAAACGACATCGTGCGCAGCATGGCGCGTCAGGGCTGTGCAGTGACCGTTTTCCCGGTCGATGCGCACTACCATTCGCTCAGCCGTGTCTATGGCGATTTCCCGGATACGGTCGAAGTTCTCTTTGACCGTTCGGCCGAGGATCTGGACAGGTTTCTGGAAGAGCGGGCCGGGGCGTTTGATCTGGTGTGGATCGGCCGCACCCACAATCTGGCGAGACTGCTGCCGGTTCTGCACAAGAACAGTCGCTATCTGCCGGGAACCGAGTTCATTCTCGATACGGAAGCCGTCATCAGTCCCCGCCTTGTGCTCAGGGATCAGGTGCTGGGGCTTACGGAAAAGGCGACGTCGAAAAATCTCGATGCAGCCCTGCGGGAAGAGTTCGAGTGCGCGTATTTCTGCCAGAAGGTCGTCGCGGTCACCGAGAGGGAAGCTGAATTCATCCGACGCGCCGGGCATCAGAATGTGGTGGTGCTTGGCCATTCGCTACAGACACGTGCGACCGGAAAGAGCTTCTTAGAGAGAAAAGACCTGCTTTTCGTGGGGGCGATTGTGGATGCTGAGTCTCCCAATCTTGACTCGCTGATCTGGTTCGGCCGGGAAGTCATGCCGGCGGTGAGGGCTGAACTTGGGAGTGAGGTCAGGTTGACCGTGGTTGGTTCACGCTCGCGCAAGGTCGATCTGTCATGCCTGAACGAGTTCGAAGGACTGGATATCATCGGCGAAGTCGAGGATCTGGGGCCGTTTTATGACGCGCACCGGGTGTTCATCGCCCCGACCCGCTTTGCCGGGGGCATTCCTTACAAAATTCACGAGAGCGCTTCCTTCGGCCTGCCTGTCGTGGCCAGCGACCTGCTGATCGCGCAACTGGGCTGGACGGATGGAGAGGATATCGTGTCCGGTGGGACTCCCGATGCGGGAGTATTCGCTGATGCGGTCATCCGGCTTTATCGTGACGAAGCATTCTGGAGCCACATCCGCGAAGGTGCGCTGAAGCGCCTCGCGGAAGACTGTGCTCCGGAGCGGTTTGACGCTGCGGTGGCGGGCGTGCTGGAAGATGCACGCCAATGAGGACGCGACGTTGCGAACGAGATCAACCAAGACCCCGATAAGGACTGGAGAGACGTGATGGCGAAGACAGGCGAATATTCAGGACGGGTTCTGATCTGCAGCGGCGGACGCTTTGAATCGCAGGCCAATGCCCAGATTCGTGAATCGATCATGGCGGGCTGGGCGGAGTGCTTTGGTGAGGAAAACGTCACGGCGGCCAACATCAGTGGCGCGGCGGCGGCGATTCGTTTCCTGAAGCCGACCGTGGTGTTCGGTATCGGCTCGTATCTGCCGGAAAGCACCTATTTCGGTGAAATCAATCGCGAAGCCAAGAAGATCGGCGCCGCGACCGTTTTCTGGGCGACCGAAGACCCCTACGAGCAGGACGCGAACTATCGCATCGGGCAGGACTTTGACGCGGTGTTCTCCTGTGAACGCTGGGGCTCGAATTTCTACACCCGCGACAATGTCTGGCACCTGCCGCTCGCAGCCTGCCCGAAGCTGCATTATCGCCCGATTGATGAGACGGTAGAGCGGAATATCGACGTGCTGTTCTGCGGCGTGGCTTTCACAAACCGCAAGGACATTGTGCGCGGTCTGCTGCCGACCCTGCGCAATCTGAACATCAAGATCATTGGTCCGGGTTGGGGTGAACTTGGCATCGGGTTCTCGGATGCGCGTCTGGAAAAAGAGCAGCTTGTGCAGTTCTATCAGCGCTCCAAACTGGTTCTTAACCTTGGCCGCAGCCTGAGCTTCGAGAACAAGCGCTTCCTGATTTCCCCATCGACACCGGGTCCGCGCACCTATGAAGCCGCTGCGGCTGGAGCGTTGCAGGTGTTCCATGAGGATACCTACGAAATCCGCCGCTATTATACGAAAGAGGAAATTCCGTCCTTCTCGAACCGCAAGCAGTTCGAGGAACTGGTCGATACCTATATCGACAACGGCGATCTCCGTATTGAGACGGCGAAGAAAGCGCAGGCCCGGACGATGGCGGACCACACTTATGGCCACCGCATCCGTCAGGCGCTGGGAATTCTGAAGGAAAACGGCATCCTCAAGAGCTGATGCCATCGAGTGAGGCAGGGGGCCTGTTGCATGACAGGCTCCTGCCATTTTTGCAGCGTAGGGAACCTTTGCAAATTCAGCCGATTGGCAAGTTCCGACTGAGCCGGTAACGTGATCCCATGGCTGACCCGACCGTTTTTACCACCCCCGATCCCACTGTTCGCGAACTGCTGGCGACGCACCCGAACCTGTCGCTCGATGTGCGTAGTGGACTGATGCTGGATGGAGTGCCCCTGCAGGCGATTGCCGACGAGGTTGGCACGCCATGCTGGGTCATGAGTGCTGACACGCTCAGAAAAAGAGCTGTGAAGTTACAGAATGCGATGAAAGCGGCGGGATTGTCGGTGTCGGCGCATTTCGCGGTGAAATCGAACGATCATCTCGCCGTGCTGGGAATTGTGTCACAGGCCGGGATGGGGGCTGACGTCGTCAGCGGCGGTGAACTCATCAAGGCCCGAAAGGCCGGTATCCCGGCGTCGCGGATCGTGTTCTCCGGAGTTGGCAAAACCGATGCCGAACTGAAGCTCGCGCTTCAGGAAGGTATTGCCCAGATCAATGTCGAAAGCGCTGAAGAGCTGGAGATCCTGTCGGGTGTGGCGTCGTCCATGGGACGTGAGATCGACGTGGCTCTTCGCGTAAATCCGGATGTCGACGCAAAGACACATGCAAAGATCACCACCGGGGTTGCTGGCAACAAGTTCGGGATTCCGTATGACGAAGCGCTTGGCCTGTATCATCAGGCTTCGGGGCTGCCCGGACTGAGACCTGTCGGCTACGCCGTGCATATCGGCAGCCAGATTCTGACGATGGAGCCTTATCGGGCGGCCTATGCCCGGATTGCGGAACTCGTGCGGATGACACGTCAGGCCGGATTGCCGGTGACGGTTGTGGACTGCGGCGGTGGTCTCGGCATCTGCTATCGCGATGAGGGCGAGGGCTCACCAGAGGCGCTAGCCGGGGTGATCCGTTCCGAACTGGGCGATCTCGATGTGCATCTGGCTATCGAGCCCGGGCGTTGGATTGCGGCGCCTGCTGGCGTTCTGCTGGCAAGCGTGATCCTGCGCAAGAAGGTCACGGATGGTTCTCCGTTCATCATTCTTGATGCGGCCATGAACGATCTGTTGAGGCCTTCGCTGTATGAGGCCTGGCATGGAATTCTGCCTCTCTCGGCCCATGACGCCGTTCTTGCTCCGGAAGAAGCCAATGTCGTCGGACCAGTCTGCGAGACTGGCGATACATTCGCCCAAGATCGTAGCCTGCCGCCGTTGCAGAGAGGGGCGCGGGTCGCGATCCTCGATACCGGCGCTTATGGCGCGGTGATGAGTTCCACCTACAACGCCCGTCCGCTGGCTGCCGAAGTTCTGGTCGATGGGGATCGCTGGTCAGTGATCCGGCCTCGTCAGAAGATCGAGGCTTTGTGGGAAAGTGAAGTCATGTCTGAAGGAATGCGTGTCGAGGCATGAGCATCGCCCCGCCGGAACAGATCAAACGCACAGACCTGCCTGATGAGACAAGGCGGGCAGCAGATCTCGCGGATGTGCGCAGAAAAGCGCGCTCTGTTCTGGTGGCGGAAAGAGTCGCGGTTCTCCTCTCGCCTGCGGCCTCTGTCGCCGGGCTTTATTGCGCTTCCGGATTCCTGCGTATTCCACAGACCATGCCGGACTGGCTGCATGCGGTTGTCGAGGCAGGCAGTTTTGGTGTGGTCGTCTGGCTCGGGCATCGCGGACTGAAGCAGTATACGCCGCCGTCCCGGATGGAAGTGGACCGGCGGATCGAGCGGGTGTCCGGCCTGCGTAACAGGCCTCTGGGCTCCACGACGGATCGTTCGTCCGGCGTGGGATCGGATATCCTCTGGCGTGCCTATCAGGAACGGCTGCTGGCGTCGCTCGGGCCGCTCCGGTCTGGCTGGCCCGAGTTCTCCCGTCTGGGGAAGAACCGTTTCCTGCCCGTCGTTCTGCTGGCCTGCCTCGGCACTGCCGTCTGGGCCGGAAGCCATGCGCCGGGACGGCTGGCCGCTGCCTTCATTCCCGGCATTGACGATCCCGATGTGCCGCTGCCGCATGTCGAAGCATGGATCACCCCGCCATCCTATGCCCCGTCAGCCCCGGTCTTCCTCGCCGATGGGACCGCGCATGTTCCCGCCGTGCCTGAAGGCTCCGTTCTGGTGTCCACGGTCACGGGCGCGCAGTCCGCGCCTCATCTGAAAGGCGGCTTCAGCCACGAAACCATGCAGGCGCTCGGACAGCATTCCTGGCGCATTCAGGCGGAACTGGATCGGTCGGGCTCCTTCATGGTGAGCAGCCGTGGCCGCACGCTGGCCTCATGGCAACTGACGGTCACGCCCGATGCCCTGCCGCAGGTGGCATGGGGGCAGAATCCCGGCGGTGAGAAAGGCGGACGTCGGACCCGGCTTCCCTACGATGCGCATCACGCCTACGGGCTTGGTTCGCTGGTCGTCGAAATCAGGCTGGCCCATCCGGGATTACTGACCAGAAGCCGTGTTCTGACAGTGCCTCTTCCTCTCAAGGGGCACCCGATCAGTGCAAAAGGCGTAGCTGGTCTGGATCTGTCGGACGATCCCTGGGCGGGTGAGGAAGTGTCCGCGACACTGGTTGCGACCAGCGTCAGCAGGAAAGTGGCCCGGAGTCAGATCGCCACGTTCAGGCTTGGCTCCCGGACGTTCAAATCGCCTGTGGCGAAGGCCGTTCTTGATTTGCGACGGCGTCTGGCGCTGGGAGACGAGAATCGTCACGCCGCCGCCGAAGATCTGGCTGCGATCGGGGAGACGCCCGGGCCGATCGACGAGAATACCGGCACGTTCCTCAATCTGACCAGTATCGTGGCGTTGCTCGATAACCGCGATGTGGACGACAATGACGCCCGCAATGAAGCCGTGGGACGGCTGTGGGATCTTGCTCTCGACATCGAGGACCAGTTGCATGGCGGCAAGGCGTCCGCGCAGGCGTCCATCGATGTCAGGGCGGCTCAGGAAGCAGTGTCCGGGCAGTTACGTCACATGCGGGAAGACAATGCTCACGGAACGGAAGAGCAGGCGGAGCTGAAGCGGCGTATGGACGCCCTGCGCGCCGCCATCGGTCGCAAGATGCAGGCGCTGGCGGAGCAGGCCATGCGTGACGGAACCGCCATCCCTGATCTGCCCGGTCTGACGAAATCCGGTGATCGCGCCTTTCAGAAGCTGATGGAGCGTCTGCAGGGAGACGCGGCGGAAGGTCACGAGGACGGGGCGATGGACAAGCTACAACAGCTTGAGGATTCCATCGAGAAGATGCGCAACGCCACACCGCAGGACATGGCGCAACTGGCCCAGCAGATGATGGCGCAGCAGAAGTTGCAGGAGCAGGCGGAAAGCCTCGGTGATCTGGTGAAGCAGCAGAGTTCGCTGCTGGATCACGCTCAGGCGCGGCTCGATCGGGATCAGCGGCGACGGGACCAGAGCGCCGCATCGCAGCCATCGTCAGAAGACAGTGACCTTGGGACCATGTCCACGTCGGAGCTTCTGCGGAGGCTTGGACTGGTGCCGCCGGACGGTATGGGTGGGCCGCCGCCACAGTCCGAAGAACAGGCTCCTGCGGCGCAGGAACAGGCCCAGTCCTCTCAGCAGCCAGACGCGGACAAAAATGGTCAGGCTGCGGCGGAAGCCGACCAGAAGAGGTCCGATGGGGCGGCGCAACACGCGCTGATGCGGGCGACCGAAGAACTCGGGAGTGAGTTCAAGGAGCTTTCAGGCAAGGAGGTTCCTGCGTTTGGCGAGGCAGGCAAGGCCATGAAGGATGCCCGTCATGCCCTGACGGCCGACGATGATCCTGATGCCGTGAAAGCGGAAACCGCCGCGCTCAAGGCCCTGCAGCAGGGGCGTAATCAGATGCGAAAGGCCCTTCAGGGCAAGGGAGGCGGCTCGGGCAGCGCGAGTTTCCTGCCGTCTTTTGGTGGAGGCGGCGGTCAGGGCAAGGAAGGTCAGCCCGGAAGCGGTGACGAGGAAAACGGTGATCAGGGCGACGGACAGTCCAGTGACGAGCAGAATGCCGACCGTGATCCGCTGGGGCGTTCCACGGGTGAGGGTTTGGACAAAAACCCGAACGCGGGGGGCAGTCTGCCTGAAAAAATGTCGCGTGAACGGGCGCAGGCTATCGAGGAAGAACTGCGACGCAGGGATTCCGATCGGACACGTCCGAAGGAAGAACTGGACTATCTGGACAGGTTGTTGAAATCGTTCTGAGTATCGTTCCACGACATTCCATTATGAGGAACGTCGTATGTCGGTGGAAAATACGATTGCCGCGTCAGTTTCACCTACGTTGTGTCGTCATTCGATGACGATTGAAGCAAACTCGACGACTGCGGGGCAGGTTGAGTTCAGCTTGTCACAGTGGGCGCCAATAGCGAGAACAGTCTGGGCAAGTCTGCATCCTGAGCCGATGTGAGATCGGGTTTCCACCGGGTCGCCGGGAGTCATCCGATACCTTTTGGGGTTTCCGGCGCTGCCCTCATGCGCCCGGACAATCGTGCCTCGACATGGCCCTCAAGGCCGGAGAAAAGAAGTCTTTCTCCGCTCCGGTTTGTAGTCGTGTAAATCGGAGCGCCGCATCTGGCTGTTTTCCCAAAACCGAGGAAGCGGCCAGATGGAAAGCACAACTCTCACGCGCCGGAATCAGGGCTTAACTGACGGCGTGCCGTCGTGGGCGGCAGCCCTGAAAGATGGAAGAGCCTGACTGGATGTATGCGGATACTGTGCGATGACTGCAAAGTATTCAGGCCGCATATTCCATGCGGGTTTCTGTAAACACGGGAACACAGCCTGTAATTTCGACCACAATATCAGACATCAGCCCTAACGGCAGGTCCGCTCTGGCTGTTGTCCAGCGTGCGTCACCCTCAGGGGCGTGCCAGCCTTTCAATGGGGAGGAAAGGTCCAGATATCTGTATGAACCTGCGGTGTTCCAACCGCCAATGGACGCGACCGAAAGCCCAAGCTCGCGGCGATCATCAATGAAGGGTCCGATAAAATCAGAAGGGCGGGCCGTGTGGGAGAGAAGGGCAATGCCCGTATCGCCTTCTGGAACACGGAACCAGTAGAAGTTATTGACACAGGAGGAATATTCTATGGTTTTCCCGGAAGCAAGCAATAGCCGGGGTTCAGCAGAGGCACGTTGGTACCCCTTTCCGGGTAGCATAGGCTTCAGGCCATTCGCCGTGGCGCGGGCGCTGAGCTGCTTCCAGACAGGTTCCACAGCATCCTGACTGCTGGTTACGGGCAGGCACGGGACTTTCTCCCGGTTTTCCAGAATTTCCGAAACTCTCAGCGGCGTGACCGCGGGATCCGTATGAAAAAGAGCTTCCCTGTCATGATCAAGCCAGGTCTCCACCGGGAGGCCTGCGGCGCTGATGATGGCGTGCTGCTCTGTTTCGATGTGGTAGATATCATATCCGTCAGGCAGAAGCTCGGTGCGGATGGAAGCGTCATTGCGCAACATGCGTATCGGCACGAGCATGGCGTCAATGGCGTCAATGGCGTCAATGGCGACACAATGTTCTCCTGTCAGAAGGATATCTTCCGAAGGGATGCTGGGAGCAAACGCTCCTGCGCGGATACGGAGTGGGGGCTCCCGGCTTGCCAGTGTAGCGCTGACATGACCTTTGACAATCTTCCTGACAGGCAGGGGATGGTGGCCACTGATGCTGTGAGCGGGGATGAGGGACGGCAGCGCGTCTCCTTTTTCCTGCATTTCCCATAGTCGGCGCACAGGAATATCACCCAATGTCGTGCTGATGGGAACATTTTCCAGAAAACAGGAAAAAACGATGATTGTATCAGGATCATCCGGATCGTCGTAATACGGATCGGGTTCAGCGCTGCTGGCAAGCTGGATGGCGACGGCGCCCGGAGCAAAGGTTTCACCGGTGTCGATATCAAGATAAAGGCTGATCCTGAAATCACTTGCGGTGAGGGCTGTCTGGCCGAAAATGGTCAGGTTGGCGAAGTTTCTGTCGCCGGAATAGAGCGAAAGCAGACCGTTTTCCGCAGTATACGTCCAACTGACACTGATCCGTGACATTGCACCGGCCTGCAGAGTAATCAGATCTCCAGTAGCAAAGCCATTAATGGGCATTTTCTGGAGATCAAACTCATCAGTAATGCTGTCGAAATTACGATCCGGTGCGAAGGCAAGCTCGCTTATTGATCCATAGTCATCGGAGAAGGGATAAGTATAGTAAAGAGGACCAATGTAACCAATGTCTCTGTCCGTGTAATTGGAACTCCATCGCCCGTATGCGTCGTTGTTGTCGGCGAAAGTGATGGAGCCTGAAACTCCGGTATAGGCGCTGATCACGGCTGCACTGTTTGTGAGACGTATGGAACCGGCGAACTGGCCAGTCGGGGTACCTGAGGCGGTGGAGACGCTGTCCTGCGTCATCCCTGTGTATTCAAAGATACTATAGGCTGTGGCGGTAATGTCTGCCTGCGTATTCTGCGACTGGAGTTGCAGATAGGCATTCTGGGAGAGGTCGAATGTCTTGACATTCAGGGTGTGCGTGGAGATGTAGACAGTGCCGCCATCATTGATGGCAAAAGTTCCGGTCCCGGAGACTGAGGCTGAACTGGCATTCTCACCAGCGTAGTTCCCCGCAGTAATCACACTGAGCGTGGTATTCCCCGTGACATGGATTGCACCGTCATTGATGAATGTTCCGTTTGAAGAGCTGATTTCAAAATCTGTTTGATCAGCCAGAGTGATTGTGGCGCCAGCAACGTTATCAACATCGCCATGGATGAGAGCGAGCGCTCCAGAGATAGTAAGGCTGCCATTATTCTGTATCGAGAAGGTACCAAAATAACCTTCATTAATAGTGATGTCTTCGTTATTTATCAGCGCGGAATCAATGGAGGTGTTTCCATCATTTCCGATGATGTCCCCGTTGTTGGTAAAAGTTTTGCCTACAAACAGGAACTGGCCGTTTTCTGACAGAATGGTGCCGTCGTTAACGAATGTACCTGTGTTCGTCGCCGTATCGGTGAAAGCGGACTTGTTGACTGTTATCGCGCCGCTATTGGTAAAGGTTGGAGCCAAGGTCGTCAGGTTGATATTGGAACCATCGAGCACGTTGATCTGTGAGTCACCTGTCCCAGTGATGAAGGACAGGGAGAGAGAGTAGTTACTGCCCGAAAAACTGTAGGTGCCATCTGTCAGCAGGACGAGTCCGGCAGCTTGCGCCCCGCTATCGTCAAGGCTTTGATTCCCCGAACCGAACAGCAATGTATCCCCGGCTATAAAAGTTGCTCCGTCGGAGTAACTTTTCGGGTCGTAAAGGTAATTACTACCCGAAGTGTTGGAAGAAGAGGGATATGTCCATTTGTGTGTCGTCATGCTGCTTGCTCTTTGTCAGCGCAGCGTCCGGGGTGACGATACGCGGAGTTTTCCAGAAAGATCGCAAATTGCGGGGATGGGTGTCTATAAGGGCGTCGTTAATATATGGGTAATAATTTTGATACAGGCAGAACTCATACTTGCTTTGCGTGCGAAACAGGCGAAAGACGGATTTTTTCGTAGGAAAAGCGGGCGCTTTGCAGGGAACGCAGATGTCTCAGTCTGGTTTCGGACCTTCAGGATTTTTAGTCAGGTAGCTGAAAAAATTTGTCTTCCGGAAATGTGTGTGGCTTGCCCAGCTTGGTGCTGATCTCCAGATAGTCTTCCGTAGCGAGGCCATGTTGCAGATCGTACTCTGATTTCGAGATCGCGCCACGTTTAAGGGCCTCTGCAAGGCTGAGCATCACGCGGTATTCGTCGGCATAAAGTTCGTCCACTGTCGCAGGCGGAGAAATACCCTGTTCCTTGAGACGTTGTTGCGCGCGAAGCGCGAGGGTAAGCCTTACATAAGGGGAAAGATCTTTTGTGAGCGTGTGAAACCGCGTCATCTGAGGTGATGCGACAATCGCCTCATAAGAGCGTTCGACCCGGTGTGTCTCTATCGTATCCTGTAACTCACTCCCGGCAAAATATCCGATTCCTCCCAAAATCATCAGGGAGGGTAAAAAGCTCACCCATAGGACGCTATTGATTGAGCGCTGATTTTTCAGCGCCACGGATGCCAGCACAAAATTGCCGCCAACGTAGAGTGGGGCTCCCATGAAAAGAAAGGTCAGGGGAACCCGCAAGACTCCAGCCCAACTGGCGATCTTCACAGTGGGGTCGTCCCATAGAAAGGCAGCTCCAGCCGGACCGAGAAAGGACGGAATGAACGCACAGACGTCTATGGCGAGCATGACGAACAGAAGGATTCTGGTCCAGCGGGCCACATTGGCCTCCCTATTCAAAAGAAAATCTTCCTGAATACTGCCTGTTTCAAATGGTTCGCTGCGTGACACTGTCAGATGAAAACCGCAAGCCATATCCCAGCAGCACCAGATAGGCTGGAACCGCAAGCACCAGAAAAGCAGCCTGAACGCCAATATAAGGTTTGATCAGAACGAAAACCTGGGGTGTGCAGGCTCCTCCTGAAAACATCATGACCAGCAGGGCTGACACCAGAGGAACGTGACGCCCTGCATCCCGTATAGCCATGGGAAACAGGGCGGGCATGATCATGGCATTGGCCAGACCGAGCAGGGCGACACACAGGACGGATACGTAGCCGGTTGTCAGATACGCGGCGACGGCGAAGAGAATACCGCCCATGCAGGACAGCACCATGCATCGTTCCTGTGAGAGAACACGTGGGACCAAGCAGAGGCCCGCCACGTATCCGGCCATCATCGCAAAAAGCGTGAAAGCGGTGAAAAAGCGCGTCTGGTCGAGCGGCATGCCGAATGCCTGCCCATACGTGCCAATGGCATCGCCCGCGAGGACTTCAATGCCGACATAGAGAAAGGTTGCGACCATTCCGAAACCCAGACGCGGTGTGATGTGAAAGTCGGGTGCTGAAAGGATAAGCGGCGTCGGGGCGTCCAGATCAGGGAGGTTCGACAGAAAAACCGCACAGGCGACTACACAGAGAAGAGCCGCCATGCCGAGATAGGGCCAGTAAACCGCGTTGGTGAAAGCGGAGAGTATGGCCTCACGTTCGGTCGGGCTGGCGGCGTGTTGCGCCTGTTCCGCCACGCCGCCGATATTGTGCATGACCACGGCGGCCAGAACGATGGGAGCGAGGATGCCCGCGAACTTGTTGCACAGCCCCATTATGGCGATGCGTTGAGCTGCCCGGTCATGGGGGCCGAGCAGGCTGACATAAGGGTTGACCGTCACCTGAAGCAGAGTGAGACCCGCACCGATGACCATCAGCCCGCCGAGAGCGCCGGGATAGGAGCGGAGAACGACGCATTGGCCGAACATGGCGCTCCCGGTTCCCATGATGGCCAGCGCCAGAGCGAGACCGCTTTTCAGGCCGGTGCGGCTGGCGATGCGTGCGGCGGGCAGGGCAAAAAGAAGGTAGGTGATATAGAACGCCAGTGGCACAAGGAACGCACCGACATCCGAGAGGGAGAACGCCACTCTGACGAAGGAGATCAGCGGGCCGTTCAGCCATGTGACGAAGCCGATCAGGAAGAACAGCCCGGCGGTGCTGGCCAGAGGCGTCCAGCCGAAAGGCCCTGCGGGGCAGCGGGATGGAGAAACGGTAGGTGCGTTGGTCAGACTGGTCACGATGGCAGGGTGTCCGCAGGATTTAAAAAATGGTGAATTGTATTATGAGATCAATAGATACTATTGATTTATTAGTATTATGGTAGGCTTGGTGCGATACAGGATGAGGTCAGTCATGCACTGCAATAGGGCAAGAGGGATGCAACGCACGGTTGTTAGCAGAATCTTTCAGTAATGAAATGATTCGACCCCATTCAGGAAAGATTTTCCGGCACAGGACAGTCCGGACAGCAGCGTCGTGGAAGAATAAATAAAGATGAAAAATCGATTTCTTGTGACAGGTGGAGCTGGTTACGTCGGTAGCCATATGGTCCTTGCTCTTCTTGATGCAGGTCACGACGTTACGGTTTTCGACAGTCTGAGAACAGGACATCGCGCTGCGGTCCCTGATGGAGCGCGCTTCATTGAAGGCGATCTCGCGGATCTGCCGCTGCTCGACAGGGTTCTGGCGGACGGCCCGTGGGACTGCGTCTTTCATTTCGCAGCGCTTTCTCTGGTGGGGGAAAGCATGCAGAAGCCTATGATGTATATGTCGGCCAATGGCGGGCTGGGTTTTGGGCTGATTGACGCCTGTGTGCGTCACGGCGTGAGAAAATTCGTGTTTTCTTCAACCGCCGCGCTGTTCGGTTCGGCAGGTGACAGGCTGATCGACGAGGATACGCCCGTTCACCCTGGTTCGGCCTATGGTGAAAGCAAGCGTGTTGTGGAGCAGGCGCTCTACTGGGCGGACAGGATTCACGGCCTTCGCAGCGCGTGCCTGCGCTATTTCAACGCGGCGGGATGTGATCCGCAGGGGCGGGCAGGCGAGGACCACCGGCCGGAAACCCATCTCATGCCTCTGGTGATCGATGCGGCGCTCGGACGCCGGGATGCGCTGACGCTGTTCGGGCAGGATTATCCGACGCCGGATGGAAGCTGTGTGCGTGACTACATTCATGTGACTGATCTGGCTCAGGCCCACCTTGCGGTTCTGCCGCTGCTTGATGAGAAGAGCGTGACGTTCAATGTGGGAACCGGCAAAGGGAACTCGAATCTGGAAGTGATCCGGGCTGTCGAGCATGTCAGCGGCAGGACCGTACCCTGGACAGCGGGGCCGCGTCGTGCCGGTGATCCGGCCATGCTTGTCGCCAGTCCCGCGCGTATCATGAAGGAAACCGGCTGGAAGCCCCGCTTTACGGACCTGAACGAAACGGTCCGGACTGCGCTGGACTGGCGTATAGCGCATCCGCGTGGCTATGCGGACTGACATTGTGACAGCCGCCAGCCACCATGCCGATGCAGAACTGGCCGACTCAAAACTGATAGAAGCGGCATGTGCGGTTCGGGAGCAGGCTTACGCTCCCTATTCAGGCTTTAAGGTGGGAGCGGCGTTACGCTGTGACGACGGCGCTATCCATGTCGGATGCAACGTCGAAAATGCCGCATACCCGGAAGGAATTTGTGCGGAGGGCGGGGCTATCGCGGCGATGGCGGCGGCTGGCGGTCGAAAGATTGTCGGGATTGTCGTGTGTGGTGGCGGAAGCGGTCCCTGCACCCCATGCGGTGGGTGCCGACAGAAACTGAGGGAGTTCGGCGCTCCCGATATGCCGGTTTATATGACTGATCCGACGGGGCAGGTGTTGCTGGTCAAGACGCTTGCCGAGTTGTTGCCTGACAGTTTTGGACCCGAAAATCTGGGCTGAGAATCCGCCACGAAATAGCCCGGACATCCCGCTTACCGCCAGATGCCCGGGCTCTCTGGTGTGCAATGCTGGAGGAATGGCTTCCCCCGGCTGAAATGCTCTCCTGCAATGAGGAGACTCTACCCGAAGAGATTTTAAAAATGGATGAATTTCAGAAGACAATTTTATGTTTCAAAGGGTTTCTAAAGTATTTTCCGTCTCTCATGATCGCTGCATCAAGTCTCGTGTTCCCAGCTTTGTGCCGCGATATTCATGCGGCCATTCCGCAACGTCCCGGCATAGGCCAGACGGACCATCGCCAGACGGTTGACACGACTTCCCTGCCGTGGAGCGCCATCGGCAGGGTCCAGACGGAGCTGGGCAGTCGCTGCACCGGGTTTCTGGTCGCGCCGACGGTCGTTGAAACCGCTGCACACTGCCTTTTCCTGCCCAAAACAGGCCGATATATTCAGCCGCGCGATGTGCATTTTCTGCGCGCCTACAGCAAGGGCCAGTACGCCGCTCATGCACGGGTGCTTCGACTGCTGGTGCCAGCGGAATACGATCCGCGCAACGAATCCCGGACGGCAGCTTTTGACCGTGCGACGCTGTTTCTGGAAGCGCCTGTCTCGACCACAAAAGACGTGCTTGCCGTGTCCGATCACCTGCCAGCCTCTGGAGCCGATGTGGTGCTTGGTGGCTATGAGCAGGATTTCAGTGAAATTGTCCGTTCGGACATGGAATGCCGAACCGGGGTGCTTATGGTGGATGGAGGGGGCAGACCCCTGATTACACATGATTGTTCCGCCACCAGAGGCAGCAGCGGCGCGCCATTGCTGAGTTTTCAGGAGGGCAGGTGGACAGTGCTGGGTGTGCAGGTTCTGGCCAATTATGGGCGAGGCGGGGTTGCGGCGCCTTTGTCACCTCTGATGGCGGAAGACAGCGGTCGCAGATGACCCACACTCTATCGTGATATACAGAGGATGCATCTTAGTTATTATTTTAATTGTTAAGTCGAGCAGAGCAGACAAGCATGTCTGAACTGGGACGCAAATGAATGGGCGTTTCAAATTCAACTCCATCTAGTCAGGAGTCTCTGTTATGGGTCGTTTAGCCAATCCTGGCCCACTTGGTCTTGCCGGTTTCGGAATGACCACCATCCTCTTGAATGTCTGTAATGCTGGTTTTCTGCCGCTGAATTCTTCAGTGCTGGCCATGGGGCTGGCTTTTGGCGGTTTCGCGCAGATGTGTGCCGGCATGTTGGAATATCCGAAAGGTAATACCTTCGGGCTGACAGCGTTCACGTCCTATGGGGCGTTCTGGATTTCTCTGGTGCTGCTGATTTTTATGCCGAAATTCGGTCTCGTCGCTCCTGCGACACCGGGCGCGATGGCGGTTTATCTGGGAGTCTGGGGAATTTTCACGGTCTTCATGTTTGTGGGCACGCTGAAAGCAAATCGCGTTCTCCAGTTTATCTTTGGCTCACTGACCGTGCTGTTCGCCCTGCTGGTGGCAGGAGAGGCTACAGGCAATACGGCCATCACGCATTTCGCAGGCTTTGAAGGGCTGGTTTGCGGTGCGGCTGCATTGTATCTCGCCATGGCTGAAGTTCTGGAAGAACAGTTCGGACGTCCGGTCCTGCCGACCGGAGCGCAACATCAGACGGTTGCCACAAGCAATCCGGTTCATTCGGTGCGTGTCGCCGCCGAGTAGAAACCCGTAACACCGACAAGCAGGCAGGAGCGGCTTATGCTGCTCCTGCTTTCTGTATTTGTCCGATAAAATCTTCATTCTGGCGCTACTGTTCCGCCTGTCCGGCCATGCCTGATATCTGTTTTCGGAGCGGAGAGCGGAAGTTGAAAGAATCAAGAAATTTTCTGTTCAGGTCGAAGAATTCTGCTGTCTCGCCTTGATCACAATCATGCCTGAATACTTCGCTCTTCCACCGGGGTTCGTTAACTCCGGGTTTGGAACGATGACAAAAGGCGTGAAGGCGTTGCAATGACAGGTTTGAAGACTTCCTTGCTTCCTGATGCGGATGCAAGACCAAAGAAAGAAGTGTTTGGAGCGCGTTTGTATAAAAATGTGCTGGTATAAACGGACCAGCGATCTTTTTCCCGAACTGTAATCAAATATGTAACGTTTGCAGGAAATTCAGCGCTGGATTGATTGTTTAATAATTCACCTGGACCAGCGTAGGTGCTGTAGTTCACGCGTGCGACAACGGTCCCGGGCGTCAGTTTCCCGATCATGGAACGACCATTTGTATCGTGATAGAAATGGAGAGCAGAATCTGTCTCATTAACCTGAAGGCTGCATCCGTTCATTGCCCCAGTAAGGACAAGTGTGCCGACAGGAGCATTTTTGGGAACAATACATGTTCCAACACCTCCAAACGGTGTCTGGATATAGGGATAATAATAATCTCCCTGACCTTCTGTTACTGTCAGCTCATATATAGGCCAACCATTCTCATTTTTTCCGTAATATCGACATTGAACAGAGCATTCTCCGCCAAGAGAATCAGTGCCGTTATTGTAGATTTTGGGCTGTACGAAATAAAATCCAGATCTGAAAGCCACACCTGGATTAGTCCGAAGATCATGGAGCATATTCGCATTTCCTGAGTAAGGTTAATATATTATAAATAAAAAGATATTTTTGTCAAAATGGAAGACGTCACCACATATCTGTGCGTGCGATTGTATCGTTCTCAGGAAATAAATCTTCGCTTTTCGGAAAAAGGGAAATCATAAAGAGTATAAAAAATACTTCTTAAAGGCTCTATGTTACTCTCACGACCAATAATGATTACAGAAACCGTCCCGGCACGCCGCGTTGCAGCACTTCGATCCGATATCCATCCGGGTCAGCGACAAAGAAGAACTGTCCGACCACCTTACCCTTGTGCGACAGTTCCTTGACGGGTTCCGGTTTCAGACCTTCCTGTTCAAAGCGCTCATGTTCCGCCTTGATATCATCAACCGACACGGCAAGGTGCCCATACCCATCGCCACGATCATAGGGGCGGTCGCGGTCATGATTGACCGTCAGTTCCAGCTCAAAGCTCTGCTCGTCATTTGACAGATAGATCAGCGTGAAACTGTCGAAGGCAATGCGATCCGCCACGTGCAGACCGAAAGCCTTCTCATAGAAGGTCAGTGACGCTCTTTCGTCCCTGACCCGGATCATGGAGTGGATCATCTTTGCCATGAAGCGCTTCCTGTCTGTTGTCTGTGAAAGAGAGGCCTTCTGTAAATCAGAGATCCGGAATGTCGAAAGCCTGTAGTTCCAGAAACTCACGGTAGGGACCGTCCCGGCGTTCAAGCTCGGAAGGGGAGCCATCTTCCACGATCTTGCCTTTCTGCATCACGACAATACGGTCAAAGTCCCTCAGCGTGGACAGGCGATGAGCGACCGCGATCACAGTCCGCCCCTGCATCAGCCGGTGAAGGGCTTCCTGAATATGATGTTCACTTTCACTGTCGAGCGCACTGGTGGCTTCATCAAGGATCAGGATGGGCGCGTTCCGCAGGAAAGCGCGGGCAATGGCGAGACGCTGACGCTGGCCACCGGACAGCTTGACGCCGCGATCGCCGACCTCGGTTTCGAACCCCTGAGGCAGCGCCATGATGAAATCCGTACACTCAGCCGCATCGGCCGCCGCCCGGACATCCTCGTCAGTGGCGTCGGGCTTGCCATAGCGGATATTGTCGGTGACGGAGCGACGCAGCAGGGACACATCCTGCGGCACGACGGACATGCAGCCCCGGAGCGCTTCCTCGGACAGATCGCGGATGTTCACGCCGTCGATCAGGACGGCGCCGTCCTGCACATAACGCTGTCGCTGGAGCAGGGCGAGCACTGTGCTCTTGCCTGAACCGGAACGTCCGACAAGACCGACGCGTGTGCCGGGCGTGACATGCAGATTGAAGTGTTCCAGCACATTCGGGCCGGTGGGGTAGTGAAAAATGACGTCCCGAAAGGACACTTCACCCTTGGGTGGGGCCGGGAAGCCGCAGGCGTCCTCCCGGTCGCGCATTTCATGCTGGATGAGAATTGTCGAAAGAGTCTCGCCCAGACGCGCCGTGTGCTGCACCGTTTCGACAAGGGCGACGGCCAGATCGCGGGTGCCGTGCAGGATCATGAAGCCAAGGCTGACCACCATGACCACATCGCCCACGGTCGCCGCACCGACCTGCCAGAGCCAGACGATCCACACGAGCAGGCCAGCCGTCAGAACGGCGGTCAGAACGGCGTGGACAAGCCGCAGGATTTCCATATTGCGCAGGGAAACACCACGCACCGCCATTTCCCGGTCAAGCAGTCCGGCCAGTCGTGTCCGTTCGAATCCGAGCATGCCGAAAGTGCGGACCAGTGGCAGGTTACCGACCACATCCTGCATTTCACCGTCCATGTCGGCGGCTGAACCGGCATACGATGCGTGCAGCTTCTTGCCACCCCGCGCCATGCGGAACATCAGGGCTGCGAGCGTGAAAGCGAGGGCGGTGATGACGCTGCCCATCAGGGGGCTGACGCTGATCATCAGGCCGATCGAAAGCAGCACATTCAGGCAGGGCGGCAGGATATTCCACGCCAACAGGCTCTCAAGCGTGAAGGAGGCGCTGCCAGCCGTGGAAATGCGGGCCGCCAGAGCCGCAGGCATGCGGTCGGAGAAATAGCCTGTTGAATGGCCTGTAAGATAACGGAACAGATCCCGTCTGACGTCGCCCGTCACGGCCACAAACGTCCGGGCGGCGTACCAGCCCGCCACGCGCCACGAGAGGTTATCCATGGCGATGATGGCCGCCAGCCATATAACGGCGGTCCAGACAGGCCGGACGGACGTGCCGGCGACATGCTGGTTCATCGTGTCCACCAGATGTCTTATGGACGAGGATGAGAACACGGCGCATGAGACGGCCAGCGCTACAAAACCGAAAACCATGACATGCGGAAAGGCCCGGTTTCGCGCATAACGTATGAGAAACCGCACCGGATGACCGGCATATTGAGGCAGATCCGTATCGGGGACAGTGATTTCGCGGTCGTTCTTCACGTGGTCCTGCTCATGCGTCGTCTGTCCGGTCAACTTTTTGGGGACCTTAAGCGTTTGTGGCATGTGTGGAAAGCTCACACAGGAATACGGAAAACGTATGTCCTGAGCCGTTAAAGTCAGGGCGGGCCGAAAGGTTCACTCTGACTGCGTGGCGAGGGGCTGTAAAACAACAATAAACGTGCGGAGTTACCGGTCATGCGTATCGCCCAGATTGCCCCGCTTCATGAAGCTGTGCCGCCCAAACTCTACGGTGGGACGGAGCGTGTGGTGGCCTTCCTTACCGAGGAACTGGTCAAAATGGGCCATGATGTCACCCTGTTCGCCAGTGGTGACAGTGTGACATCCGCCAGACTGGATGCGGTGTGGCCGAGGGCGCTACGGCTTGACCCGGCCATCCGTGACCCGATTGCGCCTCACATGCTGTTGATGGAGCGGGTCGCGCGGCATGCCGCTGATTTCGATATCCTGCATTTTCACATGGATTACTGGCCTTTCAGCTATTTCAGCCGTCAGAAGACGCCATTCGTCACGACCATGCACGGGCGTCTCGATCTGATGGAGCTTCAGCCGGTTTTCGATGCCTTTCCGCAGGTGCCGATCGTCTCCATTTCCGACAGCCAGCGCCGCCCTCTGCCACAGGCGCGTTACGCCGGAACCGTCCTGCACGGTCTGCCAGAAAATCTGCTCACGCCACAGGCTGGCCCCAGAAACTATCTCGCCTTTCTGGGGCGTATCTGCCCCGAAAAAGGGGTCGACAAGGCGATCCGTATCGCCCGGGCGGTGGGAATGCCGCTGAAAATCGCCGCGAAAGTGGACAAGGTCGATGTGGAGTATTTCGAACGTGAAATCCAGCCGATGCTGGGTGATGGCGTCGAACTGGTCGGCGAGATCAATGATGCCCAGAAGCCGGCTTTCCTTTCAGGCGCCCGCGCCCTGCTGATGCCGATCGACTGGCCGGAGCCATTTGGACTGGTCATGATCGAAGCCATGGCCTGTGGTGCGCCGGTCATAGCCTTTTGCCACGGGTCCGTGCCGGAAGTGATCGAGGATGGTGTCACGGGTGCGATTGTCACAACCGAGCAGGAAGCGATTGCAGCTTATCCCCGTGTCGAAAACCTCGACCCGGTGGCGATCCGGCACGAATTCGAAAGACGCTTCACGGCGCGACGCATGGCCGAGGATTACCTCGCCATCTACCAGGCACTGATTGAAGAGCGGGCCTGAGGAACTGATGTTCGGAAACGTCGGTTCTGAACACCATCGCCCTGTGCCATAACAGAGGTCAGATTGGCATCTACAGGGCAGGACGATACAGGATTATGAAAAATCGCCATAGCTGGCGTCCTCTGAGCTGGTTCTACAAGGACCGGCACCGTGAGGATTCCACGCCCGTCACACCCGGCTGGCTGGACAGGTTCAATGATCGTCTGGCGATCCGGATGACCATCATTTTCGGCAGCATCTGGTGCGTCTATGCGTTCATACTGTTTTCCCTTCTTCCGGTTGTCAGGCCGGAATGGCAGGGAGCGCTGCTTTATGTCAGCAACTCCATCCAGCTTGTGGCGCTCCCGGCGCTGATGGTGGGAAGCGCCATTCTTGCGCGTGGGAATGATCAGCGGGCGGCGGAAGATCACGCGGCGCTCATCGAAATTCTCAGCGATGTGCGTGAGGAAATGGCACGTCTGCGCGCCATGACGGTGAATATCGCCGAGCAGGAGACGCAGAACAGCGAAAAGCCGACGGATCTGGTGTCGATTTCCAATGACGCCATCATCTCAGTGAATGAAGCAGCTCCCCAGACCGTCGGAGAGGCCGGGGCTGGTGCCTGACAGTCTGATCAGGTTCCGAAAAGATGCAGCACGAGGTCTCTCTCGTGTGGTGTGCGCCGATGCTCGAAAAGATAGAGCCCCTGCCAGATTCCCAGAGCCGGTTCCGAATCAATGACCGGAATGCTGAGACCGGATTGTGTCAGCATTGTCCGCAGATGGGCTGGCATGTCGTCTGAACCCTCCGTGGAATGCCGGTACCGTCCGTTTTCCTCGGGGACGAGAGCTTCGAAAAAAGCGGCGATATCGGAACGCACTGTTGGGTCCGCATTTTCCTGTACGGTCAGGGAGCAGGAGGTATGCGGACACCAGAGCGTGAGCAGACCTGTGAACACGCCCGTCCTGCTGACCCAGTCGAGAACAGGGCGGGTAATGGGAACAAGCCCCTTGCCTGACGTTCTGAATGTCAGACGATGGGTGTGTTGTTTCATGCTCTTTGTTCCTGTCAGGCTGGTCGGATGGTGAAGGTCAGCAAGACCTGCCCATCCCGCTGGTGTGTCTGTGGGTTGATTGTCGGAACGGCTTTTCTTCTGTCCACCGAAACAGTTCATGCGGCGGAGAATCCGGACTGGCTGACGGACCCCGGGGGCTGGGGCGATCTGAAGAAACAATGGCAGAAGACCGGTGTTGATGTCAGTATCGAGGATGTAGAGGAACTCTGGTCCATCCCGGCTGGTGGAGCCCTGCCGTCCCAGCATTATGTCGGTCTGACGAATGTGGATGTCGTGTTTGATCTTGCCAGACTGGCAGGCAGCAGAGTCCGTGACGGAGGCTGGGGGAATTTCGAGATCAGCGCGCTTGATCTCCGGGGGAAACCTTTCAGCAACTATCCCCTCTATGCGTTCAACCAGACATCATCCAGCGAGGCTGATCCGAACCTGCGGCTGTATGAACTGGCCTATAACTGGACCAGCGCCAGCGGACATATCGATACGCGGATCGGCAAGCTCGACCTGAGTCAGGACTTCATGGTCAGCAAGACGGCGCAGATGTTCCTGAACGCGTCATTCGGCTGGCCGATGCTGCCGAGCAATAACCTCTACGGGCAGGGACCGGCTTCCCCCGTCGCGACACCGGCGCTCCGTCTGCGTTACGCTTTCTCGCAACAGTGGGAAACGCAGGTTGCCGTAGCGGATGATAACGCGACAGGCGCACGGTCTTTCATCAATAATACCGATCCTTGGAACCAGAATCAGGACCCAAGCGGTACCCGTTTCAATTTCAGGACCGGTACATTCGTGATTGGCGAGGTCACGCATAACGTCAATCACGGCGGGAAGACCGGGACATACAAGGCCGGGTTTTATGCCGACACAGGACGCTTTCCGTTACAGGCCAATCAGGATGTCAGCCGACGGGGTAACTGGGAAGTCTATATGGTCATGGACCACACGCTTCTGAAGAATACAGGGGCGGGTGAACTGCGAGGCTTTGTGCGGTGGGAATATACCGGGCTGGCTGACCGCAACCAGATTTCCTCTTCTCTGGACGCGGGCCTCGTTCTGAACAGCCCTTTTCAGCGCTCGGGCGATTCTGTCGGGATTGGCTTCGGTTACGCGGCTCCGAGTCATTATCTGAAGCTTCAGCGTCCGGATGGCACGGAACGGCATCATGGTAATGAATATCATCTGGAACTGACCTACGCTGCCCAGATTCTGCCATGGCTGGTAGTCCAGCCTGATGTGCAGGGGCTCATCAACCCCAGTGGCGGGGCTTATGATAACGGCAGAAAAGTGAAATCCGCGCTGATTTTCGGTCTGCACATGGGAGCATCTTTCTGAGCACCCGGCGCGGTACCCGTTCAGGCTGGATTGCAGATTTATTCTACAACTCATTGTTTATAAAAAATTTCCATAAGAGTAGACGATTTCATCAGACCGGATGTTGCTTCACAAGGCCAAAAACAGGCCCTGCTTTCCCGTGCTGTGCAGACGGGCTCGATGTGGCACACACCTGTCCCTGATCTCGATAACGCGCAAGGAACGGCATGATGACGCGCCTCTTTCCTGTATGGGCCGTGCTGTTTTCCGGCGCGGCGATTATCTGGCCGACAGCTTTCACGGCGTATGGCTGGGCTGTGACGCCTCTGCTGGCGTTCATCATGGTCACGATGGGCGTGACGCTCACCCCCGGCGATTTTCTCCGTATCGCCCGCAAACCCAGAGCGGTCATCGCAGGGATCGGACTGCATTATCTCGTGATGCCGCTGGCTGCGTGGCTGATCGCAACGATGCTCTCCATGCCGGACGATCTGAAAACCGGCATGGTTCTGGTCGGTTGCGTCGCCAGCGGTACGGCGTCCAACGTCATCATCTATCTGGCGGGTGGCGATGTGGCGCTGTCCGTCAGTATCAGCATGGTCTCGACGCTGGTGGGGATTGTTGCAACGCCGCTTCTGACACGCCTGTATCTGTCGGCGGATGTGGCCGTTGACAGTTGGGGACTGTTTCGCAGCCTGCTGATGATCGTGGCGCTACCACTTGTCGGTGGGCTGGCGATCAACAGGTTCTTTCACAAGGCGGTCCGGCGGATCGAACCGGCCCTGCCACTCGTGGCCATGCTGTCGATCCTGCTGATCATCGCGAGCATTGTCGCCAGCGTGAAGCCCTCGCTGGCAACGGTCGGACCGCTCGTGCTGGTTGGGGTGATTCTCCACAACACGACCGGACTGCTGGGTGGATACTGGGGTGGGCGTCTGCTGGGGTTTGATGAAGCGGTCTGTCGGACGTTGGCCATTGAGGTGGGGATGCAGAATTCCGGTCTCGCGGCAACGCTGGGCCGCCTCTATTTTGCGCCGCTCGCGGCGTTGCCGGGCGTGATCTTCTCAATCTGGCACAATATTTCCGGTTCTGTGCTGGCGGGATACTGGAATGCCCATCCAGCCCGACAAAGAGAGGATGAGGACTGAAAGAGACGAAACGGCGTTGTTTCAGCGCAGCCCGGTCCTGTTTTCAGTCTCAGACCTGTCCCCCGTGAGTTCATGACCCAATAAGCCGAACAGCATCATCTTGCAGGCCACCGGCTGGTTGATGGGTCAGTCTAGCTTGGCGCCGTCCGTATTTTCGCGCGGGCGGGGAGGCGTCGGGACGCTTTTCGGGTCGATGTTGCGGAGGAAGCGTTCCGCAAGGGCGCCGTAGAGCGGCTGCTTGCAGATCATTCTTGAAACACCAAAAGCCAGAAACGAGCTGGCGAGCAGCGCAAGCGTCACCTGCTGGTTGTCACACATTTCCATGACGATCACTGTCGCCGTCAGCGGGGCCTGCACCACGGCGGAGAAATACGCCACCGTTCCGAGCAGAACCACGGCGCCCGGTGTCGTATGCGGCAGGAACTGGGCGATCCAGCCGCCCATACCGGCTCCGACGGACAGGGAGGGCGCGAACAGGCCGCCCGGGATGCCGGAGCAGTAGGAGACGATGGTGGCGATGAATTTCAGCACGAAGTAGGAGGCTGGATAATGCTCTTCGCCCTGAATGATCGACCGGGCCTGAGCATAGCCGGTGCCGTAGGTCATGCCGCCCGAGGCGAGACCTATCAGCGCAAGGACGACACCGCACAGGCCCGCGAAAGTAATCGGGCGTTCTGCGATGAAGCGCCCGATCCGACCGGGCAGCCCTCTGGAAGCCCGGATGAGGATCGCGGAGAATGAGCCGCCGGTTATGCCTCCGAGCAGACCGCAGGCGATGACGGCGAGCCAACTGACACCGACAGGCACGACCGAATCGGTATGACCGAAATAGCTGTAGTTACCGACCAGCGCGATGGCGGTGACACCGGCCAGCACCACCCCGGCGAGCATGACGCCGCTGGTTCTCTGCTCGAAGGAGTGAGCGAGTTCTTCAATGCCGAAAACAATACCGGCCAACGGTGTGTTGAAGGCTGCGGCGACACCGGCGGCGCCTCCGGTCAGCACGAGCGCGCGGCGGGAAACGATCTCTCCCATGTTCAGATAGCGCCCCACAGCGTTCATGATGGCCGCTCCGATCTGCACGGTCGGTCCTTCACGGCCAATGGAAGCGCCCGCCACAAGCCCCAGACAGGTCAGGAAGACCTTGGCCGCGGCGATCCTGAGAGACAGGATACGATCCACGAGTTTCTGGTCGGAGAGATGCATGCAGGCAATGGCCTGAGGGATGCCGGACCCCTGTGCGCCCCGGAAAAAGGTTCGGGTCAGCCAGATTGACAGGGCGAGACCACCCGGCGTGACGATCAGCATCAGCCACGGGCTGTAAGCGATGATGGTGTTGCGCAGATGCGCGGCCTGATCGGCGAGGGCTGCGAAGCTGATGGCGGCCAGACCGACGATGATCGAGCCACCCCAGAAAATCAGCTTCCGTCGCCACTCAGCCGTGGTGATGCGGGCTGTATCGCGGAAATGCCGGATGCGGCCGGAGGGAGAAGCCATAGTTGTGTTACGTCAATTCATCATGTCTTGCGGTAGAGAGCCGGGGTTCGACTCTACACGCCAAAAGATTTCTCTCAGGGCTTACGCCCGACGCCTGTGTATTCCAAGCGTAAACAAGGCTGATGGTTCCATTCCGACAGGCCGGTGTGAGATTTTAATAACACCTTGTGGCATGGGCGAGGACGATGCCGCTGTTCTTGGCCTTGTGTTCCGGCTCAACATGAATGTTGATCACGCAGCGCCCGAGCGCATTGCGGAGGCCCGCTTCGATACGGTCACAGATATCGTGCACCACAGCGACCGTCATGGTGCCGGGAACCACAAGATGGAACTCGATGAAGATGATCGCCCCGACTTCGCGGATGCGGATATCGTGCGCCTCAAGGGCTCCGACCGCTTTTTCGGCGATGACCTCATTCAGCTTGGCAAGCGTCTCTGAGTCGGGAGCCTCGTCCATCAGACCCGAGACGGACTGGCGCAGCATCTCCCAGCCTACCCTGAGCACATTGAGGGCGATGAGCGCCGCGATCGCCGGATCAAGCCAGTGCCAGCCGGTGAGCGGGATCAGCGCAAGCCCGGCCACCAGACCAAACCCGGTCCAGACATCGGAGAGGACGTGCTGGCCACCGGCGACAAGCGCGGGGGAGCGGATGCGCCGACCGATGCGGAGCATGGTCAGCCCCCATGCGAGGTTGATGGCGGTCGCTGCGGCATTCAGCAGAAGACCGAGCCACGGCGCACTGACACTCTGCGGATGGACAAAGCCATCGTACGATTCATGGGCGATCAGGAGCGCTGTGACCAGAACCATCGCGCTCTCGATGATCGCCGAAAGATACTCCGCCTTGTAGTGCCCGTAGGTATGATTGTGATCAGCGGGCCTTTCCGCGAGGTGAATGGCCCACAAGCCGCCAATCGCGGCGGCGACATTGATGACTGTTTCAAGGGCATCGGATTTCAGGGCGATGCTGCCCGAAACCGACCACGCGGCATATTTCAGTCCGAGCGCGACAAGGCTGACGCCGAGGCTGGTCCACGCAATCAGATTCTTCCGTCGATCGACCTTCTGACCCGTCGACTCAGACATGTCCGTTACCGATGCAGTTGACGTGACACGCCACGGTTTCGATCTGGATCGTCGTGTGGACGATGCCGAAACGCGTGCGCAGCATCTGGTTGGCGGAATCCAGAATCCGGTCGTTGCTGCCGTCATCCGTATCATCGGTCGTCCGGACCAGATGTGCCGTCAGGGCCGTTTCCGTGGTGCTCATCGCCCAGACATGGAGGTCGTGGAGATCGGTGACACCGGGCAGGCCACGAAAAAAGCCGTCGATTTCGTCCATGTCGATCCCCTGAGGAACCGCGTCGAGCATCATGTCGAGGGAACCCCGGAGCAGGGACCAGGTCGTCAGCACAATCAACGCCGATATGAGCAGACTGATTGCCGGGTCAAGCCATTGCAGTCCTGTCAGCAGGACCAGCCCGCCGATTATGACGACCGCCAGCGATGCGATTGCATCGGTCGCCATATGCAGAAAGGCTCCGCGGATATTGAGATCATCCTTCTGCCCTTTCATGAGCAGAAGGGCTGTTCCGCCATTCACGACAATGCCAATGGCCGCCACAATCATGACGGTTCGTCCGGAAATGGTTTCCGTCGGATGAAGCAGCCGCAGAACGGCTTCCCACGCAATGCCGCCGGTCACCAGAAGCAGGATGACCGCGTTGGAGAGCGCCGCGAGGATGGAGGAGCGGCGAAGACCATAGGTATAACGTGCGCTCGGGCTTCTTCTGGTCAGGCTGTGGGCCAGCCATGCGGCTCCCAGCGCGAGGATGTCGGACAGGTTGTGCCCGGCATCCGCAAGCAGCGCGAGAGAGTGCGAGAGAACGCCCCAGATGGCTTCGATGACCAGATAGACGCTGTTGAGCACCATGCTGATGGCGAAGATTCCGCCGAACGTATCGGGCGCGTGGTGATGGTGGCCGAAAAGCCCGTGATCATGGTCGTGGTGGCCGTCATGCCCATGTCCGTCGCCATGATCGTGACCGCTGCAACTGCTCCCGTGCTGGGCGTGAGCATGCGCTGAATGGTCATGATCCGTGTGGTCGTCATGATCGTGATCGTGATCATGGCTGTCGTGCGAACGCGCTGAGTCGTGCATGGAAGCATCGTCCCCGTTGTTTTCTGGCGGGGTCAGGAGCAGAGATCCTGCATGCTCGCGGATGGGAGGTTCACGTTCTTTGCCTCAAGTCTGTCGCGGACGATCCGGAGAGACTTCGACAGAACCTCCTCGGCCGTCAGAGCGTCCGTTTCGATCCTGATGGCGTCCTCCGCCATACGCAGGGGGGCGGTTGCGCGGGTGCTGTCAGCGTGGTCACGCTCGATCAGCGCCACCTCGACGGTCCGGATACGCTGGTCGCGGTCAGGTGCGTCGTCTGTGCCGCCATTCTGGATGTAGCGTCGGACAGCCCGGGCATAAGGGCTTGCCGTGATGAACAGCTTTACATCGGCGTCCGGAAAAATGACCGTGCCGATATCGCGGCCATCCAGCACGGCGCCATTCTTGCGGGCGAACAGACGCTGCATGTCCACAAGAGCCTGACGCACGGCGTTGTCTCGGGCGACGAGGGAGGCGGCTGCGTCGACATCCGGTGTGCGCAGGTCCGTGCGCTTCAGGTCCGCAAGCGAGAGCGCTCGGGCTATGCTTTCTCCTGACGTGGAAGCCGGATCGGACCCGGCGTTGATCATCAGCCGCGCCACCGCCCGATACAGCAGTCCGGTATCAAGATGCGGCAGCCCGAGAGCTTCAGCCAGACGCTTGGAGAGGGTGCCTTTTCCAGCCGCTGCCGGACCGTCCACAGCAATGATGGGGGCCGATCCTGTCACCGTTCCTGTCATGGAGAAACATCCTCTGGTCTGGTACTGCTGCGCTGAGGGCGATACGCGGGCAGGAGTCCGGCGTCAATCTGCCTGTGAAACGGCGAGCCGTCTGTGTGGTGCGTTTATATCGAGGCTTTTTCGCCGCTGCCACGTTGAAAACGGAATTTTTGGACGATCTGATCAGGAATATGCCGTTCAGTTGAGATCACGGCGTGAGAAACTACATCAACGGCAGACAGGGAGAGGTTTGTGAGGCGTGCACTGATAGTCGCTGGCGTGGCGGTCGTTCTGGTGGGGGTGTTGTGGCCCTGGAGCAATTCCACTGAACTCCGGCTCGGTGGAATTGCTCCAGCTCAGTGCTTATCGAGCGTCTTCACCAGGTCGAATGTGTCCATTCAAACTGGATCCGCTCTATCTTCAGAAACTGCCGGTTGGACGCCTTCCCGGTGATATTCTGATCCGTCGTCAGGGCTTTACCCTGTATCTGCCGCTGGCGACGGGTCTTGTTCTGAGCATCCTGCTTTCTTTCATTCTCTGGCTGACCCGGCGCTGATCTCTGGTCGCCGCAGGGAAGGGCTGGTAGGGATAAAAGACAAACAAGAAACCGGATTTCAGGTTGGAAAGACAAGATGATGGTCGCCAGCGATCAGGGCCTGTGACGATGGGTAGTGAAGACGGAAAGTGTGTTCCCGCACGCATAACCGGCAGATTCCGACACTTCCGGTGGCGGTCGCTTGCCCTGTGCGGCGCTCTGGCGGCCTGTCAGGCGTCGCCGGTCGTCAGCACCAGACCGACCCCTCATACGCTGATATACAGTTACATGATCGCGCATGGGATGGCGCGTGGGGCCGTGATGTCAGGAGGGATAACGGCGCACAGACTCACGGAAATCATCGTGCTGGATCATGAGGCGCTTCTGGCCGTTGCACGGGAGGAATCATTGCCGAGTGACAGCAACATGAGAGCGGCGAACAGGGCGATCGAACAGCTTATTGCGGCGACAGCGCCCGTGGATGGTGCACCTGCGGAACCCTCACCCCAGACAAAATCGGCCGCTGGAGTGCCGTGAGGTGGATCAGTGAGAAAGTGATCTTTCCCACTGATCCTGAGATGGACTGTCAGATTTCCTGCTTCACGGCAGGGCGTGTGTCCTTGCGGAGACGCTTTTCCCCCAGCAGCAGAAGCAGGGGGGCGGCGATAAAGATCGACGATGACGTGCCGACCACAATCCCGAACAGCATCACCCAGGCAAAACCGGACAGGCTTGCGCCACCGAAGAAAGCCAGAGGCAGGGCTGCAAGAAAGACCGTGGTGGAGGTTCCGAGCGTGCGGCTCAGGGTCTCATTGATCGAAAGATCGAGTAGTTCCCGCAGCGGCATGGTACGATAACGCCGCAGATTTTCACGGATACGGTCATAGACCACCACCTTGTCGTTGGTGGAATAGCCGAGGATCGTCAGGATCGCCGCGACCATCACAAGATCGAACTCGAAATGGGTCAGCACCAGAAAGCCCACCGTCTTTGTCAGATCGAGCACAAGAGTAACGACCGCCGACAGGGCGAACTCCCATTCAAACCGGAACCAGATATAGCCGAGGATCATGAGCAGACTGATGCCGAGCGCCAGCAGGCCGTTGCGGAACAGTTCGGCTGAGACAGACGCGCCGACCGCATCGGCCCGCACAATGGTCGCGCCCGGCTGGGCTTCGGTAATGGCGTGGCGTACTTCATCGACGACCGCATTGGTGTTCGTCTGCTCGTTCGCACCCAGCCTGATCAGCACGTCGTCCGGGCCACCAAACGCCTGCACGCCATCCGTCTTGAGATTGTGCGCCGTCAGCGCCGTCCGGATTTTGCCGAAATCGGCCGGACCATTGGTTTTTGCTTCCACGACGATGCCGCCACGGAAATCAAGGCCGAGCGTCAGACCGGGGTGGAAGAACAGGATGACGGAAGCCAGCGACAGCACGGCGGAAGTCGCCAGACCGGCAAACCGTCCGCGCATGAAGTTGATGTGCGTATCCTTGTGGACAAAGCGCAAAAGGGGACGTCCGAACATAGATGCGCCTCTCAGACCGGAAGGGTGGACGGACGTGTGAGGGCATACCAGCGCACCATCAGCATCCGAGAGAGAAGAAGGGTGGAGAACAGCGTCGTGGCGATGCCGATCGTGATCGTGAGAGCGAAGCCGCGCACGGGGCCTGTTCCGAACACGAACAGCATGACGTGAGCCAGAAAGGCCGTGGCGTTACTGTCCAGAACGGTGGCTGTGGCGCGTTCAAAGCCGGCCTGCATGGCGGCGAGCGGCGTACGGCCACGTTTCAGTTCCTCACGGATACGCTCGATGATCAGGATATTGGCGTCCACCGCCATACCGAGGGTCAGCAGCATTCCGGCCATGCCGGGCAGGGTCAGCGTAGCCCCGAATAGCGACAGGATGGCCAGCATCAGCACGAGGTTGGCGAACAGGGCGACGTTCGCATACCAGCCGAAGCGACCATAGAATAGCGCCATGAAGATGATCACCAGCACGAAGCCGACCAGCAGGCTGAGCGCTCCGGCCCGGATGGAGTCCGCGCCAAGCGATGGTCCGATCGAGCGCTCTTCTACGACCGTCAGCGGAACGGGCAGGGCTCCGGCGCGCAGCAGCAGGGCGAGGTCCGTCGCCTGATGGGCGTCGAAGTTGCCGGTAATGATGCCGCTGCCACCCGTGATGGCTGTGCGGATCACGGGCGCTTCAATGATTTTGTTATCCAGAACGATCGCAAAACGGCGCCCGACATTGGCCTGCGTCACGTCACCAAAGGCGCGGGTGCCGACTGAATCGAGCGAGAAGCTGACGGCCCAGCCACCTGTCTGATCGTCGGTTGTCGCACCGGCGTTGGTGAGGTTCACACCGTCAACATCGACATGATTATGCACGGCGAGCGTGCTGTCCGGATGATCGGACAAGGGCAGCAGTGTGTCACCGGGTGGCGCGATCATCGTGCCCGGCGGCAGTTCGTCGACAAGGCGGAACGTCATCTTGGCTGTGGTGCCGAGCAGGGCTTTTACGCGCTCAGGGTCACTGATGCCCGGAAGTTCCACGACGATGCGGTCCTCGCCCTGTCGTGTAATCTGAGGATCGACAGCACCGGTGGCGTCGATACGGCGTCTGACAATCTCGATCGCCTGAGAGACCGCGTCATGCGTCCGGACCCGCATGGCGCCGCTGTCCAGCGTTATGGCGATGGTGTCGTCAGAACCGGTCGTGACCGAAAATTCGTTCGGAACCGTGCGCGGCAGGGTTTCCAGCACTTTCAGGTCACGGTCCTTCTCTGAAGGATCGCGGGGCTGGAAGGTGATTTCGGCCTTGTCCGGATTGATCGCAATGTTGCGATATCCAAGGTTGGCGCTGATCAGTGATTGCCGCAGCGAATCTGACAGGCTCTGGAGCCGATCATGCGTCAGGGAAGACAGGTCGACCTGAAGGAGAAGATATGAGCCTCCCCGAAGGTCAAGGCCGAGATGAATCTCGGGCCAGGGGATGGACGCCGCAGGCTTGCGGACAAAGTTGGGCACGCAGAGCAGGGCGCCAAGCAGGCACACCGCAGCCACGGAGAGCAGTTTGATCCGGCTGTAATACATCATTGCGTAGGCGACCGTTCTCCGTCTTGTCCGAAACAGGGAGCTTCTGCGCAGGCAAGAGTCCCATTCCTGCTTCGTCCGGTACGTCTTTGGAAAAGCGGGCGGAAGATGCAGGGCATCAGGGCTGAATGCAACTGCTGACAGGGCTTTGATGGGCGACCGATCCCAATGTTTTCTGCAGATGGGAGCTTTCGGGCAGAGGTTGGCTCTAAAAAATAATAATTTTATACTTTATTTTCAGTGTATTATTTTTCTTTATTTCTATGCTTTGTGCGGTCAAGACCTGATGTGCGGAAATGTCGATAATGGTGGATCAGGCTGTCATGTCGGGAGATCAATCTGTCACTGAGAGTATCGAAAAATCAGCGGTGATTTCCTCAGCGTAAAATAAAGAAAATATATATAACACTATGATTGTAAAGTATTATATATTTTAAAAAGCTATGCTCTACGTAAAGTCCCAAGACTCCGGTCAAGTGCCGAGCGCACACGATCGGTCGAATGGCGGATACGGATATAATCCTGTCCCGCTTCAGCCAGAGAAGCCGTCGCTTCGGGGTCATAATAAAGTTTCGCTACAAGTTTTGCCAGATCGGCAGCGCTGCTTGCCACGGAAAGCTGTAGCTCAACCGGAAGATTCATACCTTCCGTAGCAATCGGTGTAGCGACGCAGGGAATGCCAGCAGCCCAGCTTTCCAGAACCTTGCTCTTGATACCGGCTCCGAACCGCAGTGGCGCAATTGTCAGACGAACGGAACGCAGGAAACTGTCCAGATCGGCGATATGTCCGAGCACTTGTACACCGGGAATCTCGCCCATCTGAATAATCAGGTCCGGCATCGCGCTTCCGACCAGCAGAATTTCGATATCCGGGGTCTGTTCCCACAGAAGAGGGAGGATATCGCCCACCAGCCACTTGGCGGCATCGATATTGGGGGCATGGCCGTAATGCGCAATGAAGGCGACACCGTGCCGTCGTTCGAAAGGAAGAGGCGGTTCTTTCAATTCCAGATGCCACGGAACGACATGGATGCTGGCTGTCGGGACCGCCGCAGCCAACAGGGCAGCTTCGACTGGCGAATGGGTGATCACGCTGTGCGATGCCCACGTCGCCATATGTTCTCGCACCTTTTCCTGTCCGGAAGCCGTCCGGAGTTCGGGGCGATTTTCGGCAACGGCCTGCCGCTCCAGCCGCAACCACGCCAGATCGGCAACACTGGAGATCAGGCGGGCCCCCGGCATGTAAAGCCTCGCCAGATCGAGGTAACGGCCTGCGTTGGTCAGACGGTGGAAATAGATGGCGTCAAAACTGTTTGTCTGTGTTCGCAGCAACGATTCAACCGTCGGATAGGCCGGAGCGCGCCAGCAGGCAAAGCCCTGCTTTTCCAGTTCACGGACTGCTGCGACACCGGGCTCCATGACCGACGCGACGAAGCTGACTTCATAATCAAGGGCCTGTGCTGCCTGCATGTGCGAGAGAAGGGCGCTGGAGCCAGCGTCGCGGGTTGGATCAGGAGCCCGGTCATCAACAAACAGAATTCTGGGAACTGTGACGCCCGGCTCTGCTTCCTTGCGTCGTTGCGCCAGTCGGTGGTGTTCCGTCGCAGCCTTGCGTGAGTCTTCGCGTCCCTGCTCGTTACGGAGCTGGTGGGTCTGATCGGCAAGAAATTCCAGAGCGGCCTCACGCTGGCGGGCGGTGGCTATTCCGTTGAGAGTTTGTCTTACGTGCTGGCGGAACGTCTCGTTGAAACGGCGTGTCGCCGGGAAATACAGAGGCGAGCCGGGCAGAGGGGTATTGGTTTCCGCACAGAGAACGGAAACGACATGGTCGCTGTCCAGAGAGAGGGGTGGGGACAGCATGACATCAAACCCGTAGCGACCGTCGCCGAGGCCATTGTCGCGCAGATCCGGACGGAACTGATTGGCGAGCATCCGGTGCTGAAGGGCGTCATCGACCATGATCGCCACGCTGAGGCGCATGTCGGGATGGGTATCGCTTCTCAGCCAGCCTGCAATCCTGTCGCGTCCGACGATATCGATGGAGCCCCGCAGGCCGGAAGGGATTGTCCCGGCTAGATGCTCGGCGAGAGGAAGGGGCTGACGGTCAGGAAGCAGCAGGACGTTGAAAGAACCGGTCTCTGCGGCCGGGGCGGCGTCATCGGGGATCAGAATCGAAAAGGCGTGCCGCCCGTCCGCGCTGCCCGGGATGACCAGATCCTCGCGGAAGCCATCAGCCACCGCTTCAGCAACCTGATTGCCGTGGCATAGGATGCGGACCTGATAGCGGGCTGACGGGTCCATCAGGTTTCTGGCCCAGCCCGCAATCGTCCAGCCCTGACCGGGTTCATGGCTGATCACGTCGACAAATCCGGCGAAGGCCGATCCGGCAGACACTGCTGATTTTTCTGACACGCTCATGAAAGGCAGTGTCGGAGATAATCCTGAAAGTTTTACGAACGAAAACGCTCAGGCAGCATGGTCATGAAGCGATCCGCTTGCCGCCGGGTTGGTCAGGCAGTCACCTGTGTCAGCATCCTCCACGCGAATCAGTCCTGCGACGACAGGGACTTCGCACGTGAAGCAGAAGGCGTGCTTCCCTGAATGATGGCCATTCTCGGTCAGATCCGCCCTGAAACGGTCTGCCGTGACACGTCCCAGCTCGATATCCCGGCTGTAGATGATCAGCTCGCGTGGCGTGTCGGACACGGCATCGCAGCGCGCCCATCCTTCGATCGTGGTGGCAGTGATGGCGTCCACGAAACCGTGGACCCGGCTGCGTTCCATGACGTCGGCGGCAAGAGCTTTGAGGCGCAGCCTGATCGCCTCAAGCTGCGGACCATCTTCGATCCGGGGCAGGCAGAAATGGGCCGCCTGACGCTCCTCGTCCGGATAAAGCGTCTCATACTCGGTGACGTTGTGGAACATGGACCGGCTGTCGTCATCGACGAATGTTTCAGAGGCCGCGCCTTCCGCCAGCAGAAGATCGTGAGTGTCGAGTTCGATGTGGATGTAATCCACGCGGCGCGGTCTGCGCGTCTGGGTGATGCTGGAACCGTTGATCAGCAGGCTGGCAGGAATGAGCTTGCCGTCAAGCGCCATCGCATGGAGGGGCGATACGCGCAGGGTGCGACGGGGAAGGCCGTTCCCCAGAGCACCTACCTGAATGACCACGGGCAGGATGTCCGGGTTGCCCTCGGCAAAACGTCCGTCATAGCTCCGTCGTCCGATCCACCGGATTGCACGGCTTTCTCCGGAAGCTGTCTGGATGATGTCGCCGATGGAGAGTGTCTCGATGGCGCGTTCTCCATCCGGTGTGCTGATGAGCGTTCCGGGGCAGTAGCAGGGCACGCCGTAAGTGATTCGGGTGCCACCATCAGGAGCGCGCTGGAAGTAGAAAGGGGAGCCAAACGTGCCGCCCAGATGGATGGAGACGCTCTCGTTGCCTTCAGTTACGGTCAGAACGCCGTCAGCGCCAATGAAACCGGTATCAATCTCGTTGGCCGTGCCAGCGAACGTCAGATCGGTAATGACAATCTGGTTGATCGTGCTGACAGTCTGGGTGCCGGATGGGCTGTAGAGAGAGGTCAGGCCCATCGTGATGACGGAGCCAATGACGTCAAAGCCCTGAATGGTGATCGAGGCGAGCTGATCCATGGTGACGTTGAGCACTGACTGCGTCGTATGACTGCCTGACATGCCGTAAACCGTATACCCCGGATCACAATTCGGCAGAAAGGTGAGGGTGCCGGTATAGAGAGCGCCTTTTTCAAGGGTGAGCGTGCCGCCGTCCAGGGAGATGTTGGTCGCGGAGCCGCCAGCCTGAACGTCAATGGTGGCGTTGGCGTTGGCTGTCGTATTGATCGCTGTCCCGCCCGACATGACGATCTGCTGCGCATACCCGTCAGCCCATAGAGGAGTGGTATGATAGAGCCACCCCAGATGCAGGCCGGTTAGCGTGGTGTCGATGGCTGTGCCGCCGTTTTCGACATACTGAACGCTGTCTGAAATGGCCTGTCCCAGCGGCAGGTAGGTATTTCCGGCGAAAGTGACGTTTACAGTCGTATCGCTGGCCAGTCCGCCTGAGCCCACGATCTGCGTGCCGTCGATCATCATGTCCGGCCCGAGATTGTTGGCATTGTAGCGACCCGTGATAGTGGTCCCGGTCGCCGTGCCGCCAAGGATGGACTGTGTGCCGCCAACAATGCTGGTGGCGGAGGCTACGCCGCCGGTCAGCACTTCCTCGGAGCCATAAAGTCGGGTCTGCGCGACCCGTCCACCGGAGGCGACGACTTCCGTGCCATGCACTTCGTTCTGGAGGCCAAGGCCATCGACATAGAGGCGTCCGCCCGCCTGAACCACTGTATTGATGCCGAACGATGCTGTTGGAATGAGAGCAGTCTCGTCCGTGGCGACGACTATACCGACATCACCGTTAGCAATGATAGTATCGATATGGGGTGAGACTGCGCCGCCGAATGACAGGGTGGCTCCGGTGCCGTCCGCATTTTCAACCAGAGTCAGATTCGCGCCGCTGTAGTCCGTTCCGCTGTCGAGGAAGATCGTCTCAAGAGCTGAACCTCCCGATTCGAGCGTCAGTTGTGAGCCGGTGCCGAGAGAAAGTGATGTTCCCGAAGTTACACCGGATAGGAAAACGCTGTCATTCGCGCCGAAGCCGGAGAGAGTGAGGCTCGTCGGAACCGAGCCGAGCACCAGAGATTCTCCGCCTGATGTGGAGAACAGAAACTGGACGTGGCTGGCCTCATCACCGTCCGCCACCATGACTGTGCCGCCTGAAAGGGCGATTGTGCCGGAAAAATGTTCCAGAGCGCCGGAGGTGAATTGCAGAGTCGTGCCCGAACCGGTCTGGCTGATTGCTCCAGCCCCTGAAATCTGACCCGCGATCGAACTTTGGCCCTCAAAAATGAGTGTGCCATCATTTGTCACAAAACCACCAGCCTCGACGATATCGTTCACGGCCACAGAGCCGGAAGCGACTGTCTGGGTTCCGCCGGAAGCAATGATGACCTGTCGGGCGGATGTGCCGGACTGAAGCGTCTGGCTTCCTCCTGAGGCGATAGTCCCGTTTTCCACGGTTCCGTTTCCGACCTGTTGTGAGCCGCCATCAAGGATGAGGAAATTCTGTTCCGCCACTCCGCCTGATCCGGCTGGAGCCAGGATCTGCTCCAGAGCCGAGGCGCCGCTGATCACCGTGCCGGATGCGCTGCCGCCATTGAGAATCAGCGTGCCTGATGCTCCTGTCCGCAGACCTGCTGCCGAAGTCGAGCTGCCAAGAACAAGCGTCCCGGATGAAACCGCCTGCACGGGAACACGGGCATCGGTGACATTCAGGGTTCCACCTGCAAACGTTACGGATGTGACTTCAGCGGATGATATTGTGACAGTGCCCCTGCTGCCCGCGACAAGGGTATCAGCCACCGCGCCGCTGGCGAGTTCTATCGTGCCGCCTGCAAGGGCGATGCCGGTGTTCAGCAGGCCCTCGTTCAAGACTTTCACAGTTCCGGACAGAACGGTCACATTCTGCTCGGTGCCGCCGCTTTGAACGATTTCCTGAGCCTGACCTGCTGTGGTGCCTTGCAGTCTGGTACCGTTCGCAACACCGTCGACAATCAGTATTCCGCCACCGAGAACAGTCACTGCCGAGGCAATTGTGCCGGAAGAGACTGTGCTGGTCTGACCGCTGAGGACAAAACTGTCGGTGTCAGAAAAACTGGAGGAGGTTGTCATGACAGCACCTTCATTTACCGGTCTCGATTTCTTCATGCAGATGTCGGTTCAGGAAGGCTGATCTGTCAGAATCAGATTCGTTTTGACCGCGTCGTCTGTTGATCCGCATTGTCGCACCGATCCATTTCGGATGGCTGTTAAAAGGACGGCAACGCTCGTTAAAAGTCCGTTTAAAACGGCGTTTTATTCCCGAAAACGGCATCGAAAGCGGCTTTTTTTCACGCGGCGTGTCAGTATTCCGCATGATCGGTTGGTTACAGAAGAGTCACGCTTGCTTGACAGGGAAATGCAGGGTCGTTAGCAAGCCGATGCACCCAGTTGGGAGGTGCGAGTGACCGAGGACAGAACTTCCTTTGACGAACGTCTCCGTGCCGCGCAGAAGCGTGTCGCGGGCAAGCAGGCCACTGACCAGAAACCGGATGCTCAGGACAAATCGCTC
Organism: Acetobacter sp.; assembly: GCF_022483985.1. Classification (NCBI taxonomy): domain Bacteria; kingdom Pseudomonadati; phylum Pseudomonadota; class Alphaproteobacteria; order Acetobacterales; family Acetobacteraceae; genus Acetobacter; species Acetobacter sp. Next base: position 1,071,409 of record NZ_JAKVME010000001.1, on the reverse strand, counting down.
CTGTCTCTGGCGGCAAGGGCAGGAAGCGAAATGCTTGGTGGGCTCGTCGTTGGAGTGCTGGCAGGCTGGGGACTGGACCGCTGGTTCCATTTCAGAGCCCTGTTCATCGTGATCTTTGCTCTTCTCGGCGGTGGCGCCGGTATCCTGAATGTCTGGCGACTGATGCAGTCGTTGGAACGGCAAGAATAAAAATCCGAGCGACCGGGAAGGTCGAGGAGAATAGCGTTGGCGGGCGGTTCAAGTATCAACGTGCTCGAGCAGTTCGAGCTGCATCCTGTTCTGGGTGGGCTGGGCGAGGCTCTCAGTCTCAGTCAGGCGCCTGTCTTCATGGCTGTGGCGTGCTTGCTTGTTCTTGCGTTTCTTCATTTCGGGATGAAGTCGGCGGCGGTTGTGCCCGGGCGTCTTCAGGCTGCGGCTGAAATCTGCTACGAGTTCATCCATAATCTGGCTGTGGATACGATCGGGCCTGAAGGGACGGCTTTCTTTCCTTTCATCTTCGCCCTGTTCTTCTTCATTCTTGCCGGTAACTATCTGGGTCTCATCCCGTTCTCCTACACCTTCACCAGCCATATTGCCGTGACTTTCGCTCTGGCTCTGATGGTGTTCCTGATCGCGATCGTTGTGTCGCTGAAGGTGCAGGGGTTCAAGTTCTTCGCGCACTTCATGCCTGCGGGAGCGCCTGTGCTGCTGGCTCCCCTGCTGGTGCCGATTGAAATCCTTTCCTTTCTGTCACGTCCTGTCAGCCTGTCGATTCGACTGTTCGCCAATATGGTGGCTGGTCACGTGATGTTCGATATCTTCGCAAGCTTCGTTATCATGCTGGCCGGACTTGGCTTCATTGGTGATGTGCTCGCGGTTGGCCCTCTCGTGATCAATATCGCGCTGATGGGGCTGGAATTGCTGGTTGGTGTTCTGCAGGCCTATGTGTTTGCTATCCTGACCTGCATCTATCTGAGGGAGGCCGTGTCCCACTAACTGGGGCAGACCCCGTCGGGTTACGTTTTTTCGTTAATAGGGAAAATCAAAATGGACCTCGCTTCAGCCCGTGAAATCGGTGCCGGTATCGCTGTAATCGCCCTTGCCGGTGTCGGCATCGGGCTCGGCAACATCTTCTCAACGCTCGTCAGCAGCATCGCACGTAACCCTGCGGCTCGCCCGCATGTGTTCGGCCTTGGCATGCTTGGCTTCGCGCTGACAGAAGCTGTTGCCCTGTTCGCCCTTCTGATCGCCTTCCTGATCCTGTTCGTCTGAGGACGGAGTAGCTTCGTGCGCAATCCGGTTTCCCTGATTCGTCACTCTCTCATTGCGGGAGTCGCGAGTCTGCCGCTTCTCATGGCGGCGGCGCCCGGCGCGCACGCGGCGGGTATGCCTCAGCTGGACTTCAGAAACCCGCTCCTCACGGGGCAGGTTATCTGGGGCGCTGGCATCTTTCTGTTTTTCTATCTCGCCCTACGCGGCTGGGCATTGCCTAAAGTCGATAAGGTTCTTGTCAGTCGTAGTGAGCGTATCAACGGTGATCTTGATCAGGCTCGTGCAGCAAAAGTCGATGCCGACAGTGCTGTCCGTGAACTGAATGAGACGAAAAAAGCTGCTGCTGCGGAAGCTCAGGCGCATCTTGATGCTGTGCTTGATGAAGAGCGTAGGCAGGCTTCCTCTCGTCTCGCTGATCTGGGTGCAAAACTCGAAGTTGAAATTGCCGCGGCTGAAAAAGCTGTTGCAGAAGAACGCTCTAGAGCTCTTGCATCTCTCAAGCCGATTGCATCCGATGTGGCCGAGGCTCTGGTGCAGAAGCTTACCGGAACAAAGCCTGATCGTGCCAGAATTGAATCGGCTGTTGCGAAGGTGACGGCCGAGAAGTCTGCGCAGTCAGCAATCGCGTGACGGGGAGATAACGTCAGTGACCATTTTTCAGAACGTTGGCTTCTGGTACGCGACATCTTTTGTGCTGTTTTTTGTGATCTTTGGTCCAAAGGTCTGGAAGCCGCTTAGAGATCTTCTTGATGCGCGTGCCGACCGTATCCGGGTCGAGCTTGAAGAGGCCGCCCGGCTTCGTCGCGAGGCCGAGCAGATGCGTGAAGATGCGACGCGTGAGCGTGAGCAGGCTTACGCGGAAGCGAATGCCGTTATCGAGCAGGCTCGCAAACAGGCTGAAGACATGGCGTCCAAAGCCCGCGTTGAAGCTGAAGAAATGCTGAGCCGCCGGGAGCAGATGGCGCGTGATCGCATTACTGCGGCGGAGCGTGCTGCAGTCGAAGAGGTTCGTGCTGCGGCAGTTGATGCTGCGTTTAAAAGCGCTCAGCTTGTGATTGAAGAAACGGTTAGCCCAGAGTCATCGGTTTCCATGATCGACAAGGCGATTGCTGACCTGCCGGCTGCCCTGACTGCCCGTGCAGCCTGATAAGTCTTTGGTATTGAACGAAAACACAGGTCTCTCCGCAGAGAGTGAAAAGCTCTCTGCGGAGAGACCTGTTTTAAGTATCGTCGTGACAGTACTGAATGAGCGAGAGAATATAATTCCTGTCTGTCAGGAACTCGCTGCTGTTCTGTCAGACCTTCCCGCTTGTGAAATTGTTTTCGTCGATGATGGAAGCGCGGACGGCACTCTGGACATGCTGCGTCAGGCCCGGAAGACCGTTTCTGGTCTGAGTGGGTTGCGTATCCTCAGGCATGACAGGCGTCGTGGTAAATCCGGGGCCCTAAGAACGGGCATCAAAAACGCCAGAGGCGTCTGGATCGCAACCATAGACGGTGATGGGCAGGACGATCCATCTGAGATTCCTGAATTGCTTGATTTGGGACTTTCCGGCCAAAAAACAGGCCGTGCGCCTTTGGTCGTTGGAACGAGGCTCAAGCGTAGCGACACGATATGGCGTCGCCTTGCAACGCGTTTTGCCAATGGTCTCCGCCAACGTATTCTTGCGGATGAATGTCCGGACACAGGCGCTCCGATGAAAGTCTTCCTGCGTGAAGATTTCCTGAATTTACCCCAGTTCGAAGGTCTTCACCGCTTCCTTCCAGCTCTCATGAAAACCTACAAGGTACCTTTGGTCTGTAAAGCGGTAAGGCACCGTTCCCGGCTTCACGGTGAGTCGAAATATACCAATCTGGGGCGCGCTATTGTCGGCGTGAGAGATTTGCTGGGTGTTGTCTGGCTGAGAAACAGAACCCGTTTGCCTGAAACAGTTGAAGAATGCTGAAGAGTAAATTGGACGACGTATTCTTCAAACGTCTTCTGCTTCTTGCTTTCAGTGTTTTTTTGCTTCTGCTGCCGGGGAGGGCGAGCATCCCGCCCTTTGATCGGGATGAGCCTCGCTACATGCAGGCGACAGCCCAGATGCTTGAAACACACAATTTCATTGATGTGCGGTTTCAGGATAAACCACGATACCTTCAGCCCGCCGGTATCTACTGGCTTGAAGCTGCGGCCGTTTCCCTGACGGGAACACTCTCTGACAGGGCGGTGTGGGCCTACCGTCTTCCTTCTCTAGTTGCGATGACTTCAGCCATCGGGCTGACAGCGTGGATGGGAGCCATACTGTTCAGTCCGGCTGCTGGGCTCCTTGCCGGCGCTCTTCTGGCGACATCAGTGCTGGTGCAGGCTGAAGGGCGGATGGCGACAATTGACAGCACGTTGCTGCTCGCTGTCCTTTTGGCTGAGTTTTCGCTTCTTCTTGTGCTGCAAGACAGAAGCAAAGGCAGAACGACCCCTGTTGCCACAGCTCTGCTTTACTGGAGCGCGTTGGGGTGTGGCCTGATGCTCAAAGGCCCAGTCGTCCTCATCCCGGGGCTTGGAACGCCGCTGTGTTTCGCTCTTGTTGAAAAAAACTGGACCTGGCTCCATCGCCTGCGCTTTGGCTGGGGTTGGATGGTCATGCTGGCGATTGTTGTGCCCTGGTGCCTTGCGATCGGGCTGGTTAGCCACGGCGAATTTTTTCAGCACTCTGTAGGAAGAAATTTTCTTGGAAAGATCGGACAGGGGCAAGAGGCGCATGGGGCTCCGCCGGGGTTCCATCTTCTCGTCTTTGGCCTGGCTTTCTGGCCCGGCTCTTTTTTTGCCGCGGCATCTCTCCCATTTGTTTGGGTCCGCAGAAAAAGCTGGCAGATACAGTATCTGCTATGCTGGATTATTCCGCACTGGATTGTCTTTGAATTAATAGCGACAAAACTTCCTCATTATGTTCTGCCAACATATCCTGCGATTGCTCTTTTTACTGGAGCCGCACTATGTAACTCAGGCGCTGAATGGCAGTGGCCGCAAAAGAAGTGGGGCAAAGCTGCCTTGTTCGTTTATGGTGGCATTTGCCTTATTGCAGGCTTTGCCCTGTCATTTGCGGGAATAGTGATCAGTAAAATTATTGAAGGTTCTATTCCTGCGGAGGCGTGGCTTATCGCTATAGGAAGCGTACCTCTTCTGGCCCAGACGGCGCGAGCTGTTGTCTCAGCGCGCATGAGACAGGCTGCGTTTTATGCAATGGGATCTGCCGTTCTGATTTATGTGGGACTGTTTTTGGGGGTTATCCCACGTTTACATCAAATATGGTTGTCTCCCAGACTGACCGAAGCAGTTAACCAGCATCTGCCCTGTACTGATCCGGAAATAGTATCCAGTTCTTTTTCTGAACCAAGCTTTGTGTTTCTTATGCATGGACAGATTAGGTTTGATACTTCAAAAAATGCCGCGATTATGTTGGAACGCAACAAATCCTGTGGCCTAGCTTTGGTTGGTCGGCGTGATGAAAAAGCATTTTATGAAGAATTGGCTGCCAAATCAGTTAATGTAATAGAATACGAGCGAATAAAAGGGTTTAATTACTCAACAGGGAAGTGGCTGGATATCGGTATATACGGTGTTTCTCGCTGACGATTCACCGGAGGATGTTTCCTGTTTGCCGGGCTTGACCGAAAATGCGCTCGGAAGTGGTTTGTAATCGGGCAAGCATCGCCTCACATGAATTGGCGCTCTACGCTGGACCAGAGAGCGGCAACGCGTATCCATGAGAGACCATGCGGTTGTTGGTGTTTTGGCATTGTTGGGTAAATAGTCAGGTCTGCCTGCGAGCAGAGCGATAGTAACGCGTTCGGCAGGCGTGGTAATTTCCCAAAGAGTTTCAGGATGAATGCGACCTGTCGTAATCAATCGGGCAGCTTCGACTATGCGCATGGTGTGCTCCTTCCGGCTCTTTAAAAAGTCGTGGTTAGAGCTTGATAGCCAAAATGAATTTCGAAATGGTTAATATTATAGGTAATTTTCCTTAGAATTAACCATTGAGAGAGCAGCGCTCTCCGGACACGAGGGAAAAGTCCATTGCCGTGTAGGTGGTGTGTGAATCAAACCCACAGTTTCAGACGATGGAGCGAAAGGCAGTGCCAGCACTGAAAAACTTTTCAATCAGGATATCAGACAGAGAGATCCCGGATGAAAAAAGTCGTGTTTTCACGCCCCTGCCATGTATCGACACGTAACCATCCCACGATATTCAATGTAGGCCGTGACAGGTTTTCCAGCGTATCCAGTATCGCGTCATTTTTGATATTGAACATGACGGCGTTGATCTTGCGGTTGCCGTCACCAGACAGCGTCAGGCGGATGGATCGCTTGTTTGCCCCAATCCTGAAGAAACGATCCACCTTGACGTCTGCTATGGCCAGAACAGGCTCTTCATTGCCCTGACCAAAGGGAGCGAGAGTGCCCAGTGCTTTTGCCAGATCCGAAGTCGCGGCGCTGGGTGGAATGATGGCGTCCACTGAAAGAAAGGGTTTTTTGGGATAGGACCGAACCGCGTCAAAACGTTCATTCAGAAAGGTATGAAAAGCAGGTAGCTTCTCTCTAGCGAGCGTAAAACCACACGCTGCGGCATGGCCGCCAGCAGCGATGAGCAGACCGTGCTCCTTGGCGGCAATGACTGCGGCGCCCACATCAAAACCAGAAACGGAGCGTCCGGAGCCCTTGAGTTTTCCATGCTCGTCCTCAGAAGCCACAAAGGAGGGGCGGTTGAATTCGTCCTTGATACGACTTGCGACAATTCCGACGACACCTGCATGCCAGTCAGGGCTTGTTACAAGTAGCGCCGCATGGCCTGCATCAAATTGAAGACCAGCCTGCTCCATTGCCGCGTCCAGAATGTCCGCTTCTACATCCTGTCGTTTCCGATTGATATCATTGAGACGCTCAGCCATCTGACGGGCCGAGAAGTCGTCCTCTGCGGACAGCAGTCTGAAGCCAAGGTCCGACTCAGCAATCCGGCCACCAGCATTGATTCTGGGCCCCAATGCAAAACCGCACGAAAACGCATTGGGTTTTTCAACCACACTCGCAACGTCCATCAGCGTGCGTAGGCCGACACGCTGACGCTTGCCCATCACGCGCAAGCCCTGATGCACAAAGGCCCGGTTGATGTCCTGCAATGGCATGACATCGCAGATGGTGGCGAGGGCGACCAGATCCAGACAGACAAGCAGGTCCGGCTCAGGACGGTCTTCGGAAAAATATCCGTTGCGGCGTAAAGCCCGTGTCGTTGCGATCAGCGTGACAAAAGTGAGAGCCGCAGCACAGAGATGATTCAGGCTGGAAGAACAGTCTGGCTGGTTGGGATTGACCAGCGCGTGAATGTCCGGGAGTGACAGTTCAGCCTTGTGATGATCGATGACGATGACGTCAGCTTTCTGCTTCAGGCAAGCAAGGATTGCAGCGGCTGCGGTGCCGCAATCAAGGCAGACGACAAGAGAGGCTCCACGCTCGACCAGACCGAGAAGAGCCTGTTCGTTCGGGCCGTAGCCCTCCTTCATACGGTCCGGAATATGGGTATGCACCACACATCCGAACTGACGAAGATAGTCCGTCAGCAGGGCGGAAGAACAGGCGCCATCGACATCGTAGTCGCCGAGAATGCCGACGGTTTCATGCTTCTCCACTGCCTGCGCCAGACGCGTTGCGGCGATATCCATGTCTTTCAGGCAGGAAGGATCGGGAAGAAAGCTGCGAAGCCGGGGCTCAATGAAGGCTGAAGCCGTCTCCGCTTTCAGACCCCGCATCGCCATGATGCGCGCTACGATCTCGGGAAGTCCGCATGACTGCGCGATAGCGCTTCCCAGTCGGAGCGTCGTCGGGTCATCGGCTCCTGCGCGCCATACCCAACGATGCCCCATAAGGCTCCCGGTGACACCGAGAACAGGCTCATGAAGAGCTTTTTCCTCGACCTTCTCTTCCGGAATCATCTTGTGAGCCGTGGAAAAAAGATCAGGAAACGCTCCAGGTCTTGGTGTTGTAGTTGTGGTAGCCTTCAATGAAGCGAAGGGTGCCGGACTTCGAGCGCATCACCAGAGAATGCGTCACAGCACGGTGCGGCATACGCTTCACGCCTTTCAGCAGAAAGCCTGAGGTGACGCCAGTCGCCGAGAAGAGCACATCACCGGCAGCCAGATCATGCAGTCCGAGCTTGCGGTCAGGCTGCTTGCCGGGATTCATCTTCTGGGCGCGCTCACGCTGCGTGTCATCCTCGAACATCAGGCGCGCCTGCATCTGGCCGCCCATGCAGCGAACAGCGGCGGCCGCGAGAACACCCTCCGGCGCACCACCGGACCCTGCGTAAATATCGACCGAAGAGGTCTCAAGACAGGCTGCGATACCAGCCGCCACATCACCATCGGAAATGAGACGGATACGCGCACCGGCCTCGCGGGTCTTGGCGATCATTTCTTCATGACGTTCCCGCTCAAGCGCGCACAGCGTGATGTCACCGATATGACGGCCGCGCGCCTTTGCCAGATTGCGAAGATTTTCGCCAATGGAAGCGTCAAGGTCGATCACGTCATCAGGAAGACCCGCCCCGACGATCAGCTTGTCCATGTAGACGTCCGGCGCGTGCAGGAAGTTACCGCGCTCGGCCAGCGCGACAACCGTAATGGCGTTCGGCATGTCCTTGGCGCAGAGGCTGGTGCCTTCCAGCGGATCAACGGCGATATCCATGGCTGGACCACCGGCACCGACCTTCTCACCGATATACAGCATCGGCGCTTCATCCATCTCGCCTTCGCCAATGACGACGGTGCCGTCAATGGCGACCGTATCAAAAGCCTTGCGCATGGCTTCCACTGCTGCGCCATCGGCATCATTCTTCTTGCCGCGACCGGTCCAGTGCGCTGACGCCACCGCTGCGGCCTCCGTGACGCGGACCAGCTCAAGAGCCAGATTGCGGTCCGAGACGATGTAGGGTCGGGAGTGCGTTTCGTCCGACATATCTGTTGCTCCGGTCAGAAAAATGATGTGGCCTCAAGCCACGTTGGGAAGTGATGGTACCACCCGAGAGGAGAGAGGTCGAGGGGCGCGACCCGCTCAGAAGTTCTCTATGCGAATGAGCACGGGCTCTGCCGACACCACATCCAGCGCGGCGATGCGCTCACGGGCAGCCTGCATTGCGCTTTCCGCGGTCGGATGCGTCACCAGCACCAGCGGCACATTCTCGGCCTGCTTCACTGATGGATGCTGGATCATGCTGCTGAGCGAGACGCCACAGTCACGCAGAATGGCTGTGATGTCGGCGATGACGCCTGCACGGTCAGCCACGCTGAGGCGCAGATAGAACGCTCCATGCCATTCCGAAGCCGGACGGCTTCTAGTGGCCTGCAACGTGGCCACATCCATGCCCCAGACAGGCACGGTATTGCCACGGGCGATATCGATGATGTCGGCAGCAACCGCGCTGGCTGTTGGGCCCGCCCCGGCTCCACGACCTTCGACCATCAGGCGACCGACGAAGGTGCCCTCGGCGATCACGGCGTTGAACACGCCGTCGACCTGAGCAATCGGTGCTCCCTCCGGGACGAGGCAGGGAGCAACACGGGCTTCCACGCCGCGATCCGACTGGCGGGCCAGACCAAGCAGCTTGATGCGATAGCCAAGCGTGCGTGCGAAACTCAGGTCGAGCGCGCCAATACTGCGGATACCCTCGACATGCACGCTGTCGAACTCGACGGGATGGCCGAAGGCGAGAGATGCGAGGATCGTCAGCTTGTGGGCGGCGTCGATGCCGTCAACGTCCGTGGAAGGATCGGCTTCCGCGTAGCCCAGTGCCTGCGCCTCGGCGAGCACGTCGCTGAAGTCGCGACCGGTCTCACGCATCGCGGTCAGGATGTAGTTGCAGGTGCCGTTCAGAATACCGCCGATGGAGAGCAGGCGGTCCGCCACCAGACCTTCGCGCACCGTCTTGATGGCGGGGATGCCGCCCGCGACAGCAGCTTCAAACAGCAGCGGCGCGTTGTTGGCGGCGCTCAGACGGGCGAGGCTGTCGCCATGCACGGCCAGCAGCGCCTTGTTCGCCGTCACTACGGGTTTGCCAGCTTTCAGGGCGGCCTCGACCAGAGCGCGCGCGGTGCCTTCCGAGCCGCCGATCAGTTCGACAACCACATCGACATTCGGATCAGACGCCAGATCGACGGCGTCGCTGTGCCACGTGAGGGCGCTCAGATCGATACCGCGATCGCGTGTTCTGTCGCGGGCGGCGACAGCCGTAATTTCGATGGGACGACCAGCCCGTGTCGTAATGATATCCGCGTTGTCACGCAGGAGAATGGCAAGACCGGCACCCACGGTGCCGAGACCCGCGACGCCAAGGCGCAGCGGGGTTTTGGAAGCGACGTCTCCTTTAGACGAACTCACGACGCGGTATCCTCCAGCGTAGACTGTTTCTGTTGGGGGGCCTGCTGCGCTGGCCCGTTAATGCCGTTGGCGTTCAGGAAGCCCTTGATGGCGCGGGTTGCCTGACGCAGACGCTGGGTGTTCTCCACCAGCCCAATACGCACGAACCCTTCGCCGTGTTCACCGAAACCGAGACCCGGCGCGACGGCCACGCCCGCTTCCTGCAGGAGCAGTTTGGAGAACGCCACGCTGCCCATGTCGCGGAACTTTTCCGGGATGGGCGCCCACGCGAACATGGAGCCTTCCGGCTTTGGAACATCCCATCCTGCCGCGTGCAGGCCGCGCAGCAGCACGTCACGGCGGTCCTTGTAGAGCTGCCGGATTTCCGCCACGCAGTCCTGCGGACCGCTGAGAGCTGCGACGGCGGCGACCTGAATCGGCGTGAACGCCCCGTAATCGAGGTAGGACTTGATCCGCGCCAGCGCTTCGATCAGACGCGGGTTGCCTGCGGCAAAGCCCATGCGCCAGCCCGCCATCGAATAGGTCTTCGACAGCGAGGTGAACTCGACAGCGATATCCTTCGCGCCTTCGACCGCCAGAATGGAGGGCGGCACGAGATCACCGAAATAGATCTCGGCATAGGCCAGATCCGACAGGATGAAAATTTCCTCGCGGCGGCAGAACTTGACGATTTCCTTGTAGAAATCGAGATCGGCCAGATACGCCGTCGGGTTGGACGGAAAGTTGACGATCAGAGCGGTCGGCTTCGGCACCGAATGACGGACGGCCCGCTCCAGAGCGCGCAGCATCTCGTCATCAGGATAGGCCGGAATCGAGCGCACGGACGCGCCCGCGATAATGAAGCCGAACTGATGGATCGGATAGGACGGGTTGGGCACCAGAATGGTGTCGCCCGGGCTGGTGATGGCTGACGCCAGATTGGCCAGCCCTTCCTTGGAGCCCAGTGTGGCGATGACTTCCGTGTCCGGATTGAGCTTCACGTTGAAGCGGCGGTCATAATAACCGGCAAGAGCCTTGCGCAGGCCGGGAATGCCGCGGCTGACCGAATAGCCGTGGCTGCGCGGGTCCGCGACGGTCTCCACGAGCTTCTTCACGATGTGCGGGGGAGTCGGGCTGTCCGGATTTCCCATGCCGAGGTCGATGATATCCTCGCCCCGCGCTCGGGCCGCGGCCTTGGCTTTGTTGACCTCCGCGAAAACGTAGGGAGGAAGGCGACGGATGCGATGGAACTCTTCGGTCATGACCGGACTGTCCTGAGGGGCTCTTATGGCTCTTGCTGCCGAAATGGCGGGGGAAAAGGTATAGGAAGGGATGAGGGTGGTGGCAAGGTTCCGACTGTCTCGGAATGCTGCTCATCCGGCTTCATTGCGACACGGAGTCATCTGAACAGGGCAAATCTTGAAAATCCGTGTATGAAAGCGTATTGTTTCCATATCGAAACAACAGGGCCGCTACTGCCGCAGCCTCAGGGAGTTCGCATGACTGGTAACAGCCGTTTTGTCCGCCGTCTGGCCGGATGCGTTCCTGTCCTCATCAGTCTTGTCTGTGGAACGACAGACCTCCGGGCAAAGCCTGCTTCCTTCAGCCATGTCTATGTTTTTGGTGACAGTTACAGCGATAACGGCTCAGCCCTGACAGTCTCGGAGGAAGCCGTGAAGGCGAAAATCCCGGACGCCATCATGCTGCCCTCCGCGCCGGAAAGCGGCCTGTACTGGCAGGGGAGATGGAGTAACGGCCCGACAGCCGTCGAACTGCTGGCCAGAAAGATTGGCGCGGGACTGAGCGATTATGCTGTCGGTGGCGCACGGTGCGGGAGCGGCAACTATTACAGTTGGCTCGATGGCTGGCGTGACACCGGCCTACGGGGACAGGTGCTCGGTTTTCTTTCACGGCATGAGGTTCTGGACCCAAAGGCGCTGTATGTTGTCGGCGCATCGGCGAACGATCTGTTTCAGAAAATCGATTTTGCAAAACCGGTATCCATTCCCGATGCCGCCAGCCAGTGCGCTGCGGATGTCCGGGATACGATTGCCCTTCTCCAGACCAGCGGCGCCCGCCATTTTCTTGTATTCGGTGTCTATGCTCTTGATCTCGTGCCGGCTGTGGCGGGTACGCCGGCGGCTGTCAGTCAGGCGCGGGAGTTTGAAGACTCGTTTGACAGCAAAATACAGGAGATGCTGTCCACTATGACCAAGACATCGGAGACCACGCTGGCATGGTTTTCCTGGCGCAGAACGACGGAAGAGTTGATCCAGTCCGGAAAGGCTTCGGGTCTGACCAATGTTGAAGCACCCTGTCAGGTCACCCAGCCGAAGCCCCGGAAAGCCTGCAATGACCCGGACGCTCATCTCTGGTGGGATGAATATCATCCGACACGCCACGCTCACGCCCTGATAGCCGCACGAATGGCTGACGTGCTGCAACACCCTGACTGAGCCGATGCGTGTGTGAATCCGGGGCGTCCGTTTTCCAGCCTGTTATCGGAACTATTGTTTTGTTACCCCGTCTCATGCTCTGGATGGGACCAAGAAAAACAATAAGAACCGGTGAGAGTCATGCCCGAGCGAAATTTTACTGAGGCGCATTCGCCTCAGGACGCCCGTCTCAATCAGATATTCAGCAAGGTCACGCTGCGGCTGATTCCCTATATTTTCGTCTGTTATCTCTTCAATTATCTCGACCGCGTGAATGTCGGCTTCGCCAAGCTGAGCATGCTGGACAGTCTCCATATGAGTGAGACGGCCTACGGTCTTGGGGCCGGGATTTTCTTCCTCGGCTACATTGCATGCGGCATTCCCAGCAATCTCATGCTGGCGAAAATAGGCGCCCGGCGCTGGCTGGCGCTGATCATGATTGTGTGGGGCTGGCTTTCAACCAGCCTGATGTTCGTTGAAACGACCACAGGGTTCTATATCCTGCGTTTTCTGACAGGCGCTGCGGAAGCCGGGTTCTTCCCCGGTATGGTGCTCTATCTCACACAGTGGTTTCCCGCACAGAGACACGGCAGGGCGCTCACTCTTTTCATGGCGGCGATCCCACTTTCCGGTGTGCTGGGAAGCCCGCTTTCCGGGCTCATCATGAACTGGTTCAGCGGCAACAGTCATGGATTTGAAGCATGGCAGTGGCTCTTTCTGCTGGAAGGACTGCCAACGGTTCTGCTCGGCGTGGGGATGTTTCTGTTCCTGCGTGATTCCGTGAAGGAAGTTGCATGGCTGGATGATACGGAAAAAAAACTGCTGTCGGACACGCTGTTTCAGGATCGGCAAAGCCGCCCCAAACAGGTCTCGGCCAGTTTTTCGGAAGTCGTGCGCAGCCCGGCCATATGGAAGCTCGGACTACTGTATTTCTGTATTCAGAGCAGTGTCTACGCGATCAATTTCTGGCTGCCGTCCATTATCAAAAGCATTGGTTTTCATGATCTCGGGGTCGTCGGATGGATAAGCGCCATTCCTTATCTGGGGGCCTGCTTTTTCATGATTGTCGCGGGTCGTTCCTCGGATCGACGGCGCGAACGGCGCTGGCATCTTGCGGTGCCGCTTCTCATGGCGGCGTTCGGGCTCGCCTGTTCGGCGGCCTTTCACGATAACGCAGTGATCTCGGTTGCTGGTCTGACCATCGCCACGGCGGGAGCGCTGAGCGGTCTGCCGCTTTTCTGGCCTCTGAGTAACGGTTTTCTGAGCGCTGAGGGCGCCGCCGGTGGCGTAGCGCTGATCAACTCGCTGGGGCAGTTGGCTGGTTTCCTCAGCCCGTATTTCGTGGGCTGGATCAAGGACGCCACTGGCAGAACCGACATGGCCCTTTATGGTCTGGTTGTGCTGGCCCTGCTCGGCGTGGCGATCGTTCTGAGCATTCCGGCGAAGCGTGTCAGTCGCTGAACTTCCGCGCTGGCGTCCGGTTTTTAGAGCTTCAGTGCTGTCAGCAGGGACAAGGTCTCTCTCAGATCGGCGTCACTGAAGCCGGTTTTCTTCACCAGTGGGGCTGCCCGCCCGACGGTGGAGAGGGCGTCTCGTTCCTTTGTTCTCAATGACAGACTGGCGTCGTTATATTCCAGCCACCAGACATTGGCGGCGCCAGCAAGCCGCCTGAGCATGAAGAGGATATCGCCGCAGGTTCTGAGGTGGTCAGACCGCCGTAATCCTTCCAGACGTACCTGCTGATACAGAATCTCCGCTCTGGTGGAGAAAGTCCCTGCCTCACGTCTGGCGTGTTCGATTTCGTGCCATGACGCTTTTTCTTCCCGCGCCGCCAGCGTGGCATAGCGAAGATTGGACGCGACAGCCGCCATGATCTGTTCAGCAAGCGTGGGCGCTTTCGCCTCTGGCCACAGCAGAACGCAGGCGGCCAGACCGACCAGACTGCCGATGGTGTTGTTGGCCGCTCTTGAAAGCGCGACGTCCCAGCCGTGCGTCGTGCTGACGAGATCGGTCACGAGCACGAAAAGCTGGGTCATGAACATGACGCAGAGCGTGTAGTTCACGCTTCGCAGGGCGATCGTCACGGCCGCCAGAGGAAAAATCAGCAGCAGGATCACGGGAATCGGCAATGTCACCCCCATGATGGCCGCAAGCAGACCACCTGCCACGCTGCCCGCCACGCGCTCCAGTGCGCGGGGCAGGGTCACGTTCACACTGGGCTGGATGACCACGACAACAGCCATCATCGCCCAGTAGGCATAGGGCAGGTCAAGCCCGAGGGCGATGGCGTAGGCGGTGAGCACCGCGACAGAGAGGCGCGCCGCGTGTCGCACGAAAATGGCGGTCGGCCAGATATGCTCCTTGGGCAGAGACGGCGTGGCGGCGATCTGGTTTGCCTCTGCGGCGGGCTGCCATGCCTGCTGAAGATCGGTGAGCGCGTCGGCGCACAGATGCGCGCACCGGGCAAACAGATCGCCGTCACGCGGACCGGCGGTGCGCAGGAAACGGATCTGTCGGGCAAGGCACTCGGGTCGCGGTTCCGGAGTGGCGATTTCTCGTGCCGCGCGCCTCAGGGTGGCGGCGATCAATCCGGCTGTCCGGCGTGCGATCGGAGGAAGGGGAGCCGTGAAAGCTGCGTGTTCCAGACCCATGGCCGCGACGAAAATCCGGTCGCCTGCTTCCACCGTGCGCAGGAGTGTCCCGTGAGCGCGGCTGCTCAGCGTATCCGCCGAAAGCATCTCCACGCGTTTGCGCGCCTGTTCGATCCGGTTTCGGATATCTCGCCTGTAGGAGCTGATCTCATGATAGAGCGCATCGTGGCCAAGGACGTTCTGTTCGGCAATCAGCAGAAGTCTGCTGATCATGTTCGCCTGCTCGCGAAAAATCGCGGCGCAGGCCTGCCTTTGCGGAACATACGGATCGACCGGCCATGCAAGGATGCAGATGAGGGCCGCCCAGACGGAGCCACCGACGAACATACCCGCGAGATGCGCCCCTCCAAGCGGTGTCTGGGGATAGCAGACCGCCACCACCGCGACGATGGCGGCAAGAACGCTGATCTGCGTGGCGACCGGACCGCGCTGGCGCGCCAGTCCGCAGAGGAAGATGCAGAGACCCAGAGCGATGAAAACCGGCGCCAGTCCGTAGCCGGAAGCGACGGAAAGCAGTCCCGTAATCAGCGTTCCCGAAGCACCGAATTTCAGCAGGGTCGCCAGCCTGAGGCGGATCAGGCCGCCCGGATCGACAAGGCACGTCCAGAACGCCGCGAAAGCCGACCAGGCCATGATCGGGATGTTCAGATACCAGGCCAGCAGCATGATCGAGCCAACCGCCACGCCAGCGCGCAGACCTTCGCGCACACCGATCTGTTCCGGCGTAATGCTGATGTCGCGCACGCCCAACCAGTGCGTCAGGGCTGGAGGCATCATGCCGCCAGCCAGTTGCAGGGCAAAGCGGCTGATGCGTCGGGGGAGGCTACTCGTTTTCATCGCGCTGAACACGATATAAAAAAGCGCGCTGTCACGATAGCGTGAGGCTGCGACAGACGCGAGAATTATGCACGGCCAGCGTCAATGACTGGCCGCAGCACAGGAGACGAGGCGTCAGAGGTCCGTGGTGAAGGAGAACTTGAAGGTTCGCGGCAGTCCTTCCAGCAGATAGCCGTTGAAGGCGGACGACCAGAAGCGCGTATTGGCGAGATTATCCACGCCGAACCGGAGCGTCAGCGGCTTGCCATACGCCGCGAACGTATAGCGGGCCGCCAGATCGAAACGGGTCCAGACGGGCAGGTGGGCGGTGTTCTCCACATTGACCATCTGCTTTCCTGTATTGACCACGCGGCCGATAACCGTTGCGCCTTTCAGGAAGGGCAGATCGTATTCGAGGTTTCCGTTGATCGTATAGTTTGGAATACCGATGGCCGTATGGCCGTTGTTGGTGCCGTTCTGCGTGCGGCGCAGGTCGGCGTCGATCAGGGTCAGGCCGCCGTTGAAGCGGAGCCCTCTGATGATCTCGCCATTGACGGTCAGTTCCATGCCCCGGTTCCGTTGCAGTCCGTCCTGACGGAAGATCAGGCTGCCGGTGTTGCCATAAGCCTCGGTATAGGAATTCGGCTGAGAGATCTGATAAAAAGCCAGCCCCGCGCTGAAGCGTCCGATATCGTATTTCGCGCCGAGTTCGTACTGGACGCTCTGGTAGGGGGCAAAAATCTGTCCCAGATTGACGACATTGGCGCCTGTCGCCTGTGGTCCTTTGGCAAGGCCTTCGATCCGGTTGAAGTAGATTGCCGTCTGGCGTGTCGGATGAATGACAAGACCGACTACAGGCGTGAACGCGCCCTTGTCATATCCGGCTGAAAGAGAGCCGTTGGTGGAATACTTGTAGCTGTTATCGAGAATGTTCTGATACCGGAATCCAGCGGTCAGAGCGATCCGGTCATGCCAGAACGTCAAGGTGTCAGACAGGTAAAGACTGTACAGCTTTGTCCAGTTCGAACGGGTGGGGTCCTTGAGATTGCCTCCCACAAGGTTCTGCCTCGGAGAGGCGAACTGCGGCGTATTGTAAAGATTGCTGTTTAGCGGAGCCGCGCTGTTGGAATACATCGAATAGGCGGTGCGGGTTTCTTCCCACAGGGCGGAACCGCCTGCGTTGATTTCATGATGGATCGGCCCTGTATCCACATGAGCCCGGACGCCGGCGCGCGTACTCTCGTTATTCTGCTGATAAGGCACATACATGCTGCCAACAGTTCCAGCCCCTGTCGCGGCATTGGTCACGGTGAAGGAAGAGTAATTTCCCTGTTCATCGCTGCCCAGAGCACCAAAAGCGCCGTAGACTGTGACATGTTTGCCGAAATCATGTTCGATATTCAGCGTGCCGAACAGGTAATTCAGATCCGCATAGGCCCAGCGCTGGGCAAAATTGTGGGACGGCGCAACCGGACGCGGCACGGACGTCACCCCCGAGCCAAGCAGAACCCCTCCACGTCCCTGCTGAACGTTCTGGTTCTGATAGGCCATGTTCAGATCAATGCGGGTTTTGTCGTCATGCCAGTCGAACGTGCCGCCAACGACCGCGTCATGACGCCGCTCGTGGTCTATGGAGGTCTGACCATCCATTCCTGCCGCATTCAGCCTGAATCCGAAAGCCTTGTCCTGCCCGAAACGCCGACTGAAATCGACAGCGCCGCCACCCTGTCCATTGCTGGTGTAATCGCCCGTCACTCGATTGAGGTCAGTGTTTTCAGCTTTTTTGAACATCAGGTTGATATTGCCGCCAATGGATGAACCACTGGGGGCCGCGCCATTCAGAAACGCGCTGGCGCCGTTCAGCACCTGAACCTGATCGTAGAGCTGGGGGGAGACAAGCTGGCGGGGAACAACGCCGTAAAGTCCGTCCACCGAAATGTCGTCGCCATTGACGGGAAAGCCGCGAATGACGAACATTTCGGAGAAGTTGCCATACCCCATGGTTGTCCGGACCGAGGGGTCGTTCTCCAGAACCTGTCCCAAAGTCTGTGACTGCTGGTTGAGGATCAGGCTGGAATTATAGCTGCGGATGTTGAAGGGAACATCGAGCCCCTTCTTTGTTCCGAGCGCCCCGAGCTGGCCTCCGCTTGTCACCTCCATCCGGTTGCGACGTGCCGCGCGGATGACAATGTTTTCGGTCTTGTCTGCCTGAACACCCTTTTTCGCCTCAGCCGGACGGTCATTGGCCGCGGGTGTGCTCACCTGTGCCTCGGCAGCAAGACTCATCGGGACAAGACTGCACGAGGCCAACAACAGCAGGAGAAGGCGGGGCGCAGCTTTTACGGTCATGAGATAAGGTGTCCTGAGAAACGGGGAACGGCATTTTCGGGCATTCAGCCGCTGAGAGGATGCTGTTAATGATAATCCTTCTCATTTGCAAGTTGAGATATCCGCGTCATTGCCGCCGTCCTGTCCGCCATCGTAGTCGCGAAAAAGGACCGTCATTCCGCACTGCCATTCCAGCGCATTATTTTGCTATATTGACGTGCCGGAAGGGATAAATCCGCTCTCTCAGGCGTTTCAGATCTGGACGCTTCAAAAGGATCAAACGAAATGGCGACAAAGCCTGTCGTGCCGCCAGCCTCTGTCCTGCGCTGGTTCGGCGTGGTCGCTGGCCCTGCCGTTCTGTTGTCGGGGTTTTTATGGGCGGGCGGATGGCTGCCGCCCCATCATCTGACACAGAAAGACATGCTGGATGCCCTGCGGGCGGTGGATGGAGTGCATCCGGGCTTTCGTCGCAATCACGCGAAAGGCGTCTGTGTGACGGGCTGGTTCGAAGGGAACGGCCATGCGTCCGATCTCTCGTCAGCCCCAGTTCTGTCCGGGGGGCGTGTTCCTGTCTCCGGACGTTTCGCCCTTGCTGGCGGGATGCCTTTTCAGCCTGACGCGCCTGCAAAAGTCCGGAGCATGGCGCTCCGTCTTGTCGCCCCTGATGGACAGGAATGGCGGATGGGCATGAACGATATTCCTGTCTTTCCCGTTCGGACACCTCAGGAGTTCCATGATCTTCAACTGGCCGCACGACCGGAGAAAACCACCGGAAAGCCCGATCCGTTGCGTATACAGGCCTTTCGTGATGGACATCCCTGGCTGAAATCTCCTCTGGAGCAGATCGCTCACCGCTCACTGACTTCAGGGTTTGCCGACGATACCTACCGCAGTCTCGACAGCTTTCTGTTCGTGGACAATCGCGGCACAAAAACGGCGGTCCGCTGGGCAATGGTTCCCGTTCAGACCACGACGCCTCCCGAGGGTCATGCGGACGATCACAATTATCTCTTTCACCGCCTGATCGAAGACATCCATGCCCGACCGCTGCAATGGCATCTGATGGTGACAGTTGCGGGCAGTCACGATCCCGTCGCTGATCCCAGTCAGGCGTGGGCCGCAGAAGACAGGCAGGTTGACGCTGGCCTGCTGACGCTGAACACCGTTGAGAGTGAAGAAGACGGCGCCTGCACCGGGATCACGTTCGATCCTCTCGTTCTGCCTGCGGGCATTGCGCCTTCCGCTGACCCGATACTTCAGGCGCGCTCGGGAACCTACATGCGGTCATTCTCCCTGCGCTCCGGTGAGAAGGCGCCCGTTCCTGCGATTACCCCCGCCATGACGATGGCAGCCATCGACCGTGAAGAGAAAGCGCCATGAACAAATCAGGATTTTTTTCGCTTCCATCACGTGTCCTGCACTGGCTGATGGCTCTGATGATCCTCGCCATGCTGTTTATTGGTGTATTCATGGCGGCGACCGTTGGCCCGAACTATCACTGGCTGGTGACGCTGCATCGTCCACTGGGCATTGCCATTCTGGTGCTTGCGCTCATACGGCTCGCCAACAGGCTGCGCTCTCCGCCGCCGCCTCTGCCGGAAGAGCTTCCACCGATGATGAAACTCGGTGCGAAAATGTCGCATGTGCTGCTGTATGGCCTGATGATCGCCATGCCACTGGTCGGATGGGGAATGTTGTCCGCTGGTGGCTATCCTGTCCCACTCTGGAAAGAGACCATTCTGCTACCGCCGATACTTCCGCATAATCCTGTTGTCTGGGCGTATCTGAGGTCAGCCCATACGGCGCTGGCCTTCACGCTCTTTGGACTGGTCCTGCTGCATATCACCGCCGCCCTGTTTCATGGTCTTGTTCGCAGGGACGGCGTGTTGAAAAGCATGATCGGCCCAGCAAGAGAGCAGGATTGAAGGAAGGTTTCGCCTGCCTGTCATCTGGCAAAACGGATGATAGACAGCGACCGGATCGGAAACCTCAGTTCCTGACCCTCTCCAGCCTCAGCCGCCCGCGCTCGTCCGTCAGATGCAGGCACGTCAGCACCGCCGCCAGTGTGGCCCCGGCGAGATTGCCGAAAATGACAAGGCTCATCAGCACGATCTGATAGCGGGAAGCGGCGACGGGGCTCATTCCCGCGAGAAGCTGTCCGGTCATGATTCCTGGGAGCGTGACCAGTCCGGCGGCCGACATCTGGTTCAGTGTCGGAATCAGCGCCGTGCGGAGCGCTTTGCGGATGGGGTCTTCCAGCGCTTTCAGCCGTGACGCGCCAAGCAGGATACGGGCTTCGATGGCCGAGCGGTCCCGTGTCACCGCCGTCAGCAGACTGTTCAGGGTCAGGCTGGTGGCGTTCATCACGTTGCCGATAATCAGACCCGCCATGGGAATGGTGCTGCGCGCTGCAAACAGAGGATGAGGCCGCAGGCTGGTGAGAAAGCCGGTCGATGTCGCCAGAGCCGCGCCGAAGAGGATGGACGCTCCCGCAATGCCGTAATGCCAGCGCAGCGCCATGCGGGAGGTCTGACGGTTTCCGGCCTCGAAGGTTCCGGCGCACAGGATCACCGCAAGCACGGCGAATGTCAGGAACAGTGATGTCTGCCCGAACACAAAGAGCAGGACATTGCCGATCAGCAGCAACTGCACCGACATCCGCAGCGCCGCGATAACGATGGCCCTGCCTGTCTTCAGAGCCAGTATCCGGGAGGCCAGCGCGCAGACGAGGATGAGGCCAGCCGCGATGGCAAGATCAAAGGGTGTGATCAGGGCGGGGGACATGCGTCAGACAGTCTCTTCCAGTCGCCCATCCCGCAGGATGGCCCGCCGGTCGGCCAGACGTTCGACCTGAGCTGCGTTATGCGACACCAGAACAATGATCCGGCCCTCATTTTTCTGGTGCGTGATCAGTTTTTCGAGCTGTTCCGTGGAGTGGGGATCGAGCGCCGAAGTCGGCTCATCCAGAAGCAGCACCCGCGGCCCGTGCAGAAGTCCTCTTGCGAGGGCCAGCCGCTGTCGCTCGCCGGTTGAGAGACTGCGAATCTCAGCGGTCAGCACACGATCGGGCAGTCCGATCGCCTCAATGAGCGTCCGGGCCCGAGGCGTATCCGCGATATGATCGCTGACGTTCTCGCTCCACCATCCCGGTTCCGCCGGAAAATAGGCGACACGCTGCCGCCAGACATGGCCGGGCATGCTCAGGGAATTCTCGCCATCCAGAAGGAGCGCACCGCTATGCGGATCAAGGTCGGCGATCAGACGGAGCAGCAGGGATTTGCCGCTACCGGACGCGCCGGTAATGGCAAGACAGTCGCCATGCGCGACATGAAAAGTAACCGGCCCAACCCGTTCAGACCTGAGTGTATCGGCAATCAGACCGGTGCTTCTGCTCATGGAAGGCTTGTAGCGAAACGGCAGGACAGCCGCAATTCGGCAGGAAGCCTACTGTTTTCCGCCGAGTGCTCGTGGAGCAAAAGTTTATCATATGAAATTGACGAAAATCATGGAGCCGGGCGGCGTGATGCGTGCTTGTGGCAACCGCAGGTCAGACATCTGCTGTTCACATCTGCGCTTCAGAGGAGAACGCACATGGCACGCGTAGCGGGAAAAGTAGCGATTATCAGTGGTGCGGCTTCGGGCATCGGCAAGGCTGCCGCCATACTTCTGGCCAAAGAAGGCGCATCGGTCGTTATCGGCGACCTGAAAGAGGAGGACGGTCAGAAGGTCGTTGCTGAAATCGAGGCGACAGGGGGCAAGGCTCTGTTCGTCAAGCTTGACGTCAGCAGGGAAGACGACTGGAAAGCGGCTGTTGACGCAACGATCGCGAAGTTCGGAAAGCTGGATATCGCCGTCAACAATGCGGGCATCGCTTATAACGGGACCGTGGAAAGCACCGATTTCGCGCACTGGCAACGGGTGATTTCGATCAATCTCGACGGCGTCTTTCTTGGCACGAAATACGCCATTGAAGGGATGCGAAAGCATGGCAAGGGCGGGTCGATCATCAACCTGTCCTCGATCGAGGGTCTGATCGGCGACCCGACACTGGCGGCCTATAACGCCAGCAAGGGCGGCGTGCGGCTGTTCACCAAATCATCCGCGCTGCATTGTGCCAAATCCGGCTACGCCATCCGGGTGAACTCTGTGCATCCCGGTTATATCTGGACGCCGATGGTGGCGGGACTGACCAACGAGGAAGCGGAAGCCAGACAGAAGCTGGTCGATCTGCATCCTATCGGTCATCTGGGAGAGCCGGACGACATCGCTTATGGCATTCTCTATCTCGCATCCGATGAATCAAAGTTCATGACGGGCAGCGAACTCGTGATTGATGGTGGTTATACCGCCCAATAACGAAAACAACAGGTCTTGCCCGCCGGACGCCATGTGGCGGGGTCGGCGGGCAGACACGGATTAACCGACTTCCAGCGTCGTCACATTGAAGGATGACAGCGTATGCGGGCCGAACGATGTGGAGATGGCCACATCGGCGGCGTCCCGGCCGCGCGCAATGACGATCCGGCCGATACGCGGTTCGTTGTGGCGAGCGTCCTGCGTGTACCAGCTTCCGTCCATCCAGACTTCGAACCAGGCTGAAAAATCCATCGGATCAGGCAGAAGCGGCACGCCGATATCGCCGAGATAACCTGTGCAGTAGCGGGCAGGGATGTTCATGCAGCGGCAGAGCGCGACGGCCAGATGCGCGAAGTCGCGACAGACGCCTGTACCTTCGCTCCAGCCTTCCCACGCCGTCCGTGTGTTGCGGGCGTTGGCATAATTGAATCTGATGTGATTGTGCACGTAATCGACAATAGCCTGCACCCGGCCCCAGCCGGGCGGAATATGTCCGAACATGGACCATGCGAATTCCGAGAGGACATCCGTCTCGCAATACCGGCTTCCCATCAGGAAGACGAGCACGTCCGAGGGCAGATATTCGACAGGCGTCTGGGGCGCGCCATATCCCTGCCGTTCATGCAGGCCACTGTCATAGATCGTGAAATCGGCCCATGTGCGGAACCGCCCGGCGGGGGCGAGCAGGCGTGTGCAGCGATTGCCGAACCCGTCGATATAACGCTGAACCGGAACCAATGGGTCAAACCACGGGTTCTGCGGCGACAGCAGATCATTTTCCCGTTCCGGGCGGATATCGAGCATCAGAACCAGAGGCGTCGGCGCAGGAAAATCAATGGAAATGTCGTAGCCGGCTCTGATTTCCATGAATTTTCTTTCCTCTTCGAGCGCGAAACAAATCAGGCATCGCGTTTCCGCAACAGACATCACGATCCTAGTCCGTAACGATCTTCAGGTGCTACAGTTCTCTCGAAGAAAATACTGTCTGCCCTTGAAGAAAGGCATGGCTTGTGTGACTTCCGATGACAGGCAGTGTCAGCTACGGGCGCGAAAGACGAATGAGCGATAACAATTCCCCGCTTCCCCCAGCTTCTTTCCTGACGCCCGAAGATCCGTCGCCGGTTCTGGTGCATGGAGGAACCGATCCCCGGTCGCCTCTTCTGCTGGTCAGCGACCATGCCGGACAGGCCATTCCCTCTGTTCTGGGTGATCTGGGCGTTTCGGAGGATGAGCGGGCGAGGCATATCGGGTGGGATATCGGCATTGACGGTGTCGGGCGGAAACTGGCCGCCCTGACAGGCGCGTTGCTGATCGAGCAGGGTTATTCCCGTCTTGTGATCGACTGCAACCGCGCGCCCGGTCATCAGACCGCCATCGTGACGGTCAGTGATGGCACGCCTGTTCCCGCCAATCAGAATCTGAGCGTGACGGCGGCAGCCCTTCGCACGAGAGAGATTTTCGACCCCTATCACACCCGCATCGGCGAGGAACTGGATCGGCGTGAGGAAGTGGGGATCGAGACTTTCCTTGTCGCCCTTCATAGTTTCACGCCGGAAATGCAGAATTTCCGGCGGCCCTGGCACTGCGGCGTGCTGCATAATCATGACCCGCGTTTCGGGCGGATCATCATCTCATGCCTGAGCGAGGAAGGGCTGACTGTCGGTGATAACGAACCTTATGAACTGACGGACACCAGCGATTATACGGTGCCTGTGCATGGAGAACGTCGCAGAATTCCTCATGTTGAAATCGAAATCCGGCAGGATCTGATCACAGCGGAGAATGGCCAGCAGGAATGGGCCGAACGGCTTGCGCGCATTTTGCCGGAAGCGATAAGACGCTACCATGAGCAGTACGGCAGCCATCCCGCCACGGAAGCAGAGTGATGAGTGAGTTTCGTATTACCGGAAAGGCAAAGCTGGCCGGTGTGATCGGTCATCCGGTGACCCATTCCCTGTCGCCCTTGCTGCATAATTACTGGCTTGCCCGCCACGGAATTGATGGAGCCTATGTGCCTCTCTCCGTTGCGCCGGATGCTTTTGTAACCGCCGTAAAAGGCTTGCAGGCCGCGGGATTCAGGGGGGCGAATGTCACGATCCCCCACAAGCAGGCGGCCTTCGCGATTGCTGACGAAGTGGACCCGATGGCCCGCATCGCAGGGTCGGTCAATACGCTGGTGTTTCGCGAGGATGGCACCATCCACGGTTCCTCCACAGACGGGTTCGGTTATGTTGCGAACCTTGAATCTGACGGCATTGCAGTCGATGCTCTGGCCAGCCGTGGACCGGCGCTGCTGCTCGGGGCGGGCGGGGCTGCGCGCTCCATTGCGACAAGCCTGCTGGAGAAGGGATTTCACGTCATTCTCTCCAACCGGACCGCCGGACGCGCGGACGGTCTGGTAAAAGAACTCGATGCGGCGTGGCGGCAGAGTTTTCCGAAAGCAGACTCGCCGCAGCTTTCCACAATCGCGTGGGACGGGTGGGAGCAGCAACTCGGAGACATGGCGCTCCTTGTGAACACCACCTCGCTGGGGATGCAGGGTGGCCCCGCTCCGGAGTGGGCACCGGATCTGAGCAAGGCTTCCGGCCATCTGGTCGTCTCGGATATCGTTTATGTTCCGCAGGAGACACCGTTGCTCAGGGCTGCGCGGGAGCAGGGGCTGACGGCATCGGGCGGTCTGGGGATGCTGCTGCATCAGGCGCGTCCCGGCTTCAGGGCGTGGTTCGGCGCGGAGACAGAGGTTGACGAGGCCACGGTCGCGTATATTCGCACTGCATTGAACAAACGCTGAGTTTCCATGAAGATTCTCGGGCTTACCGGCGGGATTGGCATGGGCAAGACGACGGTGGCCCGTCTGCTTGGACGTGCCGGGTTCCCGGTCTTTGACTCGGATGCGACAGTTCATCAGCTTCAGGGGGCGGGCGGTGCCGCCGTCCTTCCGATCGGCAGGCTCATACCGGCGGCGCTTGTGAAAAACGCACAGGGCCAGTTTTCGCTGGATCGGCAGGAACTCAGAAAAGCCGTGATGCACAATCCTGATCTGATCAGGCAGCTTGAGAAGATCATTCATCCTCTGGTGTTCGCCGCCCGTGACCGGTTTTACACGCGATGTCGTCGCCGTGGGGCAGACTGGGTCATCATTGATGTCCCTCTGCTGTTTGAGACTGGAGGCGAAAAACAGTGTGACAGGGTCGTGGTTGTTTCAGCGCCACGGCGCACGCAGGTCGCCCGGATTGCCCGCAGACGGGGCATGACACAGGCCGAAGCCCAGAGAATGATCGCCCGGCAGATGCCGGATCATGAAAAAAGACGCCGCGCGGATGTGATCATTCGCACAGGACTGTCGATGGCTGATACAAGGCGCGAGGTGAGGGCACTGATCAGGGAAATGCGCGCATGAAACGCTCGGTTCTGTTCGATACGGAAACTACGGGGCTTGAACCGACAAAAGGCGACCGCGTGATCGAAATCGCGGCTCTGGAGCTGCTGGGCGATCTCCCGACGGGCAAGGCGTTTCACGTTCTGATCCACCCGGAGCGCGACATTCCGGAAGAAGCGTCCCGTGTCCATGGCCTCACGCTGGCGGATCTGGAGGGCAAACCGAAATTCGCCGCTATCGCCGATGATTTTCTAGCATTCATAGGCGATGATGAGCTGATCGCGCACAATGCCAGCTTCGATTTCGGATTTATCAATGCCGAGCTGGAGCGGGTCGGCAGGCCGCCTCTCGATCCGTCGCGCAAGGTCGATACGCTGGAACTTGCCCGCGAGCGTTTTCCCGGCATGCCGAACAGTCTTGATGCGCTCTGCCGCCGTTACGGCATCGACCTGTCGGAGCGCACGACCCATAACGCCCTGCTCGACTGCAAACTGCTGGCCGATGTCTATGTCGAACTCATGGGGGGACGTCAGCATGGGCTCGGGCTGGGCGGCACCGATGGCAATGAGTCGCCTGTCGCACGCTATACCGGGCCGGGCACGAGAACGCCGGTCCTGATACAGCCGGATTCAGAGACGCTGGCGGTTCACGCCGCTTTTATCGAAAAACTGTCTGACGCCGTATGGAAGGCGGGGGAAAAAGCGGACGCCTGATCGTTCAGGCGACAAGGGTGACGACCGCCTGAAGTCCGTTCGGTTCGCGGTTATGCAGCACCACGTCGCCTCCCTGACCACGAATGATCGTCCTTGTGATGGCCAGTCCCAGTCCGGTTCCACCCGTCTCCCTGTTGCGACTTTCCTCGCCACGGACAAACGGCTCGAACATCCTTTCCAGATCATCTTCCGGCAGGCCGGGGCCGTCATCCTCAACCGTCACGGTTACACGGCCACGACGGGACGGGTGGATCGCCACCATCGCATTGCCGCCGTAATTGACGGCGTTGTTGATCAGATTGGTGAAAGCGCGTTTCAGGCCTGTCGGACGCCCTTTTGTCATGACCGTTCCATTGAAATCGGCCAGAATGATCCGGTCTGCGTCCGACGGCCGACTTTCAGCAACGTCATCGACAACTGTCTGCAAAAGCGCATGCAAATCCAGTGTGATCAGGGGTTCGCTGGCGGAGCTGTCCTTGCTGAATTCAAGCGTTGACTCAACAAGTATCATCAACTCATTGATATCATGAAGAAATTTTTCGCGCATTTCATCATCTTCGATGAATTCGGCTCTCAGCTTCATCCGGGTGATGGGGGTGCGGAGATCATGGCCGACCGCCGAGAGGATGCGCGTTCTTTCCGAGATGAACCGCCGTATACGGGCCGCCATGGCATTGAACGCTGCGGCGGCCTGCGCCACTTCGAGCGGTCCTTCCTCAGACAATGGCGGTGAGGCGGCATCGGGCGCGAAGGCGGCGGCGGCGGCTGACAGGGTGCGGACCGGAAGCAGCAGACGCCTGACGCCCCAGGCGATCAGCAGGCCGCTGCCAACAGTCATCAGGCCGAGCGCCAGCGGGAACGTCGCGGAATTGAAAGGATTGGGCGCAGGCAGGCGATACCGGATGACAAGCCAGCGCGTATCATTGGGCAGCAGAAAAGCCAGAGCGCGATCACGTTTCCTGTGATCCGGGAGCCAGGCGACCCTGGTGGGCGGAAAGGGAAACAGCAGATCTTTCAGACGATGCTGCTCAGGTGACGGCCCCATACATTGCGTTTCGGGCCCATGCGGTGCGCCGCCATTGAACTCTGCGCCTGACTCTGGATGGGGAAGGTCATGACACAGGTCGGGCGGCGCTCCTCCGAAAAAGGCCGGAGGGGGTTCATTCCGGAAAGGCTGGAACGGTCCCGGATGGGGACCGTCCGGACCCGCCATGTCATCAAGAGGACTGTTCCTGAAACCTTCCGGATCAAAGAACAGTTTCTTGAACTCCACCCAGCCTTCCTGCCTCACCATATCCTTGTCAGGTTCGTTGGCGAGCCGGACGGAGAAGCTGGAAGGCGGGTCGAGTTCCTGTAGTTCCATATCCCGTTCCGCAGGCGGGTCTTCCGCTACCGAACGATAGATCATCAGGGTGCGGAGCAGATCCTGATGCGCCACGAAGCGCTCATGGAACGTGATCCTGTCCATGGTTTCGACGGCCAGCCCCATGACGGCCAGCCCCACGAAGCCGACGGTCAGAAGCAGGCTCATTCTGGCGGCAAGAGAACGCGGCAGAAACCGGACATAACAGCTCCGGGGGGAGTGTTGTGATGGGGTCACGGCAGATGCAACACTCTCTGAGCGGGCATGTCAGCGACGCTCGACATCGGCGGCGAGCACATAGCCGCCACCGCGCACTGTCTTGATGAGCTGCGCGTTGCGCCCGTCATCCTCCAGCTTGCGGCGCAGGCGGCTGACCGCAACGTCGATCGCCCGGTCAAAGGGGCCTGCCTGTCTGCCACGCAGGAGGTCGAGCAGCATGTCGCGTGTCAGCACGCGGTTGGGGCGTTCCAGAAGCGCCAGAAGCAGGTCATATTCGCCGCCCGTGAGGGAGACTTCCGCGCCATCGGGATTCAGCAGGCGACGCCGTGCGAGTTCCAGCCGCCATCCGGCGAAAAGGATTTCACGCGCCTCGGTCGAGCCCTGTTCCTGACTTTCACTGACACGACGCAGGACAGCGCGGATACGGGCCAGCAGCTCACGGGGATTGAACGGCTTGGTGACATAATCATCCGCGCCCAGCTCCAGACCGATGATGCGGTCCGTTTCCTCATTCATCGCCGTCAGCATGATGATCGGCACATTGGCCTGACTGCGGAGCCAGCGGGCAAGGTCCAGCCCCGACTCGCCGGGCAGCATCAGATCGAGAACGATCAGATGATAGTGCCCCTGGCCCCAGACACGTCTCGCCTCGCGTCCGTCACGGACGCTGGTGACACGCATCTGATTGCGTTCGAGGAATTTTGACAGAAGATCGCGGATTTCGCGGTCATCATCAATGATCAGTATATGGGGAGTCTGCTCCATGAATCGTTTATAAAACAACAAAAGCCGCCTGTGCAGGCCATGTTGCACTCTGTTGCACTTCGGGATGAGTCGTACGATTTGACCGGCACGGCATGAGCGGTCGATCATGTCGCGACGTCAGAGAGTTTCCGGCCATCTTTCTCAAGGAACAGGCTTCCGAAATGAACAGGCTGAAGAGCGATGCGATGGATGGCTTCCAGTCACGTATCCTGCGGGCACAGGGCATCCTGCGCTGTGCAGGGCTTTTCTGTGCTGTGGCGGCTGCTCTGGTCGCGTCATCATCCGGAATTCTGGCGCAAGTTCTGGCGCAATCTCGGGAGGCCGGTCAGCCTCCAGTGGATCGGGCGCAGCAGGGTCAGGCGCTGGATCACGCCGGTCACATGAACACCGTGAACCGCGACGCCGTAACAGGCGACAATCCTGATCTGGACATCCCCGATTCTCCACCCCCGAAACCCGCTTCAGGCGAATCCTCACAGGAATCCGCGACGGCCACGATCGAGGAGCAGCCGCTTGGCAGCCTGATCGACCGGGACGTGCAGGCCGTCGCAGGCGGCAACCTTGGCCATATCGTTGACGTTTTGATTGACGGCGATGGAGAGATGCAGGCGGTGGTGATTGATATTGGCGGATTTCTGGGCGTCGGCAATCGCCGTGTGGCCGTGTCCTCGGACCTGATTCAGGTCAGTCACGCCGATCCGCAGGCCCCGGTCATCATGCAGGTTTCGGCGGCCGTCATCCGCTCGGCTCCAGAATATAAAAGAGGGGACAAAAATACATCCGTGCTGACAGGTCCGCGTCTGCTGGCAACAGGACAGCCCGTGGACACATCCAGCCCCTCATCGGCTGAAACGGTTTCAGTGAAAGCGCCTGTCGTGCCAGCTCCTTCTTCGCCCGCCTCTTCTTCCGGCGAGTGAGCGGATGGCAGAGGCGCGCCATGTCGCCCGTGGTGAGCGCCCCATCAGAATGCCTGTCAGCAGAGACAGGCTGACATCATGAAAAAGCTCAAACCCAACAGCACGATGGGGCTGGATGGAGTCAGCTTTTTTGTCGCCAATCTTCAGGCCGCCTTCGGTCCGTTTGTCTCCGTATATCTCACGGAAGAGCACTGGACGCAGGGTGAAATCGGCATCGCCCTGACAATCGGCTCCATTACGGCGATGGTCAGTCAGGTTCCCGCTGGCGCGCTGGTGGATGCCTTGCGGAACAAACGGCTGATTGCCGAGCTGTCGATTGTGGCGATCATCGCATCATGCCTCATCATGGCGATCATGCCGGAGCGTCTGCCGGTAGCGATCGCCGAGATCCTGCATGGTCTGGCAAGCTGCACGCTCAATCCTGCCATCAGCGCGCTGACTCTGGGCGTCGTCGCTCTGGCCATCGCCCGTGATCCGGACAAGGCCAAAGGCGCACTCGGTATCCGTTTTGGGCGTAACGCCAGTTTCGCCGCTGTGGGAAACGCCTTGTCAGCAGGGTTGATGGGCGCCGCCGGTTATTTCCTTTCAGCGAGAGCGACGTTCTTTCTGGGGGCGCTCATGGCTGCTCCCGGTCTGATAGCTCTTCGCATGATCGAGCCGGTGGGGACGCCGCTCGATCGCAGCGCCTCGGGGCTGGCGGAGGGGGAAAGCCCCAGACAGGCGAAAGTCCGATCTTACCTCACTCTTCTGAGAGAGCCGGGGCTGTTCGCCTTCGCGCTCTGCGTCGTGTTCTTTCATCTGGCCAACGCCGCCATGCTGCCGCTGGCGGCGGGGCAGATCACGAAAGACGCAGGTCATTCGGCAGAAATCATTATTGCGGCCTGTATTCTGGCGCCGCAGCTTCTGGGCGCGGCCCTGTCTCCGTGGATCGGACGCTGGGCGGAGACCATCGGGCGCAGGCCCGTGATGCTGCTGACATTCATGGCGCTTCCCTTGCGCGGCATCCTTCTGAGCTGCACGTCCAACCCCTGGCTTGTCGTGCCGTTTCAGATGCTGGACGGAATCAGTTCGGCATCGTTCGGGGTCATGCTGCCACTTGTGGCGGCCGATCTGACCCGTCGCACCGGCCATTTCAACCTCTGCATGGGATTGCTCGGGCTTGCCATGGGGCTGGGCGCCAGCTTCAGCACGACTCTCGCAGGGGCGGTGGCCGATCATTCACTCCGATATGCGTTTCTCCTGCTGTCGGCGGCGGGAGGCGTCTGTCTGCTGCTGATTGCTTTCCTCATGAAGGAAACGCGCAGACAGGACGTCGAACCGCAGAGCTGAGCTTCCGGTCTCAGCGTGAGATGAGCCGGTCCCACTCCTCCACCAGAATGGCGTCAAGCTCCTGCATGGTGGCCGTCACTCCGAGTTTCCTCAGGCTGGTGACACCAAACTCCCTGATCCCGCAGGGAACGATACCGTCGAATGCGGACAGGTCCGGATCGACGTTGATCGAAATTCCGTGCCAGCTCACCCAGCGGGTCACCCTGACGCCGAGAGCCGCTATCTTGGCTTCCGCGCCGGTTCGGGAATCGACGACCCAGACGCCTACACGCCCCTCGCGCCGTTCGCCCTGAACGCCGAGACGGGCAAGCGTAGTGATGATCCACTGTTCCAGAAATGAGACATAGGCCCGCAGATCACGCTCAGGCACGGCGCCGTGAGGGCGGGACAGGTCCATCATCAGATAGGCCACCCGCTGTCCCGGCCCGTGATAGGTCCACTGACCGCCGCGTCCGGCGGGGTAGGTAGGATAGCCTCGCGGATTGAATAGATCGGCTTCCTTTGCGGAGGTTCCCGCAGTGAACAGGGGAGGATGTTCAAGGAGCCAGATTCGCTCCTGCGCTCCGTCGGCGCGAATCTCCCGGACAGTGTCTTCCATGCGGGAAAGAGCGACAGGATAGGGGACGAAGTCGGTCGATCGCTCCCACACGATTCCGCCGTTATCCCGGAATATTTGCGGGACGATCCCGGACGGCATGGTCCTGTCGACAATTAAATCAGGGTCTTTGTCACGAATCGTACATTCAGACATTGCAGCATTCTCAGGCATCAGTTATACGCCCCTCCAACTTCAACCGGTATCACTCAAATGAGACTGGTTGTCACGGGCGGCCGTGGCGGAATGGTAGACGCGCAAGCTTGAGGTGCTTGTGGGGGAAACCCTGTGGAAGTTCGAGTCTTCTCGGCCGCACCAAAGTTACCCTGATCACAGGGTTTTACTTTTCAAAATAAAGACAGTTGATGCAAATCAAACCACCACGCAGAAAATGCGGGGGTGGTCTGTCTTTGTTTTTTATAAATAATTTCCTTTTGCCGCGTTTTTAACAGACTTCTGCACTAGAACAGACTGGTGAGACCGATTTAGAGTCTCCACCATCTGGGCGCGGGAGGTCTGCTCGTGTGCCCTGTTCCGAAGCATGGATAAAGGTACTACTTCGTGATCAAGCCTTTACGTAAAGCAGTTCTTCCGGTTGCCGGGCTTGGAACCCGTTTCCTTCCCGCCACCAAAGCCATGCCGAAAGAGATGCTGCCTGTCGTAGACAAGCCATTGATCCAGTATGCGATTGATGAAGCACGGGCAGCAGGCATCGAAGAGATTTGCCTCATCACGGGTCGCGGCAAAGACTCTCTGATCGATTATTTCGACGTCGCGTTCGAGCTGGAGCATACCCTGCGTGAGCGCAACAAGCTCGATGCCCTGAAGGCTCTGGAGCCCAGCAGCATTGAAGCCGGTTCTCTCATCGCCGTGCGCCAGCAGGAGCCGATGGGTCTTGGTCACGCCATCTGGTGCGCCCGCAGCTTCATTGGTGATGATCCGTTTGCCATCCTTCTTCCGGATGATGTCGTGCAGGGCAATGTCGCCTGCATGAAGCAGCTTGCCGATGCTTATTACGCCACAGGCGGCAGTGTGGTTGCAGTGGAAGAGGTTCCCCGTGAGCACACCAACCGTTACGGCATTCTGAAGCCCGGGAAGGATGACGGTAAACTGGTCGAGATCACCGGTCTGGTCGAGAAACCGAAGCCGGAAGATGCGCCGTCCAACCTGTCGATCATCGGTCGTTATGTCCTGACGCCGGACATCATGCCGTTCCTGTCTCTCCTTGAAAAAGGTGCGGGCGGGGAAGTGCAGTTGACGGACGCCATGGCCAAGACGATCGGCAAGACGCCGTTCCACGGCCTGCGTTACGAAGGCACCCGCTTCGACTGCGGCAACAAGATCGGCTTCCTCGAAGCCCAGATCGCCTTTGCTCTTGAGCGTCCTGAACTCGCATCCGATGTGAAGACGTTCCTGAAGAAATATACGGGAGCTGTCTGATATGAGTTTCAAGCACACTTTCGAGCAGACGAGCCTCCGCGAATATGACATTCGCGGAATCGTCGGCAAAACCCTGCATGTCGAAGACGCCTTCGCCATTGGTCGCACCTTCGCCAGCATCGTTCTGAAGAACGGCGGCAAGACTGTCGTGATCGGCTGTGACGGCCGTGTGTCCTCTCCGTCACTGGAAGAGGCTCTGGTCAACGGCGCTGTCGCTTCCGGCGCGGACGTGATCCGCGTGGGCCGTGGTCCGACCCCGATGCTGTATTTCGCTTCCGTCACGCTGAAAGCGGACGGCGCGATCATGGTCACGGGCAGCCACAACCCGGCCAACTACAACGGCTTCAAGATGATGCTGGCCAACAAGCCGTTCTTCGGTGAGCAGATCAAGCATCTCGGCCATCTGGCCCACACGGGCGATGTCGTCCCCGAGGCAAAAGGCACGGTCAAGACCGTCGATATCAAGAAGGACTATATCGATCGCCTTCTGAAAGATTATGACGGCGGCGACCGCAAGCTCAAGGTTGTCTGGGACAACGGCAACAGCGTCGCGGGTGATATCCTGCCAGCTCTGCTGGACAGGCTTCCCGGCCAGCACATCGTCCTGAATGGTGAAGTTGACGGCACGTTCCCGGCGCATCATCCCGACCCGACGGTTGCGAAGAACCTTGAGCAGATCATCGCCTCTGTCAAAGAGAACAAGGCTGATCTCGGCATTGCCTTTGACGGTGACGCGGATCGTGTCGGCGTTGTGGACAATGAGGGCGGCATCCTCTGGGGTGACCAGATTCTCGTCCTGCTGGCGCGCGACGTCCTGAAGA
The DNA here is from genome assembly GCF_022483985.1 of Acetobacter sp. Taxonomy (NCBI): domain Bacteria; kingdom Pseudomonadati; phylum Pseudomonadota; class Alphaproteobacteria; order Acetobacterales; family Acetobacteraceae; genus Acetobacter; species Acetobacter sp. Next base: position 1,037,648 of record NZ_JAKVME010000001.1, on the reverse strand, counting down.
ACCATCCCGGCGGCACGATCATCGCCGACGTGAAGGCGTCTCAGGTTCTGTTCGACGAAGTGAAGAAGGCCGGTGGCGAGCCGCTGATGTGGCGCACGGGTCATTCGCTCATCAAGTCGAAGATGGCCGAGACCAAGTCTCCGCTGGCAGGTGAAATGTCCGGTCACATCTTCTTTGCCGACAAGTGGTACGGCTTTGACGATGCGATTTACGCCGCCATCCGCGTGCTGGGCATCGTTGCCCGTATGGGTGAGCCGCTGTCGGCTTTCCGCAAGGCTCTGCCGCAGACCATCTCCACGCCGGAAATCCGCTTTGACTGCGACGATCTGCGCAAATTCAAGGTGATCGAGGAAGTGGCAGAGCGTCTCCGCAAGGATGGCGCGGACGTGTCCGAGATCGACGGCGTGCGCGTGAACACGCCGGACGGCTGGTGGCTGCTCCGTGCGTCCAACACACAGGCCGTTCTGGTCGCGCGTTGCGAAGGCAAGAGCGATGCCGGTCTGGACAACCTCAAGGCGGCGCTGACGCGCCAGCTTGAGCTGTCCGGTCTGGAGAAGCCTGACTTCTCGGGTGAAAACGCCGGTCACTGAGTGACTCGCAAGAAAGGAGCAGTCTGTGCCGACTGACGCATTCTGTTCCTTTCTTGAGCCGGGCCAGTGGGTCCGGCACCCCGATCACCCTGAATGGGGAGAAGGGCAGGTGCAGTCGGCCATTTCTCATAGGGTAACGGTCAATTTCCTGCATATGGGCAAAGTGGTTCTGGATGCCCGTGTCATAACACTTGCCGTTATCTGATCCGTTACAGCCTGTGTGCCATGCAGATACTGCTTCTCTGGAAGCAGTTTCGCTTTCCAGCCGTGATCCCCGGGTTTATACAGGACCGATGCAGTCCAGTTTAATTGATACTCAGGGCCGAAAAATCTCTTATCTCCGTGTTTCGGTGACAGACCGGTGCGACATGCGCTGCGTATACTGCATGTCGGAGAACATGGAGTTTCTGCCTCGTCCTGAGGTTCTGACCTATGCGGAACTCGAACGGCTCTGCGCGGTCTTCATCCGTCATGGCGTGCGACGGATCCGTCTGACGGGTGGTGAGCCGCTGGTCAGACGCGATATTGGCGATTTTCTTCTCACCCTTGGACGATGGATTCAACCCGACGCGACTAGACCGGCTGACGCGACTGGGCCGGGTCTGGATGAACTGACGCTGACGACCAATGGCAGCCAGTTGGGGCGTTATGCCGACCTTCTGGCGAGAGCCGGGGTAAGGAGGGTCAATGTCAGTCTGGATTCCCTGAAGCCGGACCGGTTTTCCGCGATTACCCGGCGCGGCGATCTGTATCGGACCCTTGAGGGTGTTCGTGCCGCGCGGAATGCGGGGCTGGCTGTCCGCATCAATACCGTTGCCATGAAGGGGATCAACGATGACGAGTTTGATGATCTGATCGTCTGGTGTGGCGAAGTCGGCGCCGATCTGTGTCTGATCGAGACGATGCCGATGGGAGAAACCGGAGAGGACCGGCGGGCCCAGTATCTTCCTCTCCACGCCGTGAGGCTCAGCCTACAGAAGCGCTGGACGTTTGAAGCCGCGAGCGGTGCGGGTGGCGCGGGGCCCGCACGCTATGTGCGTATCGGTGAGACCGGACAGAATCTCGGTTTCATCACGCCGCTCAGTCACAATTTCTGTGACAGTTGCAACCGTGTCCGTCTGTCCTGCTCGGGGCAACTCTATACGTGCCTCGGATCGGATGGGGCTGTCGATCTGCGCGCCATTCTGCGGAATGGCGGGAGCGATGCCGATATTCTCGAAGCTATTGACCTGAGTCTGTCCCGCAAGCCTTTGCGTCACGAATTTCTCATTCCTGACAACGATGCGAAAGTGCGGGGACCGACACGTCTGATGAGTGTTACAGGTGGATAAGTTAATCAGACTGTTGACGTTTGCCTAACACGAACGGACATTAGCGCCGGATGGCATTTTCACGGAATTGGTGATTTCTCAATATATTCCGTGCCTCATGCCACGATGCACAACATGAGGCAGGAAATGAGCGTCAGCAGTCGGATTGATCCCGTCATTCAGGACATCGTTGAGAAAGCTCTTGAAGAAATCGAGACATCACTGGGCGCCCGTATTCTCCTTGCAGTGGATGCCGGCCTGCGAGGGCAGGGTATGGAGTCTGTGGACAGCCCGTACCGCATCATGTTTGTCTATGTACATCGGCTGGACTGGTATCTGAAACTCTCACCCGGTCCTGCGACGGTCGAGCTGCCTGCCTCGGATGATTTTTCACTGACAGGCTGGGACATCCGGCATCTCGTCGAAAAATTGAAGCAGTCCAGCGCGACCGAGACGACATGGCTGAACAGCGGCGCGGTCTATCGTTCCGATGAGGATTTGACGAGACGTCTTGCGGTTCTGCAACGTCGCGTCTGGCAGCCGGCCTCCGCTCTTGCAGACGAAATCAAAATTGCGACCGGAGCGCAGGGCAAATGGTCGCTCGGCCACGACATGAGCACGGAAGAGTTCCTGACACCCATGTATGCGACTCTTTCGGGGAGAGCGATCGCGGAGGATAACGGGCCGCCCCCGCAGGACATAAGGGTGCTGTATGATGGGCTGAGCGCGGAAGTCACGGGCGAGATGGATTGCATGTTGTCTGAAAAGGCAAAAAACGTTGCAAATTCTGAATCTCCTCCAAGCTTTCGGTCCCAGATTTTTCTGAACGCCGAACTGGAGCGTTTGCAGACAGTCGAGCTGCCGACACATCCTGCTCCGGATGACAGTCTTTTTGACCGTTTTCTGGCTGATACGATCCGCCGGTTTGGCTGATACGGACCGGGAATATCGCTCTTGGATGTGATAGGACGATCCGAGGTAACCAGAGGGAAAGGCGAAAGCAGTGCAGTGTGACACGGATCAGGAAGCGGACGAGCTCCTTGCTGAAGCCCGGAAGATCGGGCTGACAATCCCGGAGGCCTGCATGCCTGGGGTTGCCGCCAATACCAGACTGCTGCGCTCTTATATCGACCTTGTGCTGGAACTCGATCTTCCTGACGACTGTCATCCGGCCTATGAGTACACACCATGAGCCAGACTGCCGTCGCCATTGCGAACACCGTGCGTTTCGGGCTGAGAACCGCCCGTGATGTCGTGGAGACGACGCTGGAGGCGCTCAGGACCCGTGACCAGACCTATCATTGCGCCACCCGTTTGCTGACAGAACGGGCGCTCCATATGGCCGACACGCTGGACGCCAGAATAGCTAACGGCGATCCGGTCGGCGTCCTTGCCGGTGTTCCCTTCGGTGTGAAAGATCTCTTCGATATGGAGGGGCTGGTCACGACCGCGGGTTCAAGCGTGCTGAACGGCAATCCTCCGGCCACACAGGATGCGGTCGTTGTGCAACGGCTTGTCGCTGCTGGCGCCATTCCTGTCGCCACATTGAACATGGATGAATTCGCCTACGGTTTCTCCACGGAGAATGCCCACTACGGCACCACCCGCAATCCAAGAAACACCGAGTGTCTTGCAGGTGGTTCATCCGGTGGTTCAGCCGCTGCGGTCGCGGCTGGCCTGCTGCCATTCTCTCTCGGCTCGGACACGAACGGCTCCATCCGTGTGCCCTCCTCATTATGCGGTATCTGGGGCCTGCGTCCTACTCAGGGTCTTCTGCCGCTGGACGGGACCTTTCCTTTTGTCCCCAGTCTCGACACGATCGGGCCTTTTGCCGGGACAGTGACGGATCTCCAGCGTGTTTTCGAGGCCATGAATGGTCATGCCCTTGAGGAACTCGAAGGTACGAACGGTCTGCGTGTCGCCCGGCTGGGAGGCTGGTTCCAGCAGGATGTCGATCCGGCCCTGCTCGACGGCATCGACCGTATACTGGCGTTTTTCGGTAGCCATAAAGAAATCGAACTGGCGGAAGTCGCACGCGCAAGAGCGTCTGCTTTCCTGATTTCAGCCGCCGAGGGGGGCAATCTGCATCTGCCCCGCCTGCGGAAATCTCCCATGGATTATGATCCTGCGACAAGAGACCGGCTGATCGCGGGCGCCATGCTGCCGTCGGCTGCCGTCATTCAGGCACACCGCTTCAGGAACTGGTTTCGCAAAGGGCTGCATGAACTCTTCGAGCAGGTTGATGTGCTGATTGCGCCAGCGACACCCGGCCCAGCTCCCCGTATTGATCAGGCGACCATCTCGGTTGGCGGCAAAACCGTTTCTGCCCGCGCCAACCTTGGAGTCTTCACACAACCCTGGAGTCTGGGAGGAATGCCCATTCTTGCCGCTCCTCTCCCTCCAGCCGCCTCAGCCGCGAAGGACGGGATGCCGCTGGGCGTACAGATCATCGCCGCTCCCGGAAAAGAGAATGTGCTTTTCGCTGTAGGCAAGGCGCTCGCTCATGCGGGTCTTGCGGGGTATCCCGTTCTGGGCACGACGCCATCAGAGGAAAACTGAGCCAGACAAAACGGTCGGTTATCGTCTGACAACGCCGAAATACTGTTCCAGAAGTTCGACATTACGCAGATTGGCCTTGAAGGCGATATCGACCAGATTTCCCAGAACCGGAACCAGATCGAACAGTGCTTCCAGCACGATGTTCACCAGCATTCTGGCCAGCAGACCGGCTGGCGCTTTCATACGCCAGCCTTCCAAGACGAAAAGCAGGGACAGGACAGTCATGATCACCGTGCCGCCCACCGGCAGCAGACCGATCAGAGCATCCGCTCCCATCCGGTATTTCGTTCCGGGTATGCGAAGGGCCGCATCCAGAAGCCATGCCAGCCGCCTCAGCCTCTGAAGACGCTGAAGCTCGTCTCCGGCAAGTGGGGGCAGGATGTCTCCGCTCAAAGCCGCTGCTGCATTCATATCAGAGATATGAGAATCGCCGGTCTCCCGCGCAAGGAGAGTAATGCAAAAATTTACTTTGCTTGCTAATGGAGGCCGCTTCGCTCCGGTTTGTCGCGACTGTCAGCCGCCGGATGACACTATTTTTCTGGGCCTTTTCGGGCCCGTTTCTGGAACCCGTCCGGTCATGCATATCCCGTCCGCCATAGTCGTTGCACGCGACAGCTTTCTTCTGGCGTTTCCCGCCCTGTTTTCGATCATCAATCCGTTCGGGGCGGCGATCATTTTTATTCAGGCAGCGGGTAACTGTCCGGCGAGCGAGCGCGCCCGTCTGGCCAAGATGGTCGCCTTTTATACAACGCTTCTGCTGATAGGGTCTGTCTGGATCGGCAGTCTGATGCTCAGTTTTTTCGGCATAACCCTCAACGCCCTGCGCGTGGCGGGTGGCCTTTTCGTCGCGCGTGGTGGCTGGATCATGCTGCAAAGTCCTGACGACAATGACCAGCAGAGACAGAGCCAGATTGTCAGTGAAGATGGCACGCCGATTTCAGCGCCCAACTCGCAGGACATCGCGTTCTTCCCTCTCACCATGCCGTTCACCGTTGGTCCCGGCACCATGTCCGTGGCCATTGCCCTGAGTTCCGGTGACAGCGGCAAGCATTCACTGGCCTACGAGGGAGGATTGTCCGCGGCGGCCGTCGCAGTGGCGCTGACCGTATGGCTTGCCTACGCCTATGCTGACCGGCTGACCAATATTCTGGGTGTTACCGGGACCCGGATCATGGGACGGCTGGCCGCCCTGATCCTGCTGGCGATCGGCGTGCAGATCGTGGCCGCCGGATTGATGGGGTTCGGGCATGACTTCCTGAATACCGTGAAAGACTGACACGTTTTCTGTCCTTTCGTCATGCAGACGGATGATATCAGGCAACCACCGTGCAGAGTTGTGTGACCAGAACCGGCGGTATGCATCACTGTCCGAGAATGCGGGCAACGTCCTGTCTGAGCGCGGGCAGGACATCTTCGCCAAACCAGGGATTGCGCTTCTCCCATGCTCCGGTCCGCCATGAGGGATGGGGCAGGGGAAAATAGCGGGGAAGATAATCCCTGAAATGGGCTACACGATCAGAAACACGGCCGGGTCCGAGCACGTAGTTCTGGGCGTAGCTGCCGACCAGCAGCGTCAACTGGATGTCGTGCAGTTCAGACAGAACCTGTTCGCGCCATAAGGGTGCGCATTCCGGTCTGGGCGGGCAGTCACCGCCCTTTGGCAGACGTCCCGGATAACAGAACCCCATCGGGACAAGCGCGACCTTTTCCGTGTCGTAAAAAGTGTCCCGATCCATATCGAGCCACTGCCTGAGCCTGTCACCGGACGCGTCATTGAAGGAAATGCCAGTCTCATGAACTTTCGTGCCGGGAGCCTGACTGGCGATCAGCACTCTTGCACGCGGCGAAACATGCAGAACCGGCCTTGGTCCAAGCGGCAACGCGTGCGCACAGACGGTGCAGGAGCGGATGCGGGTAACCAGTTCGTCCAGAGTGGCGTCTGACATCAGACTCTTCTGGCTGACAGTCGATCCCGGACAAAACGGGGAACAATCTGGGTCGCCGGGCCATACGCTGCTTCGTCGAACAGCGCGGCGTTGCCGCTCGGCACGAGGTTCAGTTCCACCGTATGGGCGTGGTCAGCCGCCTGACTTACGAAACCAGCAGCCGGATAGACGGTTGCGGATGTTCCGATGGCGACGAAGATGTCGCAGGCGTCGATGGCCTGCATGATCCGCTTCATGTGCAGCGGCATTTCCCCGAACCAGACCACATCAGGCCGCAGAGCTTTCTCTCCACATCCGGGGCACCGTGTTTCCCGGGTGCAGTCCCCCTCCCATTCCGGCGCGGCGCCGCACGCCAGACAGCGGAGACGCAGCAGTTCACCGTGCATGTGAATGACGTTTTCTGAACCTGCGCGTTCATGAAGATCGTCTATGTTCTGGGTGACCAGAAGAAAGGCATCGTCGCGGTTGCCTTCCAGTTCTTCCCGATAGGCTTTTTCAAGTTCGGCCAGAGCGGAGTGGGCTGTGTTGGGCGTGACGTTTTTCAGTTCAAGACGGCGGCGATTGTAGAAATCATCGACCATGGCCGGATTGCGCTCGAAACCTTCCGGCGTGCAGACATCCTCCAGCCGCACCTGTGACCAGATTCCGCCCTCATCACGGAAAGTGTCCAGCCCGGACTCACGACTGATTCCGGCTCCGGTCAGAATGACGATGCGTTCCAGTATCAGGGTTTCCTGTTGTCGAGTTTGTAGACGACCAGAAAAGCGCCGCTTCTGGATTGCCTGCGTCTGTAGACCTCATGATAGCGGCTCTTCAGAACGGCATAAAGCTGGGATCGTATGGCAAGATTTTCTTCCGACCAGGCTGGCTCTTCTGTCGTTACATAGAGCGGAGACGCCGCAAGAATACGCTCCATTTCCTCATGAGGGTCCATGCCGGTTGCGTTTCTTTCCGCGAACTCGTTGAAATGACCGGGAAAGGGATGGTTGGTCAGTCCACACCACGGCAGGACGTCATAGAGAATGACAGGTCCCTGATAGACAAACGTGCAGCCGATGGGCTGGGACATGACGGTCGTCAGTTGGGCCAGTGTCGCCCTGTTTCCATGCTGTTGTGTGTGTTTATGAATATCTTTCCGCCCCATAACAACGCCGCATGCCGTCAGCAGGACAAGGCAGACGCGTCCGCCGTTTGGAACATCCCAGAGCGGGGCGCACAGCAGCGTTAGCGGGGGAAGCAACGGTAGCGCATAATGCGTGTACCATCCTCCGAAGAGAATGACCCCGACACAGGCGGATACGGCCCACAGAATGAGGTAGCGAAAGGCCATGACTGTGGATTTTTCGGCGACTGCGGATTTTAATCCCCACCAGCAACCCGCTACGGCAGGGATGATGAGAGGCAGCGTGATCGACAACATCCTCAGTTTGTTGTCTCTCAGGGTCGCAGCAGTACGTGTTCCGCGCAGAAAGATTGAATCGGCATTGGCGAACAGCCAGTCCTGACCATGGCCGTCCGCATAGTAGAAACCGGCGACAGCAAGTGTGGGGACGAGCGCCAGCAGGCACCACAGGAAACCATCCCGCAGGATCGCATTGAGAGGGTTTCCTGCGCGCCAGTCGCTCCAGAGCAGGAAAATCCCAAGAAATACACCTTCAAAAACAGCCGAATATTTGATCTGAAGGGCCAGTCCGACAAGCAGCATGGCCTGACAGCCGGTTTTCCGCAGAATATTGTCGGGAGGATTCCGAAGAACCACCCGAAACAGGACCAGCGACATCGCTGCAATCATCAGGAAATTATAATAGACCGGGCTCTGGCCACCTTCGCCGCCGGCCAGATTGAGCCAGGCAATGTAGAGCAGCGCCGCGACGAACGCCCCGTTGCGGGAAGCGACCGTTCCAGCCATGCGCATCAGGACGAGAGCCGTTCCTCACACGGAGAGAAGCGCTCCGATCTGATAGGCCAGAAAGCGCCACGGCCCGAACAGGTGGAAAAAAGCGTAGAGCAGGAAAAGACCAAGCGGCTTACGATCCCATATCTGCACATAGGGCAGATCACCGTGAAGAAGGCGTCCTCCTGCGAACAGGTAAAACTGCTCGTCGATATGAATGAGAGGATTACCGAATGTCGCGACACGGGAGACTATTGCGAACAGCAGAAGCGATACGGGGAAAACGGCTCTGGTCTTGGCGTTGGGAAGCACTGTAACAGCCTGCTGAATCATATCTTCGCATCTGATGACAGCGATCGTTCAGAACGATACTCCCATATTCAGATCACGAAAAATTCTGAACGGCTGCATTCATAAACTGTATGTTCACCCAGACAATGCCGGGTAAAACACAAAATGTTTGGATATTTTTCAAAGTGTGACCCGTCTGGACACGCCAGCGGGAGATAGGGCCTGCCCCTGAAAAACAGGAGGCAGGCCCTTTGTGGGATCAGATAACGCTCAGAATGTGCGTCACAAGCGCGTCGGCGTTCTGTTCCGCCGTGGCGCCGTCTGCCCTGATATGCAGGTCGGCTTTCGTCGGCGCTTCATACGGCGCGCTGATGCCCGTGAAGTTCTCGATCTTTCCATCCCGTGCGGCCTTGTAGAGCCCCTTGGAATCACGCTGCTCACAGGTCGCGAGACTGGTGTCCACGAACACCTCGTCAAACGCCTCGCCGACGATTTTCCGCGCGAGGGCGCGGTCAGCCACCAGCGGCGAAATCAGCGCCACGATCACGACCTGACCGGCCTGTGTGAGAATGCTGGCGACCTCGGCGGCACGGCGGACATTCTCGTGACGATCAGCCTCGGTGAAGCCCAGATCGCTGCACAGTCCCATGCGGAGCGTGTCGCCATCCAGCACGAACGCATCCGTGCCACGGGCAAACAGTTTCTTCTCGGCCAGACGGGCGATGGTACTCTTGCCCGCGCCAGACAGTCCGGTCAGCCACATGACACGCGCCTTGTGACCCTTGCTGCGCGCACGCTGCGCGCTGTCAACTTCACCGGCTGAAGGATGGATCGCATGACCGTCCTTCAGATCGGCCGGACCAAGCAGCGGAGCACCACCAACGATGCGCTGGTTGCGGTCAACCAGAACACCGCGTCCATCGGATGTGCCGGGTGAGAACGGGTCGAACTGGATGGCTTCACCCGCTACCAGCGTAACGTGAGCAAAGCCCTCCGGTCCGACTTCCTCGGCCTGCTGTTCGGTCAGATCATCCAGACGCAGGACTGAGTCGATGGACGCAACCGTGACCTGATGCTCGGCTGTGGAGAGACGCAGACGGAAGCTCTCGCCAACACGCAGCGGCTCCTGACGCAACCAGAACAGATGCGCACGGATGCGGGCCGTTTTCTCGGGTGCCTGATGCGGCAGGAACAGCATGTCGCCACGGGCAGGGATCACATCCGGTTCAAGAACCAGCGCGATGGATTCACCGGCCACGGCTTCGTTGCTGTCAACTGCGTTCCAGCGGGCAACCTTCGCCACGCGGGCCTTGCTGCCCTGCGTGCCGATTTCAACCGTGTCACCCTCGCGAATGACGCCACGCTCGATGCGACCGGCGACGTAGCGCACGTCATCATAGCGGTAAACATCCTGCACCGGCATACGGAACGGCAGCGCGGCGCGGGTGTTGCCGCTAGGGACCGCCGCCAGAGCCTCGGTGAGGATCGGGCCTTTGTACCAAGGAGATTTCTCGGAACGGGAGGCGATATTGTCACCGTCGCGGGCGGAAGCCGGAACGAACAGGGATGGCTTCAGCTCAAGCTGGGCCAGAAGATCGGTCACGGACTGTTCGACGGCGCGGATTTTCTGCTCATCAAAGCCCAGCAGGTCAGCCTTGTTCAGCAGCACGATGATGTGACGGATACCGATCAGACGCAGCAGCATCGCGTGGCGACGGGTCTGCTCCTGAGCGCCTTCGTTGGCGTCCACCACCAGCACGGCGGCTTCAGCGTCGGCGGCGCCGGTGATCATGTTGCGTAGGAACTGGCGGTGGCCGGGCGCATCGACGATCACGAACTGGCGGTTGCCGAGACGGAACGGGATACGGGTGGAATCAACCGTTACGCCCTGATCGCGCTCGATCTGGAGGCTGTCGAGCAGGAAGCTCCACTCGACGGCCAGACCGCGCTTCTTGGAGGACTCGATGATCTGCTGGACCTTGCCGTCCTGCAGATTGTCGGTGTCATACAGCAGGCGACCGATCAGGGTGGATTTGCCGTGATCGACGTGACCTACGATGACGATGGGCGTTGCCGTGTCCAGCAGAGCCTCGCGGTCGGCAGCGTCAAGACGTGAAGCAGAGAGTGTGTCGCTCATGGTGTCTGTTCCCAGTTCTCAGAGATAACCGGCGACACGCAGCCGCTCGAATGCGTCTTCGGATTCATGGTCCATGGCGCGTCCAGCACGCTCGGACGTCTTCGTGGTCTCCAGTTCCGCAATGACCTCGGCCACGGTGGAGGCGTTGCTCTCGACCGGGAAGGTGATGTCGGAATCGCCGAGCGAGCGGTAACGCTTGCCGTTCTTGGCGAAATAGAGGTCCACCAGAGGGATGTTCTCGCGCTCGACATAGCGCCAGATGTCGATTTCACGCCATGCGAGCAGCGGATGCACACGGATATGCATGCCTTCCTCGTGCGGGGTGGCGTACTGGTCCCAGAATTCGGGCGGCTGGTTGCGGATATCCCACTTGTGGGACGCGCCACGCGGGCTGAATACGCGCTCCTTGGCGCGGGTGCCCTGTTCGTCACGACGAATACCAGCGATGACGCCCTGAAGCTTGTGATTCTCGATCATGCTGGCGAGACCAGCCGTCTTGCGGGCTGCCGAGCGGGCGGCGGGCGGCAGGGTCGGGTCCATTTCCTCGACCGGCGGGCAGTAGCCCAGCAGCAGGTCAAGATTCCATTTCTTGGTGTATTCGTCGCGGAAGGCATACATCTCGGGGAATTTCTTCTCCGTATCGACATGCATGACCGGGAACGGCACGCGGCCCATGAACGCCTTGCGGGCGAGCCAGACCATGACGTTGGAATCCTTGCCGAGCGACCACAGCATGGCGAGCGGCTTCAGCTTCCGATAAGCCTCGCGGAGGATGAAGACGCTCTGCGCTTCGAGTTGATCGAGATGATCCATGATGAGTGGAACCTTCTTATGCTGTCAGGTCGAATACTGTCAGGTGGGACGGTGGATGCCGCATTCGACTTTTGCCATACCAGCCCAGCGACCGGCACGGGGATCTTCATTTTCGCCGACCGGTTTCGTGCAGGGCGCACAGCCGATCGAGGGATAACCTCTGGAGGCGAGCGGATGACGGGGCAGGCCGCGCCGGGTCATCTCCGCGTCAATCTCCTCTCTCGTCCAGTCGGCCAGAGGGTTGATCTTGATACGCCCCTCGCCATCCTGCTCGATGATTTCCATCCGGTTACGGGTCGCGGCCTGCGAACGCTTGCGGCCTGTGATCAGAGCCGGATAGGGCAGGGACGCTGCATCAAGCGGTTCGACCTTGCGCATCTTGCAGCAGGCATCCGGATCGAACGCCCAGAGCTGGCCTTGCGGATCGCGGTCCTGAAGCGTGCGTTCTGTTGGTCTGACGTCGATCACATCCAGCAGGCCGAGGGTGCGGGCCAGTTCGTGACGATATTCGATCGTCTCCGGGAAATGCATGCCGGTCTCCAGAAACAGGACCGGAATGGCGGGATCGACTTCGGCCGCCAGAGCCAGCAGGAGTGCGGACTCAGCGCCGAACGACGACAGCACGGCGACCTGCCCCGGAAGCACCTCGCAGGCGGCTTTCAGGACAGTGTGCGCATCGTTTCCGGCTGCCCGGAGCGTCTCGATCTGCTGCTGGGTGACACTCATGTCGAACATCCCTGCTTGTTTAATACGACTGAACGCCGTGATTTGGAGGGCATGTAGAGGATCAGAGTCACAAATTCAAGATGTATAACGTAAATTCATAAGAGACTTGAGTATTAATTAAACTATATAAAATTGTACAATTAATGCTGCCGTTTGACAGCCGATCTGATAGTGAGTCTGGTGGCGGTACGGCTACGTTCACAAACAATGCCAGCACTCTCTGGAGGGACAACATGAAGCTTTATTACGCACCCGGCGCCTGCTCCCTTGCTTCCCATATTATCCTCAAAGAAGCGAATCTTCCCTACTCTCTGGAAAAGGTCGATCTGAAGAATAAAAAAACCGAAACAGGCGAGGACTATCTCACAATCAACGGGCGTGGCGCTGTTCCGGTGCTTGAGGTGGAGCCCGGTGTGTATCTGACGCAGAACGTGGCCATCCTTCCCTATATCGGCGACCATTCGACCATCCCCGCCTTCAAAGCGCCTGCCGGTTCGCTGGAACGCGCCCGTCTTTCTGAAGCTCTGGGCTTCTGCGAGGATATCCACTCCGCAATCGGCACCCTTTTTGCCCCGGATCTGGAGCCTGCCCTTCGTGAGCGGGCCACAGCCCAGTTTTATCGTCGACTGGGACAGTTTGAGGCGATGCTGACAGAGGGGCGCGAATACTGGCTTGAGGCCGGTTTTACACAGGCTGACGCTCTGGTGTTTGTCATTCTCAGTTGGGCCGCGCCACTGAAACTTGATATCTCACCCTATACCAAAGCCGTTGCGTTGCGCGACCGCGTTGCTTCCCGGCCTGCTGTGCAGGCTGCACTCAGGGAAGAAGGGCTGATCTGAAGGATTTGGTGTCTCTCTGCCCGGCCGCCCTGCCCAGCGGATCGGGCAGGGCGGCACCCTTACGGTCAGGTCTGATCCGGGTTGCCTCCCAGTGCGTCGCGCAGGGATGTCGTGAACTGTCCCGGCGCGAGCGGCTTCGGCTGTGTCGGGGCGGGCGCCCATGAACTCATCACCGCGAGATGAAGGGGCAGGGACAGAATGCCCTCTTCGTCCCTGCATTTTTCCGCCAGCCCTTCAAGCGCGACAGGAAAAAGCGCCGGGCCGGGGATGCGCCGGTCCCGCAGGGAGAGGGCGTTGGTCTCACCAGCCGCCCGCAGGTCCCGGAACAGCGCGAGCCCTGAGCGGTAACGGATATCCATCACCTCAGCATCGACGACAGGCAGCGCGAATCCTGCTCGCTGGAGAAGGGAAGCGCAGTCACGCAGTGTCGGAAAAGGTGAGACATGCGGCGAGACGCCGCCGCTCAGGGCCAGTTCCGCTTCCTCGAACCCGGCGCGCAGGGGAGCGAGCGTCGGCAGGACCGGCATGCTGGCCAGAAACAGTCCATCCGGTTTCAGGATTTTCCTGATCTGAAGCAGTGTGCCGGGAAGATCATTCACCCAGTGCAGCGAAAGGCTGGCGATCACCAGATCGAAGCTGCCTTCGGCAAAGGGAAGAAATTCTTCATCGGCACAGACGGTCAGGGAGCCGCTCCTGTCGCGGACGTGCCGGGCCATGCGGGGTGACAGGTCGCTGCTGACCACCTCGATGCCACGCATCTGTAGACTCGACGCCGTTGCACCCCGGCCACCGATATCGAGCGCCAGCGTGAAGGATCGGGTCAGGTCGTCCAACCGCTCGATCAGCCGGTCCGAGGCTTCTTCCAGAATGGCGGAAACCCCGTCAAGAGTGTCCGCAGCCCGATCCCGGTGCAGCCGGACAGTATGGCGGTCGAAGATGACATGGTGATGTTCCATGTTGGAAACATGTGCGCCGGTCTTCTCTCTGTGCCAAGAGGAAAGCACAGGATGAAACAGTGTGTTCTTCACCGCGAGGGCGCGGTCGGGGCCAGAAAAGGGATGTCAGCAACCTTGCGCCAGCAAGTCGGGTCATCATGACACGCCCCACAGGGCGGCTGGGCAGGGCGCTCCGGACCACGAGCCGCTTTGCGCTGGATCTCGTGCTGCCCCCCACCTGTTCATCCTGTGACGGGGAAGTCGATCAGCCGCATTCGCTCTGCCCGGCCTGCTTCGTCAGGATGCACCCGATCGGCGAACCTCGCTGCGACCAGTGCGGCGTCCCGCTTCCCGCCTCCACGCATCTCGGGCGCGACGCTCGCTGCGTCTCCTGTGAACTCCATCCTCCACCGTGGTCGAAAGCCCGGGCGGCCTATGTTTATGACGAGGGCTCACGCGATCTGATCCTGTCGCTGAAATACGCCGACCGCACACAGAATGCTCTCATTCTGGCGAGGCAGATGAACAGGGCGGGACGGGACATTCTGGAACGGGCGGACTGGCTGATCCCGGTTCCCGTTCACTGGCGCAGACTGCTGGAACGTAAATACAATCAGGCGGCGCTGCTGGCCCGGGTTGTGAGCAGGCTCTCGTCCGTCCCGGTGTTCGTGGATGCGCTTCAGCGGCCCCGCGCCACCAGCCGTCTGGCCAGCTTTTCCGCCGAGGAACGGGCGAAGGAAATGCAGGATGCGATCCGGGTCAGGTCGCGCGCGGCCGGAACAATCAGGGGAAAGCGTGTTGTGCTGGTGGATGACATCCTGACGACAGGCTCGACCGCATCCGCATGCACCCACGCGCTTCTGTCTGCGGGAGCGGAAAGGGTCTGTCTGCTGGCCGCCGCCCGGACTACACCCGATACGCGGGACGATATCAGCAGGCCGGAGCTGTGAGGATATCGGCGGACAGGGGTTAGTCCACTCGTGATATCATGGAGTGTCTTTCTGTATCGGCTTTCATATGACAGGAAGAAATGACACGCTATGATATGGCATCATCATCGCAGTACGCGGCACAGACCCGCGCCAGAGTAACGGAATACGCATGCCAAAGATCGAAATCTACACCCAGCCCGGTTGCCCTTACTGCATTCGGGCCGTAGCGCTTCTTGAACAGAAGAAAGTGCCCTTCACTGAAATCAATGCGCCGCATGGCACGCAGGAGCGTGTGGATGCGCGGGAGCGTTCCGGCGGCAAAACCACGGTTCCGCAGATTTTTGTGGATGGGAAGGGCATCGGCGGCTGCGATGATCTGTTTGCGCTCGAACGGAGTGGAAAGCTGGACGCCCTGTTGCAGACTGCCTGAAACAGACCATGATCCACTATCAGCTCCGCTGTGTCTCCGACCATGAATTCGAGGGATGGTTCAGCAACTCCTCCTCCTTCGAGGATCAGGCCGCGCGCGGACTTCTCTCCTGCCCGTATTGTGGAACGGCCGGGGTCGACAGGGCTCTTATGGCTCCTGCCGTTCGCTCATCCCGACAAAAGAAGGATGAGCGGCAGGAGACGCCTGTAACACCCGCGGAAGTCCCGGCTGCGACGGTTGTCGGGCAGGCCGGCATTCCGGATGCTCTCCTGTCCACGCTCCAGAAAATGCGGCAGGAAGTGGAAAGCAAATGCGAGAATGTCGGTGACAGGTTCGCCGAGGAAGCCCTTCGCATCCATCATGGTGAGGCGGAGGAACGCGGTATTTACGGTCGCATGACCCCTGACGACCATGAACGCCTTGAGGACGAGGGCGTTTCAGTTCAAAGGCTTCCCTGGGTTCAGCCTGCCGAGGGATGACGGTTCCACCCGATGGGCAGGTTGCCACCGGGTAACCGGAAGGATGAAATACGTGACTGCTGATTTGCCGCCAGAAACTCCCGGTCGCCTCTTCTCCGCCATCATGCCCGGAAAGGCGGTTCTCCGCCTGCTCCTCGCTTCATTCATGGGGCTGGCCGCGTCTGTTCTGGCGCTTCCCGCTCATGCGGCTGAACCAACGGCAACCACGGCGCAGAACGCCTCTGTAATGGGACTGTGGCTGAGCGAAAAGCATGACGGTATTTTCAGGATCGCTCCGTGTGGGGATGCTGTCTGCGGGACCCTGATCGGTCTGTCTTACGGCCCCGACGAGCCCATGCCGCATGCCAAGGATGGCCGGTCGGAATGCAATCTCGTCATGCTGACAGGATTCCATCCCATGACGGATGACCCCGGACGGTGGGAGGGCAAAATCCTCGACCCCGACGCAGGCAATCTTTACCATGCTCAAATCTGGTCTCCGAAGCCGGATATTCTGAAACTGCGTGGCTATATTCTGGTGCCGGTCTTTGGCGAGACCCAGACATGGAGCCGCTATCACGGCACGATCGGCCCCGAATGCCGCATGCCTGCCAACCCGTAAAGGTTTGGCAGGTCACGTCCGGGGTGGACGTCGCTCCGTCATGTGACTAAGGCATGGAACGCAGGGGCGATCATTTTCCGTGAAACGGGGGCAGATTCTGACGACGAGATGAGGCTTTCGGGTTCTCCCGCGACACGATCGTCTGCCGGTCGCTGGTTGGTCGTCGCACTTACCCTCATTGGTCTGCTGGGGCAGCTTGCCCTTCAGAGTCTGGCGTCTCCGGGAGAAACACCCCGGACCGCCATCCTTCGCCTTATCGGCATTGATATCAGTCCCAAGGCTGACCTCTCTCGTCACTCGCCGCACCATGACATGAGCGGCATGGACATGGGAGAGGGTGACTCCGCTGACAGTCGTCATGTCATGCCGATGCCGGACCAGCATGGACAGTCCGGGGAAGGTCATCACCATGACGCCGACTGCCCTCTCTGTCCGTTGCTGCTGTTTTTCGGCATTCTCCTGAACGCGACGGTTTTTCTTCCGGCTGTCAGCGCGGCATGGCTCTCCATGCGCCGGTTCTTCGCGCAGCCACGGGCACCGCCCTCTTTCACTCTGCTGCTGCCGCCAGCGACAGGACCTCCACTCGCCATCTGAACCTCTTCCGCCATCGCGCTTTATGGTCAGCCTGATGGACGCTTCCGTGTGGGCGTCTGTCCGGCGACTGCTGCGATCGACCTCCGTTCAGATCACAGGATAGTCCTGTCATGTTCATTTCCGGCCACAAGCACGCCCTGCTGTGCTCTGTCTTCACGTTTGGATTTGCTGTTTCCACCTCATCGCTCTACGTGTCCAGCGCCCGCGCCGCCACGTTCGATCTGTCTCCGGCAAGGAACCTTTCCCCTGTCTCGTCCAAATCTTCTCAGGGGAAAGTATCGGCTGAACCGGATACGTCCGGACACACCAGAATCGTTGCTCAGGCTGGCGAGAACATCATCGTCAATGCCATCAGGCTGCGCGATCGCACCAGTCCCGACACGACTTCTCTGTTTCGCCATAGCCTAGGCTTCAGCTCCTATTCCGCAGGAGGCGTCTCGGCGCTTCCTGTTCTGAACGGCATGGCCGATGACCGCATCGCCACGATCGTTGACGGTATGAGAATTGCCTCGGCCTGTCCGAACCACATGAATCCCGCCCTCTCCTATGTTGACCCTGATTCTGTCGCGACAGCGCAGGCCATCGCGGGCATTACGCCCGTGAGCATCGGCGGCGACAGCACGGGCGGCAGCATCGTGGTGGAGCGGCGTGATCCATTGTTTGCCGAACAGGGTAAACTCCTCGTCACCGGGCATGTGCGGGGAGATTATCGCAGCAATGGTGGCGGCTCTGGCGCATCGGGCACCATAACCGTGGCCAACGACACATGGAGCCTGCGCTACACGGGGTCGTATGCCCATGCCAGCAATTACCGGACAGGCGGGAACAACAGCAGGCAGGTCCGCTCCACCAGCTATCTGAGCTTCAACCACGCCGTGACCGCCGGTTTCCACAAGGATAACCATCAGGCTTCCATTACCTTCGGGCAGCAGGACATTCCCTACGAAGGCTTTCCCAACCAGTATATGGACATGACCAACAACCGGTCCACCTATGTAAACGGCAAATACAAGGGCGACTTCGATTGGGGTTCTCTGGAAGCACGGGCTTACTGGCAGCGCGTCGATCATGTGATGAACATGATGAACGACAAGGGCGGTCATACTGCCACCACCGGTATGCCGATGAATACGGACTCCCGCTCGGTCGGCTACAGTCTCAAGGCGATCATTCCTCTTGCGCCTAAACATACGCTCACTCTTGGCAGCGAGTTCGAGCATAACGGTCTGAATGACTGGTGGCCGCCACTGACCGGCAGCATGATGATGGGGCCTAACACGTTCCACAACATCAACAACGGCCATCGTGACCGGCTGGGGCATTACGCGGAATGGAACGCCCAGTGGCTGCCACGCGTATCCACGCTGCTCGGCTTCCGGAGCGACCTGATCATGATGAACACGGGACAGGTCGCGCCCTATTCGTGGACCGGCATGATGTCCATGGCTGACGCCATGGCGGCGCAGAAGTTCAACGCCGCGTCACGGGGGCGCACGGATACGAACTTCGATGTGACGGCTCTAGTGCGCTGGCATCCGCTGGACAGTCTGTCGATCGAGGGTGGATATGCCCGCAAAACGCGGTCTCCCAATCTCTACGAACGTTATTCCTGGGCGCAGGGGACAATGGCGACCAGCATGATCGGCTGGTTCGGTGATGGGAACGGCTATGTCGGCAATCTCAATCTGACACCGGAAGTCGCCAACACGGCCAGTTTCACCGTCACATGGCATGATCCAAAGGATGATGGCTGGGAAGTGAAAGTCCAGCCTTATTACACCTACACCCACAACTACATAAATGTTGTACGGATCGGCTCTTTTTCCGACGGTCTGTCCAAACTCCAGTTCGTCAACCACAATGCCCAGAGCTACGGCATCAACTCTTCGGTCAGGGCAAGGCTGTGGAAAACCGACGCCTACGGCACGGGAGAAATCCGCGCCAATCTGAACTGGGTGCGTGGGCAGGATCTCCAGAACCACTCAGGCCTGTATCATCAGATGCCGACCAACGGTACGGTTGGGCTTTATGAAACCTATCAGAACTGGACAGGCCGGATTGAAACCACTCTGGTCAAGAGCAAGAACACGGTGGACTGGATCAGAAACGAGCCCCGCACACCCGGTTATGTATTGCTTGGTCTTGGTGGCAGCTATCGCTGGCGGAATTTCCTGCTGGATGCCAGCATCGAGAATATCTGCAACCAGAAATACTATCTTCCGCTGGGCGGCATGTCGCTTGGAGATTATGATGCCACCGGCGTCATGAGTCCGCTTCAGGGGATGGGGCGGTCATTCAATGTGAGTCTGACGGCCTCTTTCTGATTTATGGGTGGGAGAGGGGCTTTCGCCCCTCCTTGCGTTGGACATTCTTTCACTCCAACAGGAGACGTCGGCTGTTCCGTAAGAGCGCGAGACATTGATCGAAAAGCAGAAAAGGCTGGCAGGACAATAGTGTTTCACCATCAGAGGCAAGGATCAGAACGTCATTCCCAGAGGCGGTCTGGAGGGAGGTTTCCTGTTCTGTCTGATGGCCTTCCATGAAATCTTCCGGCTCATCCGGATAAAGCACGCACAACTGTTCGAAACCTGTGTTGATCGTGCTTTGCATGGCGTCCTCCATATCGACGCCAGCCAGTGAAGTCTGCTCCTTCACCATATCAAAAAATCTGACGATCTGATGAGTGACCTTCGACACCGCCTCACCAAGTGGCCGCTCTTCGGCATGGGCAATGTTCGCCAGCAGACGCCCCAGCCCCTGCATGGTCAGACAATACTGCCCATCGACCACAAGCCTGTCTTCAGCGGGAAGGGTGTGAAAGTTCTTTTCTGTTTCAAGAAAAGAGCCAATTCCGGTCTGGCGTTTGTCCCATACAGGCCAGTCGTAAACCATCCCGACTTTCAGGCAGGCTCTGCGGGCATCCATTTCATTCAGGCATGGCGATAAGGGATGGTGAGTGCCATCCCGAAATATCACGGTTGGCACATGGCTTTTCGGATCGTCGGAAACGGGCCTGACCCAGAGACATCTTACCGCGTCCGGAGCAAGCAGTGTCGGATCAGCAAACGGGGAAGCAATCTCGGAGGCCGTATGATAACCGAAAGTCATGGTCATTTCTCTCGGGATGAAGAGGCATGATTGAAAGCGATTTTCCGTAAGGCTGGTCAAAGGTCGGCTCCCTGCCTTTGACCAGCCCTGTTGCGGTTTGCAGACCGGTCACGTCATCAGAGCGAGTTGCTATCCAGTTTTTCGATACTTTCACGTGTGATGTCCGCAATCGAACTGGCCCCTGTCAGTGTCATGGCGACCTGAAGCTCCTTTTCCATCAGGGAAATAAGATTTTCGACGCCAGCCTGACCGTCCGCGGCCAGCGCATAGACAAATGCCCGCCCCAGCAACACGGCGTCCGCGCCCAGAGCGACCATCCGTGCGATATCGAGACCGGAACGCACGCCGGAATCCGCCAGAATCGCCAGCTTTCCCTTGACCTGATCCACGATGGGCGGAAGGGCGCGGCAACTTGAGAGAACACCATCGAGCTGACGACCTCCATGATTGGAGACGACAATCCCGTCCGCGCCGAACCTCACGGCATCCTGCGCGTCTTCCGGATCGAGTATCCCCTTGATGATCATCGGGCCTGTCCAGAACTCACGGATCCATTCCAGATCCTTCCAGCCGATGGAAGGATCAAAGTTACCGGCCAGCCAACCAATATAGTCGTCCAGCTTCGTCGGGCTGCCGCGATAGACCGAGATGTTGCCCAGATCATGCGGTCGCCCGCGTAGCCCGACATTCCATGCCCAGTCAGGATGTGTGGCAGCCTGAAGATAACGTCTCAGCGCGGCGTAGGGGCCTGACATGCCGGAATGCGCGTCGCGGTAACGCGCCCCCGGCGTCGGCATGTCCACGGTGAAGACCAGCGTGCCGATCCCCGCAGCCTTGGCGCGTTCCAGAACGTTCTTCATGAAGCCCCGGTCCTTGAGCACGTAGAGCTGGAACCAGATCGGCTGCAAGGACTGACTCTGCACTTCCTCGATCGGGCAGACCGAGACCGTTGAAAGTGTGAAGGGAATGCCCTTTTTCGCCGCTGCTCTGGCGGCCTGCACCTCGCCACGTCGTGCACACATTCCTGTCAGACCCACGGGCGCCAGAGCCGCGGGAAGCGACAGCCTGCGGCCGAAAAGATCTGTCTGTGTGCTGAGGCTGGAGACATTTTTGAGAATACGCTGCCTGAGCGCAATATCCGACAGATCGGAGATGTTACGCCTCATGGTATGCTCGGCATACGATCCGCCATCGATATACTGAAACAGGAATGGCGGCAGACGGCGGCGGGCGGCTTCCCGATAATCCGATGGCGCTGAAATGATCAATCCCAATCTCCTGTTGCCGGTTTTCTGGAACGGTTGTTCCGGCGCTATGCGATGATTTGAATTGACAGATAAATGATAATTGTTCTCATTTGCAATAACAGGGCGGTATGATTGGCCGAAAAAACCCTTCCGGCACGTAGATCGTCATGAGTCTGAAGCTGGTTTGTTCAGCCGTTACAGCGAATATCCAAACCAGCGCAGCATCCCCATCGTCGCCGCATAAAGCCCGAATGTCAGACAGCATCCACCCAGCAGGGCGGGATAGAAAGAGAGTCCGTGTTTCATCGTCCATGGTATGAGCAGAAACATCGGCAGGGAAGGCAGCACATACCAGAACGTCGCAAAGACGTGGGCCTGCATCCGCTCGGCGTCATTGGTTTCCTGCCACAGCCAGAGCATCCCGAAAATCGAGACAAGAGGCAGTGAGGCGATCAGGGCGCCTGCAGCCGGGTATCGTTTGGCGACCGAGGAGGCGAGGGCGATCATCAGTCCGGAAAGCACGACTTTCAGAAGAAAAAACATCGACGCCCTGCCTTATTTTTCTGTGCGTTAACCTGTTTTCAATGCTCTGCCCAGTTCCACGATATTTCGAGGAAAAAATCAGATTCGCCTGCGCGTTATCAATGCACCCCACCGCGATATCAGCCAGACCTGATCGGGCAAGGGAGACAGAAATGTTTGCGATGCAGCTCAGTAGACCCCACGCCCCGCTTGAAGGGGTGGAGCTTCCGGACCCTCATCCGGGGCCGGGGCAGATTCGTGTGAAGGTTGGAGCCTGCGGAGTATGCCGAACGGATCTGCATGTGGTAGATGGCGACCTGACGCATCCGGCGCTGCCGATCATTCCGGGTCATGAAATTGTCGGCCGGATCGACGAACTGGGGGATGGCGTCACAGATCTGACCATTGGCCAGCGCGTGGGTATTCCCTGGCTGGGACATACATGCGGTCACTGTGTCTATTGCAACGAGGGGAAGGAGAACCTCTGCGATCATCCGCTGTTCACCGGCTACACGCGCAACGGCGGTTACGCGACGATGGCGGTGGCTGATGCGCGCTACGCCTTTCCGCTGGGAGAAGAGGGGGACGATGTTTCTCTCGCACCGCTGCTCTGTGCCGGACTGATCGGCTGGCGGTCGCTGTCTCACGTGGGGAACGGCAGGAAAATCGGGCTTTACGGATTTGGGGCCGCCGCACACATCATCGCTCAGGTTCTGCGTTGGCAGGGCAGGGAGGTCTATGCCTTCACTACACCCGGCGATACGGAAAAGCAGGCTTTCGCGCGATCACTTGGGGCTGTCTGGGCAGGCGGTTCGGACGAAACGCCGCCGGATCTTCTTGATGGAGCGATCATCTTTGCGTCTGTCGGCGCTCTCGTGCCTGCGGCTCTCAAGGTCATTCGCAAAGGTTGCCGCGTGGTCTGTGCCGGGATTCATATGAGTGAAATTCCAGCGTTTTCCTACGATACCCTGTGGGAAGAGCGCGAGATTGTCTCAATCGCCAATCTGACGCGGCAGGATGGGCTCGATTTTCTCTCTCTCGCTCCGAAGATGGGTATCACGACCACCACCAGACCTTACCCGCTTCGCAAGGCGAACGATGCGCTGGACGATCTTCGACATGGACGGTTTGACGGCGCGGCTGTGCTGGTGCCGTGAATCCGTCTGGAATCATGCAAGGGCAGCCTGAAGGTTACGGATCAGGACAGAGGGAGCATAGGGCTTATGTATGACAGGCACATCGGCGAATTCCGGTGGAATCATGTCTTCCCCCGTGTAGCCAGTCGTAAAGATGAAGGCCACTTTTCGCTCGCGCAGGATGACAGCGACATCGATGACATCTTCCTCGCCGAGATTGATGTCCAGGACAGCAACGTCCGGTCTGGAAGAAAGGATCAGCTTTTTCGCCTCGCTGACCGAAGCGGCAGTCAGGACTCCGGCCACTCCATGATCGGTGAGGATGTCTTCAATCTCCATCGCGATCAGCATCTGATCTTCCACAATCAGGACATGGGCATTCCGGAGATTGACGTCTCTTTTTTGATCTTCAGCGGGGGCATGGCTGTTCTGATGAGTCATGGACCACGGCTTTCGATCATGCTCGGGAGCCTGATTTACAAAGCGGGCAGGAACAGACAGCAGGATGTTCACGCCGTCCGGACAGAACGTGCGCTCCGCGACCCCGCCGAGTTCATGCGTCAGGGCCCGGGAAAGCAGCATCGACCCAAAGCCCAGATGGGTCGGCTCGCTGACCGGAGGGCCACCGCTTTCCTTCCACAGGATATCCCAGCTCTGACTGACTGCATTGAATGTCCATGAAATGGCGAGATGTCCGGCCTCACATGATAACGAACCATACTTTGCAGCATTGGTCGCAAGTTCATGAAAGAGAAGCGTCATGACGGAAAGCGCTTTTCCCGGCATCCACAGATCAGGACCGGTCACCGTTATGGCGTCGGGCCGGATGGTGTAGGGAGCCAGTTCAGCTTCAAGCAGGGCATAGAGATACCCGCCGCTATTGGCGCTCACGATCTGGTCGTGAGCAACGGCGAGCGCCTTGATACGGTCACGCAGCCTCTGGATGCTGTCTTTCTGCGATCTTTCCTCGACAATGGAACGGCCGACAACGGACTGCACGATTGACAGGATGTTTTTGACACGATGCGTCAGTTCGTCATTCAGGAGCCGTTGACGCGCTTCGGCCTGCGATCTTTGCTCAAGGAGCGCCTGATAGTAAGTGCCTGTCGCCTCGATCAGGGCGGCGCGCAGTTCTTCCGCCGCTTCCTCGTCCTCGACAGTCCATGTCGCCGAACAGTCATGAACGGTATCGTGGCACAAACCGCCTTTACCATACCGCACTGTCGGGCTCTCGCCGGGCAACGGGGCACGGTTGACGATGCGAACCTTTTCCTTGCGGAAGAAATACAGATAATCCCCCGGCTGGGCAGTCAAAGGCACAACCATCATTCCGGCGACACCGGGCAGATGCGTCACCAGAGAAGGGACGTCCCTGACGAGTGAAACGGTATCCCAGATATGAGTGATCCCGCCCCTGTAGGATCCTGACCAGCGGACCAGTTCCGACACGGACTGAGGCGAAATCTCAAACCCGTAAACTGCTGGATGCCCGTCAATCCAGACGGCTACCCCATCGCACTCCGCCTGTGACATCAGATCCGCCGCGTGAGCACGGATATAGGCCGGGATATCAGTCGCAGAGGCGGCATCATGCACAAATCCATGAATGGCCGCATATGTTTTCTGCGTAACCTGCAAACGGCTGGCGCGAACATTGGCGGCAATCTGAAGCGCCACATATTCGCTGAACATCTTCGCGACGGCCCGCTCATCCATCGTGACGTTCTTGGGCGTGTAGTTGCGCCCGATCAGCATGCCCCATAACGCCCCGTCAACGATCAGGGCCAGCAGCATTGTCGCCTCGACACCGCAGGCGCTCATATAGGCCTGTCGGCATTCCGATGAGGCACGCATCATGACAAGCGAGAGATCGAGCGGCGGCAGGCCGGGAGCCGACAGGATTTCAACCGGTTCCGCCGAGACGTTTTCAACGACCCGGATAAGGGAGCGCCGATAAAGCTTTCTGAGGATATCGGGCATGCCTTCGCGGGATATGTACTGTCCGGACAGACGGGGTAGTCCGGGAGCGCAGTCATCGGCCATCACTTCAGCCAGCCCATGCGGTGCGAACCGGTACAGCATGACATGATCATAATCCACGATCATTCTCATCTGAACGACGGCGGCCTGACACAGCGAGAGAAGCTCGTTGTTCTCTCTCATGCAGTCAATCGCGCTTCTCAGGTGGCGAATGAGGGAGCCAGCCAGTTGTGGGGGGCCGGGAGGCGTGCACTCGATGACAAGGTCATCACCAGAAACATGGACGGCGATGTCGCAGAACACAGGCTGAGGGCCGATGGGGAGGTTGAAAAGCAGGGCCGGGCGGCCTGTAACCTGATTTTCCTGTAGCGCGCCCAGTATGGCGCGGGCGGCGACCTCGGCGGCGCATTGAACGAACGTATTCCCGAGCGCCATACCAGACTGCGAGAGAAAGGCAGGCGCGTTGACGGAATAACGCTGCAACCGGAGTGAATGTGTATCAAAACACAGGAGACATCCCCGTGCCTGAAGAAAATTCCCCGAAGTCATGCCTTCATATTCAACGGGAGCTGTCGCCGCCGGACGTGGGCCCTGTCGGGTCTCACTCCAGACTGCTTCGCGCTTTTCTCTGCTGAATTCCATTCGTTATATCCACCCCGTGAGCCGCCATGCTTCTTTCTCAGCCGATAAAAGGCATCGGCTACTTCCACCGTGATTTCACATGGCTACGGTTGGCAGTGTGCGCTGAAAAAAATCTCCCTCTCGTCAGTTCGGTCCGGCACAAACCCGGATAGCCTTTTCTGTTTCTAACACACCGGGAGCGTCGCAAAATATAAAAAATGCTTCTCTGAAAATATTTATAAATAAGTCAATGCGATAACGCCACCAATCAAGGCCACGGCAAAAGCGCCACACACCAGAGGCAGGCGTTTCTCGATGAATGTTTCAATCGGCGCTCCAAAATGGCGCAGCAATCCCGCCACGAGAAAAAACCGCGCCGCACGCGTCACCAGACTGGCCGCGACAAATGGCAACAGCGCAAAATGTGCTGCGCCGCTTGCAATGGTCACAAATTTATAGGGAACAGGCGTCAGTCCCTTGATGAGCACGATCCAGACACCCCAGGTGCGGAACTTTTCCTGTAAGGCCGCCAGCGTGGCGTCGGCATGGTAAAAATGAACGATCGGGCGCGCTATGACTTCAAGCAGGAAGGCTCCGATATACCATCCGAGCACGCCTCCCGAGACACTGGCCAGCGTCGCAATGGCCGCATAACGCCATGCTTTGGACCTGTCGGCGAGGACCATCGGCACGAGCAGGACTTCCGGGGGTAGAGGAAAGAAACTTGCCTCAGAGAACGCAAGAAGAGCCAGAAACAACGGGGCATTGGGACCAGCCGCATGAGCACGCACGCGCGCATAAAGACGGTCAAGCATGACGGCAGAAACCCCGTATCCAGTTAAGCTGGCGCAGGCATGCCACTTCGAGCGCGTAATGAGCAAGGCTGATGATTGTCCTTGCTGATTATTTATCGGTGAAGCGTAAAAATGACGTTCAGGAGTGGGGTATCGATCTCTGTTTGCTCCAGAATTCTCGCAGGAAGAGAAGGAGGGGAAGGCGAGAAGCGGGTTTGTTGGGCCTTCAGAGACAGCAACGCACACAGTTTCAGATGGAACAGGACCATATCCACTGATGGTTGTGCCGTCACAGGAGGCTCGAAACTTCCGGAGACAGTTTTATCGACACACACGTAAGTCGCATAAGATATATTATGCCAACTTTTATCCATCAAAAAACAGTGCAGATAAACTATGTCAAAGACGTTCGGCTTCGCGTCGATATGATTGTGTCTTACAGTCCGTCATCGAACAAACAGAGCTAGATACGGAAAGACGGCAACGTATGATCGTCAACAAGCGGATTGGTCTCATGGTTCTGATGCGGGAAAGCATCGGCACCCTTCTCCTTCTGGCCGCATGGGATTTTGTGGTCGTCATTCTCTACCAGCTTTTCCATCAGGAATGGATGGAAATCCCCAGTCTGCCGCTTTCCCTGATCGGATCAGCGCTGGCCCTTTTCATGAGTGTGCGGAACAACACAGCCTATGCCCGCTGGTGGGAAGGCCGCACCCTCTGGGGCGCCATCACCAACAATTCCCGCTCTTTCGGTCGTCAGGTCTGCTCCATACTGGGTGGACGCAAGGATCTTGTTCGGGCGATGGCCGCTTATCCGCATGCGCTCAGAACGGCTCTGGGCGAAGTGGACGCCACAAAAGACGTGGAACGGCTGCTTTCTCCCGAAATGGCGGCCCGTATCAAAGGATGGAAGAACCAGCCGAACGGCATTCTGGTCCAGTTGGGACTGGGCGTGACCGAGGAAGCCACGAAACTCGGCATCGACGGCGCTCTGCACGGGCAGATTGATCGCATTCTTTCTGATCTGGCCAATGCTCAGGGCGGGCTGGAGCGGATTCAGAAAACGCCCCTGCCCATACAGTATTCAGGCCTCCCCCGTGCTCTGGCCAATATTTTCTGCGTCGTGCTGCCGCTGTCTGCCGTTCAGACGCTGGGCTGGATCACACCTCTCGGATCCTCACTGGTCGGACTGCTGTTCGTGGTGCTGGACAAGACCGGCGCTGATTTGCAGGAGCCATTCATCAACACGCCGCACGCCCTTCCCATGGCGGCCATGGCCACGACAATCGAGACGGACCTGCTGCAATCCATCGGCGAGGCTGCCCCTCCCCCTGTTGTCATCACAAACGGGGTTCAGCCATGAGTATAAGGCTCGCGTGAAGACGCATTCGATCACAAGACCTTTAGCTGGCACATATTTCGTTGACCGCCATTACTGTTTCGTCACATTTCGGTCGTAGCGTTGTCATATTACTGTTTCACCATGCCCAGCCCGGCTGAAGGCTTCACGAAGCCGCGCCCGCGCAGGCTCGAAAAGGACCAAAATGATCGGAGTTCAGCTGGCCCTGTTTTCTGCCTTGCGCGCCTGTGGCCGATATCGGCCGGATTCGTCGGTAGTATCCGGAAACATGCGTCGTTCGAGCCGACATCACCTGCTGGTTGCCGGCCTGCTCGCAAGCTCTTCACTGTTTGTCACAGCCCATCAGGCCAGAGCCGATGAATATACCGACCTGCTGGATATCCTGAAGCTCAAGGGCAGTCTTACTCAGGGCGAATACAGCGCTCTGATGACCAAGCACAGGCGTCATCAGCAGGAAATGGACGCATCGGATCGTGGCGAACGTCGCCCCGCCCGTCTGGCGTCCGCACGGGATCAGGAGCGTGCAGGCCACATGCGCGCAGCCTCCTCCGCCCATCGTGTCACGGTGGCCAGCGGTTCCGATGTCACGCCGGTCTTTCTGGACGTGCAGGATGCCGCCGATGACGCCGCAGCCAGCGCACGCTCGGCGCGCCAGTCCATGCTGGCGGCTCAGGCGGCCATCAATGATCCCGGCATTGTCCGGGCGGACAAATACGTTCCCGGCAAAGGCGTGACCTTCCACGCCGGTTCTGTCGCGATCAACCTGTCCGGTTTCGTGAACGGCTTCTATACATACGACAACGCATACGGACGCTATGTCGGCGGCGGAACATCCGCTGGCGCTGGCGGCAACAAGTTTGACGCCAGCGCCGTTCGTAACGGTTACCTGCCTGCCGCCCTGATCACCAAGATCACCACCACGCAGGATGGTATCGACATGGCGGCGGTGTTCGGCATGTATCCCGGCCTCGACAACAACAAGCCGGGAGCCATGAACGCCAACTCAGGCGGCAGCCCTGTCGGTCTTGGAACGCCCGGCATCGATTTCCGTCAGATTTACATGACTTTTGGAAACAAGAAGATGGGAACCATCAAGATCGGCCGCGATCTTGGCATCTTCGGCTCCGACGCTATCCTTTCCGATGCCACTCTCATTACCCTTGGCTCCATCGGTGGAAACTCAGCGCCCGGCAACACCAGCCTTGGCCGTATCGGCGTCGGTTATCTCTATGCGGACTGGATTCCACAGATTTCCTATCAGTCGCCCATGATGAGCGGTGTGCAGGTCACGGTCGGCGTCATGCAGCCGATGGATGAGTTCAATTTCGCCGGAACAAACAATAATGGCGCCGGGCCGGACGCACTCTCCGCGCAGTCCACGCATCACAGCGCGCCGATGGCTCAGGGCAAGATCACCTATGATTTCACCAGTGGCGATCTCAAGGGACGTATCTGGGCCGGATTCCTGATCCAGCATCAGCAGAGGCTTTATTCTTCCGTTATCAGCGAAAATCAGGGCAAGAGCGCCACAGTTGAAGCCGGAGAATTCGGCGCCAAGATCACCTACAGGGGCTTCGAGGGGCTGGGCTATTATTATCGGGCGAGTGGTCTGGGCACTACGGGCCTGTTCTTTGACGGCATCACGCCAGCAGGTAACAAACGTAATTCTGAAGGATATTACGTTCAGGGCTCCTACTCGTTCGACAAGCGTCTTCGTCTCGCCGCGAGCTATGGTGTCAGCAATCTCTATCAGGCTCCGGGTGAAATCGACTCTGTCCTCGTTCGACGCAACGAATCTGAAGTGGGCGCCCTGTTCTACAAATGGACGGACTGGATTCAGTTTGTCGCTGAATACAGCCACACTGAATCAATCGCGCATAATGGCAATCGCGGAAAGGATAACTCCGCTTCCGGTGGTGCAGTGCTTTTCTTCTAGGAAAGAAGAAAAACGGCGTCGCCTGCTCTGCCGTGTCCTGTCCGAGCGGGTTGTATTGTAAAAAAACAATGCAACCTTCAGGCGGTCAATGCTTTGAATGTTGCGTATCTCGTGCCGAGCATTTTCGTCCACAAGACAACGTCACGTTTTTATGGTAAAGCATTCCCCATGAATACATTCAGATCTCCTCCGAAGGGCGGCGTCACAGACGCCATGGCAAGGACAGCAGCGGCCACGACCGCTGCGCAGGCGAAAACGAAGGTAAAAGACGAGGACCCGTTTCAGGAAGGCGACTCAATCGTCTATGCGGCGCATGGCGTCGGACGCGTCGACCGGATCGGCGTCGACGAGATCGCCGGGACACAACTGGAAGTGATCCAGATATCCTTTCCCGGCAACCAGATGACGCTGCGTATCCCGCTTTCAAAAGCACGCAAAGCCGGGCTGCGCAAGATCGTCTCCCGTGAGATCGTCGACAAGGCGATGTCCATCATCAAGGGCAAGCCTCATGTCAGCAAGGGCATGTGGGCACGTCGCGCGGTGGCCTATCAGGAAAAGATCAACTCCGGTGATCTGGTCCAGATCGCGGAAGTTCTCCGTGACCTGCGCCGCAATGTTGACAGCCTCGATGGCAGCTTCAGCGAGCGGAAGCTGTTCGAAGCCGCTCAGGAGCGCTTTGTCGCCGAGGTTGCTGTGCTTGAAAAGAAAGAGCCCGCAGACGTACTACAGTCGCTGACAGCCGTGATGAAAGCCGCCTGATACAGGAAGAGACTGACGGTGCCGCTTCCCTCGCCCGCTTCGCTGTATGCGAACACGTCCCTTCCCTCCAAAGAAGCGCTTGCTCTGCTTCTGCGGCGGGCTGAAGCCGAACTGGAAGCGGGACATTTTTCCGAAGTCATGACCGCCCTCAGGCCTCATGGCGGCATGGGGTCCGAGACGGTTGATTCCCTGCTGGGCTTTGCCCTTACCGGCCTTGACCAGCATGAAGAAGCCGCGCTCTGCCTTCTCTCGGCCTTCCATCTCGGGGAAGGCAGCAAGCACCCCGCTCTGGAACTGGTCGCCCTGTTCAGTCGCCTGAACCGACGGGAACAGGCCAGAAAATCGCTCGAAGCCCTCCTCAGGATCACGCCAAACGACGCCCGCGTTCTCGATGCCATGGGAGAACTACTCATCTATCTTGGCGATATTGATGAGGCGCTCAGTGTGCTGGATCACTCGCTGGATATTCGTCCGGTCTCGCCGCTGACGATGAACTTCAAGGCCATCGCCCTCATGGAAAAGGGGGAGCTTACCGAGGCCACGAACATATTCAGGAAAGTGCTGGAACTGATCCCGCACAATGCCAGCGCCCTTTCCAACCTCGCCTGCATCTACTCCGCGATCAATCGTTCTGACGATGCGCTCGCCCTTTATCGTTCAGCCGTCATCGAGCGTCCGCAGAACGCGACAATCCGTCTGAACCACTCCATCTCGCTGCTGAAAGCCGGGCGTTACGCGCAGGGCTGGGCCGAACATGAGTGGCGTCTTCAGCTTCCCGGCCATTCCCAACTGCCTGTCTCGCGGCTGCTGCCTTCTCTGGGAGACGGTGTGGATATCCGCGGCAAACGTATTCTCGTGACGCAGGAAGAGGGGCTTGGCGATACCCTGATGTATCTCCGCTACATCCCCGCTTTGGCCCGTCGCGGAGCGATCGTTCATCTGTGGGTGCCGGAGACACTGGCGGATCTCTGCCGTCGTGTGGAAGGCGCTGCGATCGTGCAGTTCGGCGGAAGCGTGCCGGAATTTGACTGGCATTGCCCGTTCATCAGTCTGCCCAGAGCTTTTGTCGGAACCGAGGACGCAATGGGCGACCCCGTTCCCTATCTCCGAACAGACCCTCAGAAGGATCTGGCGGCCCGCACGCTGCTGCCGGATAACGGCAGGCTGAATGTCGGTCTTGTCTGGGGAGGCGAACCCCGCCCCAACCTCAGCAGCGCGCTGATGCTCGACCGCAAACGCTCGACATCCCTCGCCTCTCTCGACCCTCTGGGCAAAATAGCAGGCATCAACCTGATCAGCTTCCAGAAGGGCGCCCACGCGGAACAGGGAACCACCCTTCCGTGCGGCAGAGACATTCTGGACCTGATGGTCCATGCCGAGACAATGGACGATACGGCCTCCTTTCTGATGGGCATCGACGTGCTTGTCTCAG
The DNA here is from genome assembly GCF_022483985.1 of Acetobacter sp. Classification (NCBI taxonomy): domain Bacteria; kingdom Pseudomonadati; phylum Pseudomonadota; class Alphaproteobacteria; order Acetobacterales; family Acetobacteraceae; genus Acetobacter; species Acetobacter sp. The sequence continues at coordinate 1,005,677 of NZ_JAKVME010000001.1, read as the reverse complement.
TCGATACGTCGGTCGTTCACCTCGCCGGTGCTCTGGGACGACCCGTTCTGCTGATGGACAGATTTGACAACTGCTGGCGCTGGCTGTCGGGTCGGGAAGATTCGATCTGGTATCCGGATTTAAAGATTATCCGCCAGAAGAAGCCCAAAAAGTGGGATGACGTGATCAAGCGCGTTGCCTCGGAGCTCAGGAAAATGGCCGCCGCTCACAAAGCATCCTGAATTTTTCGACGCCTCTAATCTGGAACAGTGAATGACTGGTTTTTTGGGAGGCTGGAAAGCCAATCCCGTCCGCGAATGCCTTGCCGGCATGGTCGCCACCTTTGCGCTTATCCCTGAGGTTATCGCCTTCGCTTTTGTCGCGGGGGTTGATCCTTCGGTTGGCCTGTATGCCTCCTTTGTCATCAGCATCGTCATCGCCTTCACAGGCGGCAGGCCGGCGATGATTTCCGCAGCCGCCGGCTCGGTCGCACTCGTTGCCGCCGGGCTGGTTCATGCACATGGCGTTCAGTATCTGCTGCTGGCGACCCTGCTCTGCGGCGTCATCCAGATCGTGTTCGGGTTGCTGCGTCTGCATGTACTGATGCGGTTTGTGTCACGACCAGTGCGGACAGGCTTTGTAAACGCCTTGGCAATCCTGATTTTTTCCGCCCAGTTGCCGCATCTGACCGGCGTATCATGGCAGACATGGATGCTGCTCGGGATCGGTCTGGTCATCATCTACGGCGTTCCACGTTTCTTCACGGCAATCCCGTCACCCCTTGTCTGCATTGTGGTGCTGACAGTCATCGTCACAGTGTATCCGATGCCGGTCGCACGCGTCTCCGACCTCGGGCATCTTCCGGACGGACTACCACTGCCGGTCCTGCCGCATCTGCCGCTTACATCCGAAACGCTTGAAATCGTTTTTCCGGCCGCGCTCGCCATGGCCATGGTCGGATTACTGGAGAGTCTGATGACCGCACGTGTGGTCGATGACCTCACCTCCACCTCTTCCGACAAACGACGGGAATCCGTGGGGCTGGGTCTGGCCAACTGCGCTTCGGGCCTGTTTGGTGGCATCGCGGGCTGCGGGATGATCGGGCAGACGGTCGGCAATATCCGCTATGGTGGTCGCGGGCGGCTTTCAACGCTTTTCGCAGGCGTGTTCCTGCTCGTCCTGATGGTGCTGCTGCGGCCCCTCGTCGCGCAGGTGCCGGTCGCCGCTCTGGTCGCCATCATGGTGATGGTGTCAGCCAGCACCTTCTCATGGTCGTCCATCAGGGAACTCACTTCTCATCCGCCTCTTGCCAGCACGGTCATGGTCGTTACCGTCGTGGTTGTCGTGCTGACCCATAATCTGGCGGCCGGTGTGGCTGTGGGAGTCCTGCTCAGCGGTGTGTTCTTCGCTTCCAACGTGTCGTCGATGCTCAAGATCGACAGGACGCATGATCCCCGGACCGGATCGCTGCACTACGCTGTCAAAGGCGAAATCTTCTTCGCCTCAGCCGAACTGCTGGAAGATTCCATCGAATATGGTGAGCCGGAAGCAGGCAATGGCGCCGCCATCACCATAGACCTCAGTCAGGCGCATATCTGGGACAGCACAGGCACGGGAGCGATTGAAACGATCGTCACCAATCTGAAGGAACGCGGATATGCTGTTCAGCTTACGGGGCTGAATCAGGAAAGCAGCCATCTGCTTGAACGCTGCGCCGCCATTTCCGACTGAATGCAGCACCCGATCCGCTCGGACTGGATCACGGATGCAGCCCTCACTCAGGATTTATCGCGCAACTTCATCCAACCGGACGATTCCGTCTGATCGGATGTTGCTCTCAAACAGAGAGCTGGAACTTTCGCAGAACCGTCGGCGACAGGGTAATTCTGGTGTCCGGTGGCGCGCTGTTCAGCAGAATAAGACCGCCCCCGTCTGTCTTCAGTTCTCTGGCGGTCTGGGAGGAACCTTATACCAAGTCGGCGGCTGTTTTCCGTGATGATGTCTGGAATGGAAACCATATTTCCTGTCAGAATCATCATCGGCGCAGGCGGTAATGGTGCAGGCCAGCACGAAAAGCAGCAGCCAGCGCCGCCAACCGGTTGAGCCTGAAGTCATAATAGTACTCTTCATGGTGTCGTCTCCCGGACTTTGAAGGGCTGGATCGGGGCCATCGACCCGGCTTCTCGCATATACTGCGCGGCCAGAGGATCAGTATCGGTGTCCGTTCCGGCTCTTGCCCCGAGGCTCTGGGCGGCCTGCGCCAGAAGCGCATCCGCACGCCGTCCCTGCCCTGCCTGACGCGCCGCCTGAGCTTCCAGCGCCAGCGCACGAGCCATCGCCCTGTAATCTCCGGTCTCACGACGCAGGGATACGGCATCAGCCGCATGACTCATGGCCTGTTGCGGATTACCGTTCAGGGCGTAGCTGGCCTGAAGCTCCGCCAGATCGCCCTGCTGAACCGCTGATTGAGGCCGTCTGGCTGACTGAATCTGCCCTATGGCCGTCGTGAGAGTCGCCATGTCGTGCTGTCGCGCCGCGACAAGCCCCTGCACAAAAGCGCCACGCAGGGCGACGTCCGTGTCCGGTGACTGTGTGGCCACGCGGGCTTCACGCGCGGCATTGCCAAGATCGTTCAGGCGAAAGGCAGAAGCCGCGGCCACAAGGCTGAGCGCTCCGGTTCCGGATTCCACCGTCTCCGCTCCATGCGAGCTCTGAGGCAGTCCCCCCGTCCGGGCATGCGCCTCGCTTCCCTGACGCATGATCAGGGCGGTCCGGGCGTTCTGGACGGTCTGAAGAGCATCTGACGGTTCATCCGCCGCAAGCTGCGTCACGGCAAGGTTATAGGAAGCATCGCCAAGAGCGCCCACATCATCACGGCGCAGAGCCAGTCGCGTCGCTTCACGATAGGCTTTCTCCGCAACGGCATAGCGCTCGATGGCCAGAGCCTGACTGCCTGCGTCCATGGCCTGCTGATAGGCCATGTCCTGATCCTGTACCGTCTCGTCTTTTGAGGCACCTGCACAGCCGGATAGCACCGTGCACAGAAGCAGGGCTGCGGTGAGAGAGACTGTCTTCATGGCGCCACCTTTCTGGCGGGGAGCCGGTTTCTGCTCTTCTCCTGATGACCGCCGAGGAGCCACAGCCCCTTCAACTGGTCCGTCAGTCTTTGCAGGCTGTAGAGCGTCGTCTGGGCCTGTGTGAGCATGGCGGGCACATCGGAAAGGCTTTCATCCACGCTCCGGGTGATCGCAGGCAGTCTCGGCGTGGCGTTCTTCAGGTCGTGGGTAGCGGATTTGACGTTCGCCATCGTGCTGTCCGTCTTGCTGAGGATGGCGCGGAGCTGTTCTTCCTCGGGACGCAGACGGTTGATCACCTCGTTGAGAGAAACGATCATCGCTTCGGATTTACGGACAAGCTCGTCATTGGTCAGCAACTGCCCGACGCTGCCCTTGCCCGCATGCATGTCCGTGATCGCCTCATCCAACTGGGCCATCATGTGACGGGAACTGGAAAGCGCCGGCATGATCTGGGCCTGAATATCCTTCAGTGTCTGGGTGATCATGTCTGTCGGGCTGGGTTCCGTGATGGCGTTGATGACGGCGTAGTTCCAGTCCATCGTCTCACCGGCGCCTCGGGTCAGATCGAGATAGCTGGCGCCAGCCACGACAAAGGCCTTCCTGATGACGGCCTTGCTGTCACGGCGCAGAAACGGCTCCACCTGCGGATCGAGGTCCACCAGCGCATACATGCCGCCCGTAGGGTTCAGCTTGATGGCGCGGATTGTCCCGGCATGTGCGCCGAGAATCTGGACATCGCCGCCCACGGTCAGACCGCCGACGCCCGTCTCCGGCAGCACGACACGCAGACGGGCTGGCGGGCTGAGCCAGTCGCTGAGCACGCCAGCCTCGATGACGGCCGCAGCGAAAAGCACCATGGCGATCAGAACAAGCAGCCCCACCCATTCGTCAGCGTAGCGCAGATGGATGAGAGGGCGGCCTTTCTGCCGTAGCCTGACCTGAAACATCAGCGTATCCGTACCGTTAAGAGACCATCATCCGCCAGCCGCCACAGGCCGCTGACCGCCCGGCGATAGGGCTGCCACACACTTGAATCGCGGACAAACCAGACGACAGACGCCCCCCTGTCACGCGCTTCTGTCAGACATTCAAAGAATGCCCCTGAAATATCCACGGGACTGCCCTCCAGAGGGTCCTCGATCAGCAGTAGCTGGGGTTGCCCCAGAAACGCCCGAACGCAGGACGCCCTTACCAGATCCGCGCTCGACAGGCGGCGCGGTGTTTCGACAGGGACGCCCGGCAGCCCGAACTGGGTGCATAGGCGAACGGTTTCACTTGTCAGGTCCGGCACCGAAACCGTCGTATGGTGCAGTTCCCTGAGCATGATGCCCACATGGGTTCCGAACAGGTCCGTCCAGAGCGGTCTGCGGGTGATACGTCCGATGCGTCCACGCAGCGCATTGCGATGCCGGTCATCCAGATCGTCCCAGTTCATATCCATGAAACGCGCGCTGCCGTTCCGGAGATGCACCATGCCGGAACACAGATCGGCGAACATGGTCGCCCTCGACATGTCACGTGTTTCAATGACGGCACATTCACCGGGCATCACACGCAGGGAAAGCGGCACGGGCGGCAGGCTGCTCTCATCAAATACCGGCGTGGCGTCGGCCAGTTCCAGCATGGGTCCGGTGAGGTGCTTCATGCGTTCCCCCATCCCGGAGAAAAAGACTGGCCCGGAGAGAAAGACTGGATGTGGCCTGAGAAAAACATGCTCTCCAGCCCCCTCATACCTTGAGGCTGAAAAGAACACTGACCGTCATCACGATCAGAATGCCGCGCGAGAAGCCCCGGGGCAGCATCGTCCGCAGGGAGTCTTCGTTTGACGCCGTCAGACCGCTGACACAGCAGCCCAGCCCCACGAGAAATCCGACGATCACGAATTTCAGGGGAATCAGCAGATAATCGGCTGGAGTCATGGCTGTGGCCACGTCATAGAAATATGAAAACAGCGAGTTCGAGAGCGCTCCAGAGGCCCGGCTGATGATGTAGCCGGTCGTCAGGGACGCAACAGAGAACATGATGCCGAGCGTAAAACCCGCGACCGTGAAGGCCAGTGTTCTCGGCAGCACGAGCAGCAAAAACGGATCGAGACCTTCCGCCTGCATGGAACGGATCTGCCCGCCGGTCGCCAGCATCCCGACTTCCGCCAGAGACAGCATGCCACTGCGGCCAAGCATCAGGATACCAACCAGAATAGGCGCAAGTTCCCGCACAATGACGCTTACCAGCACCGACCCCGTCATCTTTGCCATGCCGGCGAAACCGAGCCAGTAAATCGCCTGCGACACCACTCCGACACCTGTCAGCGCCCCCATGACAACGGTGCTGAGAAGGCCTTTCCCGGCGACATCCGAAAGCGTGAGCTGGAACTCATACCGGACGGTGCGACGCCAGGAATTGCTGCGTACGCTTTCCCGTAGCACGCCCCACATGGTCCCGAGCATGATGAGCAGGAACCAGACCTGTTTGCGGACAAGCGCGCCCAGCCAGCCGAGGAAATAGACGAAGCGCTCGCCAAACGTGGTGTTATCCCGCTGTTCGTCATCCGGATGAAAGGTTTCCGGCGGCGCGCCCAGCCCGTGCGCTATACCCTGCGAGGGGTCCGGCAGGGTGCCCGCGGCCACGTCGTGGGGGTCAGGCTGGCCACCCTGCCCTGCTGGCTTGTCCGTCACCGTCTTGTCGCGAGTACGTAAACCCGCCCTATGCCGGCGCTCGGCGCGTAGAATGAACCCCGGCTATGGAACAGGTAATGTTCCCGCAGCGCCTGATAAACCCGTTCGGTGACTTCGATCGTGCCGACATCCGGCGCGCCCTGCGCCATGAGTTCCGCGAGGGTGACCGCTTCTCCCCACAGATTGAAAGTTCTTGGCTCGGCGCCAAGCTCGCCACCCATGGCGGGACCATAATCCATGCCGATACTGAAAATCGGTTCGATATTGGCGGAGGAAAGAAGCAGCATGCAGGTTTCACGCAGCACCAGAGCGGCTTCTGCCATCCTCCAGATCGCAGTGGAATCAGCTTCCTTTGTGCATCCCGCCACGCAGATCAGCCGATGGCCCGCGACTTTCACGGAAAACAGGCTGTAACGTCTGGCGATTTCCTGAACTTCAGACGCAATCCGGTCAATCAGGGGGAGAAGCGCAGAACCATCGCTTCCATTTTCCATGACAGGGTCGGAAAAGGTGACGACCATCACGGCCACGCTGGGAAACTGTCCCTGACCGACTTCACCGCAGGCTTTCGTGGTCTGCATGAGTGCCGCATCGAAACGCGGCGCGGGCAGTTTCTGAACTTCCGAAGAGTCTGTCTCTGCTGCCTTGTCGGGCTCAGGCAGCTCCGCCATGCCTGCGAAACGGATAGCCGTGATCGACGCGACAATTTCCAGAAAATAGCTGACGGACAGCGGGTCTGGTGCGTCTTCGAGCGTTATGACGCCTACAATATCCGCATGGCCCCCGCTGGCGCCCCGGATGGGATAGAGCATCAGAGAAGACGTACCGCTGTCGCGCATGACAAAGCGCTCATACGGTGCGGTCCGCTCATCTTTTGCCGCCATCGGCACCGCAACAGGCGCACCGGAGTCCACAAGCTTGAAAAAATCTTCCATGTCCTTGCGGGCCAGATCGAAACCACCGGAATGGGCTTCCTGCCGGGAGTCGAAACTGTCCTCACAGATCAGTCCCATGCCGTCATGCAGCAGACGCCACAGGGACGTTTTTCGTGACTGGGTGACGCGGGCGAGCTCTTCCGTCAGGGCCAACGCCTCACCGTTGACGTTCAGCAGATCCGGCGTGACAGCAATCTGTTGCAGGGCTGAAGTCTGCGTGCCGGCCAGCGTTTTTTCGCGCCTGAGTTCTCTTGTGACGCGTTCCGTCCGGCGTCCCTGCCGGGCGAGAAGTCCGGCGAGAACGCCTGCCAGCACAATGATGATGACCGAAAACTTGAAGCTTTCCCGACCACTCTGCCGAGCAAAGCGCGCGAAATCGTTTTCAGGAGCGACAATCAGGAGAACCCAGTGGTCTGATGCGGGCAATGCCTGCACCATGCCGATATAGTTCTTGCCGCCATAACGGAACGGATGAGAACCAACGCCACGCACCCTGTAGGTGTCGTAGACACGCTTGAAAGTTCCCTGCGTCACAGGGTCAAGCGTCATTCTGGCCGGATCGCCCTGAGAGCGTTCGACGACCGACTGAAAACCGTGTCCGGCAATGATGCGGCCATTGCTGTCCAGAATGATAGCCGTGCCGTTCTGGCTGATTTTCAGAGCATCCAGAAAGTCACTCAGCTCATTCAGCGAAACATTGATCGCAAAAACTCTCTGCACACCGTCCTGCCCCACAAGAGGCACGGAGCCGGTGACGACCAACTGTTTTGTCGATTCGTAAATTGTGGGAGGGGTCCAGGCAAATCCCTTTTTCTCCAGGGCGTTCTGATACCAGGGACGTATGCGTGGATCATAATTGTCTGAAGTGTTTTCTTCAGACCGGATTTTCCGGCTTTTTTCATCATAAAAGTCGTGATGAAAAATCGCTTTTCCGTTGACGACCTGCAACTCGGTATATTCGAGGCCTTTTCCGTCCGGCCCCCGCTCGACCAGCAGAAAGCCGCCGTTCTGATCGCCCATGTAATAGGACTGAATCTGCGGAACGAGACGCAGCATCGTCGCGCCATAGGAGTAGAAAGCGCCCCGGGTTACGGTAACAGGCGCATGACCGATGAAATCCTGCGCGAAGGAGCCGCCCAGAGTGGCCGCCCCCATATAACCGGTCACATCCTGCACAACATACCGCTGCACGGACTCTAGCAGGTCATGCGTCAGATTCAGCACACCCGCGCGCGTGGTACGGTAGTTGTGCCAACCGATGCCACCAATCGCCAGAAGAATAAGCAGCACTGTCGCAACAGGCACCACGACCTGAATGAACTTCTGACGCAGGGACACGTCTTTCTGTTCTGTCGGATCGACTATCTCATTCGCAACCAAAAGCTTCGTGTTCCTCTAGGCTCAGACGCGCAATGCCGTGTGACTTCGTTGAAGGGTAACAGAATAACTTATTCTTAACAAAATAGTTTCCGTCACGCACTTCTCATTACACCGGCAGCAGCGGGCGATGTCGCCAGCGTATGGCCCAGTACGCCCATGTGGCCAGAAAGACCGCAGCAAAGCTGGATGTATAGCCAAACCATACGCCCCATGAGCCGTAATAATGCGCAAAGAGGTAGCCTGCGGGCAACTCCACGAACGCAATGCAGCCCAGCATGATGACCATTGGCGCGACGGAATCACCGCTAGCCCGCATGGCCGAACCCAGCACGCCTCCCAGTGAAAGAAGCACCGCGCTGCCCATGACGGCTCTGAAAGCATGTGAGGCCAGCGCTATGACGTGCGGGTTTGACGTAAACAGCAGCGACACCGTTTCCGGGATCAGCGTGACGATTGCCGCCAGCGTACCCGTCATGATCAGCCCGACCAGAAACCCGACCCGCAGGATGTCCCGTGCCCGCTGCGGATTTCGCGCTCCGATGGCATGGGAGCACATGACGGAAACCGTTATGCCGACAGCCATACCCGGATATTCGATATAGGTCAGGGTCTGTGTGAACAGACCATACGCCGCCGTCATCTCGGACCCGAACCCATTGATCCGGCCGACCAGAACGATCTCGGCAAGCCCCTGAGTGGCGACTTCGACCATTGCCGGAAAACCGAGGCGGATTACAGACCAGAGAACCTGACGTTCCGGCACAAACTCCCTCAGCATTCCCTGTCCCGGAGCAAGTTCATGTCCGGACCGTCTCAGCCATAGCCCCGCCAGCAGAAGCGCGAGCACCCACCCGAGAATGGCGGCAACAGCAGCTCCGGAAAGTCCCATCGAGGATGTCAGCAGGATGGGCGTGACGATAAGGGAAACGACGATCTGCAAACCCATCATGACAAGCGGCCGGATATTGTCCCCGGCTCCACGCAGCGTGATCGCCACGGTCACCACCAGAATCAGGGCTGGCGTTCCTGCCAGAAAGACCCGGCAATACTGGGCGGCGTGATCGGTGATGTTGGCAGGCACGCTGAACAGACGGAGCATGGGCCACACGGCCCATTGTCCGGCGATCGCCACAAGAGCGCCCAGTACGATTGCGACCGCCACGGCAGCGGACGCCATGGCGCGCGCACGCTCCGGATGGCCCGCCCCCCATAGCTGCCCGACAAGAACGCTGGCTCCGGACCCGAGCCCCACGCCGCACGAAACGAGAATCAACAATAACGGGTAGAATGTGCTTGCCGCCGCCAGATCCTCGGCGCCCAGCAGACGCCCGATATACATGTTGCCGATTGTGCTTGCGATGGATTGCAGAACACAGTCCATCAGAACCGGCAGCATGAAGAGGAGGAAAGGCTTCACCAGTGTCCGCGCGGCGGTGTCGTCTCCCTGATGTGGGCTGTCAAAGGATTCCGGCTTCTGGATGGAGAGAGCTTCCCTCGGCATTATGTGTCGCTCACCGCTTCGATACTTCCGGGGAAAACCATCCTGAATGATGGTCTGCATTATTGGGCTCAAGGCACCCGGATTCAGGCACGATGATGTGCATATAATATATTATATTTTGATTATTTTCAGAGACTGAAAATGTTCTGGAGAACATTTTATAATGTCGCTGATATGGAATTTGCAGGAAACTGGTGCTGCTGGACAGGATTGAACTGTCGACCTCTCCCTTACCAAGGGAGTGCTCTACCACTGAGCTACAGCAGCGCCTGCGGGTGCTTCCTACCGTCAGAACGTGACGACGGCAACCCCCTAAAAACCTTGGGGAACATTTTTTGTTCCCCACGCGGTTTCAGTCGTCGCGATGAATCTTCTCCATCCGCTCATGACGCTCCTGCGCCTCGATCGACAGAGTGGCAATCGGACGCGCTTCGAGACGCTTGAGCCCGATAGGCTCGCCCGTCTCCTCGCAATATCCATAGGCATTGTTCTCGATACGCAGCAGCGCCTGATTGATCTTGCCGATCAGCTTGCGGGCGCGATCACGCGTGCGGAGTTCAAGAGCACGATCCGTTTCGACGCTGGCGCGATCCGTCACGTCGGCCTCGTGAATGCCACCTTCGGAAAGGCTGGCGAGCGTACCGCCTGCTTCTTTCAGCAGTTCATTGCGCCATTTCACAAGTTTCTGGCGAAAATATTCAACCTGCAGGGGATTCATGAACTCTTCTTTGTCTGAAGGCACATAATCCGGAGGAAGTGTAAGCATAATATTGTCTCCGTTCCCTGAGGCATAGCCCCCTGACGAATGCGCGGCTTATACCCGCGGGGACAGAGACAGCCAAGCGCGAATCCACTTTTTTCTGTGAAACATTTCTGTCGCATAATTTTCGGCGGCCCGGATCAGCCAGCCATTTCCCGTGTTCATTGCGTCTTCCGCACATGCGCAGCGAGACGCTTCATTTTGGCCGTTTCGATGGCGACACGCACCTTTATGGATGTCGTCAGAGCTCTGAACGCGGGCAACTGGACCAGAGGTGATCGTTCGGAAATTTCTTCCAGTTCAGAGAGAAGCGTCATTGTGCCGGTCTTGCCTTCCAGAAAGGCGATCTGAAGTTTTTTCAATGCCTCCAGCGCCTCCCCTCCCCACTCAACGACCATCTGCCTTTCCGAGCGAGGCTGAATCGGAACCTCGCTCTCCTGAAGCGACAGAAGGCAGGGTGCCGAAACAGACGCCACAGGCTGCTCACTCACGACTTCCTGCTCGGAAGGCACTGAAAAGGCTGAAAGCTCCTTTGACTGACGCGTCTGCGTCAGGGGTTTTCTCCGGCTCACATAACCGATCGCGCCAATTCTGTTCACGTTGCACCTCCCAGGGCTCACACATCCGACCCCATGCAGTTCAGCCTCAAAGCTCTGAACAACGCTTTGCCGCTGCTCGTTCAGGAATTGTTTGCTCTTCGCGTCGATAGTGTGCGCTCGAAACATTGACGAGCGGCAAAGAGCGGCATGACCTTTTTTTCTTGCAGGCCAGACGGGGAGCAGCGAAAGACGCTTCCTCTTCTGTCTGCCCTGTTTCTGGCAGGCTTCCTGTTGATTCAGTCTTTTGCCGCCAATGCGGCGCTTGTACGCATCAAGGATATCGCTGACTTTGAAGGGGTCAGAACAAACCAGTTGATTGGTTACGGTCTTGTCGTCGGCCTGCATGGGACCGGCGACAAACTGACAAACGTTCTTTTTACCCGTGAAACACTCATCAGTATGCTCAACCGTCTGGGCGTGAATATCCGTGATCGTGAAATTCAGCTCCAGACGCATGATGTGGCGGCTGTCATGGTGACGGCCGATCTACCAGCTTTTTCACATGGAGGCGGGCGAATCGATGTCACCGTCTCGGCGACCGGCGACGCAAGCGATCTGACCGGCGGCACCTTGCTTGTCACACCGCTGATGGCGGCGGACGGCGAGATTTACGCTGTCGCCCAAGGGTCTCTGGCGACTAACGCCTTCAGCGCACGAGGCGCGGCCGCCTCCATAGTTCATAACATCCCGACCAATGGTCACATAGCCAATGGCGCCGTCGTGGAAAGAGAAGTTCCGGTTGATCTGGCCAATCGCAAGCAGATGCATCTCTCCTTGCGCAACCCTGACTTCACGACGGCGGGGCGTGTTGCTCAGGTGATCAACAGCAGTGTGGGCAATATCGCCCGCGTCATGGATCCACGTACCATAGCGCTTGATCTCACTTTGCGTGACAATATTTCGGCGCTGTCACGGATCGGAGATCTTCTGGTCGAGCCTGATACGCTGGCGAAAGTGGTTGTGGACGACGCCAGCGGAACCATTGTGATCGGCAACGATGTCCGCATCAGCACAGTCGCGATTGCCCAAGGCAACCTGACCATTCAGGTCACTGAAACCCCGATAGTGTCGCAACCCGGGCCGATGTCGAACGGCACCACAACAGTTGCCCCGCGAACCAGCATCAACGTCAATAACGGCAACAACGCCAAACTGGGCATACTGAGAAATGGCCCGGCTCTTAGCGACCTCGTTTCTGGCCTGAACGCACTGGGAGTGGGCCCTCGTGACATGATTTCGATTCTTCAGGCCATCAAAGCCGATGGAGCCCTGCAAGCCGATCTGGAGGTCAGATGAGCAATGAAATAAAAAATGTTGCTGCTCCCGGCTATGGAGTACAGGGAGCAACTCCAACGAAAGCGGTAGATCCGAAAATATGGAAAACCGCTACTGACTTTGAGGCCATGACGGTCGGCCAAATGCTTCAGCCGATGTTCGATACGATTGATACGTCAAAGGGTTTTTTCGGCGGCGGTGTCGGGGAGTCCAGCTTCCGCCCCATGCTGACGACAGAGATGTCGAAGCAGATAGAGAAGAACGGCGGGCTGGGGCTGGCTCCGGCCGTGTATCACCAGATGCTTGAAATGCAGGAAAAAGGATCAGGAAAATGACGGATCAGGCCATTACCGTCATCGAAAAGGCAAATGCCTTGCTGGAAGAAGAAAATGTGTTCTTGCAGACGGGCAATATGCCTGCCGTCGTGGCTCTTCTCAAACGCAAGGAAGCTATTCTGGCGCAGCTAAACGATCTCACCATCAGGTGTCGCAAGTCAGCCGAAGAGCCAGAAAAAACATGCTGCTCGGAAGAGTTACCGCTTGCTACGGAAAAATTAAATCGTACGGTTGAGCAGAACCGTGCACTGCTTCAGCAGGCCATGATCGCACAGAAGCACATTGTGGAACTTCTGACGGCTTCCCTATCTCCTCCAGGAAATAAAACCCATTATGGCAAAAATGGGTCATACAACGCGGCACGCTCTTTCACTGGGAATGCTTACCGCAAAAACATTTAGTTTTCGGCCGTTACGGGTATTTAAATGAAAAAGCCTCTTTTCCAATACAGGAAAAGAGGCTTTTTCATGAAGTGCGAAATATATATCAGACGCGGCGCGGCTTACGGGCTGCTGTCGTTGCCGTCGCCCGGGCGCGTGAAGCAGGACGCTTGGTTGCAGCGGTCTCTTTTTCAGAAGCGAGACGATCCAGACGCTTCTGCTTGCGTGTTTCCTGAGTGATACGCAGCTTGTCCACAGCGGACAACTTGGTCACGGCTTCCGGCTTCCGGCTTGCAGGCTTTGTCGTGCTTTTCGTTGCACGAGGCGTCTGTACAGCCGCTTTGGGTTCAGCCGTCTTTCTGACGGGCTTTGCAGAAACCGGGGCGACGACTGCCTTCTTGGGTGCAGCCTTGGCGGTGGTTTTTGGTGCCGCTTTCACGGCTGGCGCAACGCGCTGTTTCGCGCGAGGCTTCGCTGCCGGTTCTTCAGCAACTACCTTGGCACGCTTCTTTGCTGCTGCAGGTTCTGCCTTCTGCCGCGGAGCCTGTCGTGTAGCCGTCGAAGCTGTCTTGACTTCTTTGGTCGGTTTTCTAGCCATGTCCCAAGTCTCACCCTGTTGGTATCACAACAGACCATTTCAGGAATCTGTTGATTTTATAAGCACTGTTTTCAACGCAAGATCATCATGGAGCCAGATATTCGATACTATGAATAACCCAGAAACACGACAGTATCCCACCATTTATAAGCCACGCAATATAGATTTATAGTGGCGTTTGCAATATCCATATTATGCTTTTCATAATAAAACACTTAGGGTTTTCATAGACAAAAATCAGGAGAAGAAAAAAACAAAATCCAAAAAATCATTTATTACACATAGATTTTTAATATTGTTTCCATTTCGTTTCATCCCGTGATTTCACCACGCTTTTCGGTATGCGTGTTTTTCATATCGTATCAGCATATTTCGTCACCCTTGCCCGACCGCTTATCAGGTCCGCTTTTCAGCTTACCGCCAGAATGTCATTTGTGAGAGCCGCTTGGCTACGCTAATGCTTCCCCGACATCTTTTCCCATGCAGGATCACGCAACCATGAAAATAAACGGTGTGCCTTACCGCAGTGTCTGGATCGATCAGACAGATCAGCGAACAGTCTGCATTTTTGACCAGACACGCCTGCCGTTCGCACTTGAGATCCTGCACCTTTCTTCATCCGATCAGGTCGCACATGCCATTATTACAATGCAGGTCAGAGGGGCTCCGCTGATTGGCGCCGTCGCAGCCTACGGTCTGGCTCTGGCCCTTTCCGTGGATGCAGGCGATGACGCGATGGAACGTGAAGCGTCCATGCTGGCGGCAACGCGACCAACAGCCATCAATCTCCGCTGGGCCATTGAGCGGATGCTTGAAAAACTTCGGCCAATAAGCCCGCAGGATAGGGTGGCCGCCGCTTATGCTGAAGCCGGCCTTATCTGTGATGAAGACGCGGCCCAGAATGAATCCATCGGCAGACATGGCCTTGAACTGCTTCGCGCCATTAAAAAAAGTAAGAAAACAGGAGAAAAAATCAATATCCTGACACACTGCAATGCCGGATGGATTGCAACAGTCGACTGGGGAACGGCTCTGGCTCCCATCTATATGGCGCATGATGAAGGTCTGGATGTACATGTGTGGGTGGACGAGACCCGCCCCCGTAATCAGGGGGCGGCCCTGACTGCATGGGAACTCGGCAGCCACGGGGTGCCGCATACCGTGATCGTGGATAATGCCGGCGGGCATCTGATGCAGCACGGACAGGTTGATATCGTGATCGTCGGAACAGATCGCGTCACAGCCCATGGCGACGTGGCCAACAAGATCGGCACCTACCTGAAAGCCCTCGCGGCCCGTGACAATAATATCCCCTTCTGGGTTGCTCTTCCCTCTACGACCATCGACTGGCGCGTTCAGAATGGCCTGACGGAGATTCCCATAGAAGAACGCTCTTCTCTTGAGGTCACCACGGTCACCGGCCTTAGCAAGGAGGGACGCGTGGAGACAGTCCGCATCACACCTGAACAGAGCAACGCCGCGAATCCCGCCTTCGACGTGACGCCCGCGCGTCTCGTCACGGGATTGATAACGGAACGCGGATGCTGTGATGCTGATGAAGCGGGTCTGCGGGCTCTCTTCCCGTCAGCAGGCAGCTAAAATAGCTGTGCTGCCTTTATCAGTCCCGCACATGTAAAGGCAGCATCTCCCTGCCGCACTCAAAGAAACTTCTGCCCTGTAAATCGGTTAGAAAACCCATCAAGTCCAGCTAAACCCATGACTATTCATCTTTCAGTTCCAGCGGCTTGACGTTAAGCAGGTCTGAACCACATGTTCAGAAGTCGTCACTCTGTGGGCACGCGGTGTTCACGCAATCGGGGAGCCAGAACAAAATTCTGGCATATGCATGAGCAAGACTGCGGCCTTCAGGCACTCTGCGCTTCTTCTGGCTCTTGTGGCCACATCCTGCGCTTCACAGCCGGGAAATAACGCAGCCCCAGTGCAGACGCCTGTCGCGCAATACAGAAATGGCGTCGGTCCTCTGGCGTATAATCCGCATGTGCCCGACTTTGCCTCCCGCAACTTCACACCCTTCAACCGTCAGGATGTCGTCGCCATTGCCATGCGGGAATGGCGACTGTTCGGAATGCCGGTCGATGACGATGATCCCGAGCTTCGGCCGGAACCTACGGTCGCCAGCGTAAAGCCGGAACGGGCGCCCGGATTGTGGCAGCGCGTCGGCGAATACTGGTGGATCGGACAGGACCCGCAGGAAACCGAAGCCTCATGGAGCGGAAAATACGACGCCGACGGCAGACTGTTCAATTTCGTCCATGACGGGCATTACGCCTGGTCCGCCGCTTTCATCTCCTACGTGATGCGTGTCGCGGGAGCCAATGAGCGGTTTCCCTACTCACCCAATCACTCGACCTATATCAATGCTGCTGCCTCCGGCCAGTCGAGCGGCCTGCGGGC
This sequence comes from Acetobacter sp., assembly GCF_022483985.1. Taxonomy (NCBI): domain Bacteria; kingdom Pseudomonadati; phylum Pseudomonadota; class Alphaproteobacteria; order Acetobacterales; family Acetobacteraceae; genus Acetobacter; species Acetobacter sp. Next base: position 989,768 of record NZ_JAKVME010000001.1, on the reverse strand, counting down.
GCATGATCCGGCCAGCTATGTTCCCAAGCTCGGTGATCTTGTCTGTACCGGGCGCGGAGGCAGCAAATCCGTCCGGTTTGCAAGCCTTCCCACATCGTATGGCTTCCCCGCCCATTGTGGAATCGTTGTCGCAACAGGGCAGAACGGACAGCCGTTCGGGCACCAGCTCAGCATCATAGGCGGTAACATCGACGACGCCGTCGCCCTGACGCACGTTCCGACCGACGCGAATGGCGCTGTCGCATCAGCCGACGGTCAGAGCTATGATTCGCGTTACCCGTGGTGCGCCGTTCTGGAAGTGCTTTACGACGCCGAGGAAGAGCCGGACGCCGGTCAGTAAAAACCGGCGTCATCGGTGTGAAGGTTTCAGTTCTGACGCCAGGGCAGCCCCGAGGCCTTCCAGCCCGCAGCGTTGCCACGGTGCATCTCCACGTCTAGGGGGCCTTCGAAACCGTCCGCCACGTTGAAGACCTGCTCAAACCCCTCTCTGGCGGCGGCCATCGCAGCCGAACGGCTGCGCGCTCCTGAGCGGCAGATGAAATAAAGCTTCTGTGTCTCTCCAATGCCGGCGCGCCGCAATTCCTCGATGAACTGGCCGTTTATATGGCCGCCCATGATCTGCCAGCTGACAGGATACAGGCTGTGACCTATTGCCGAGACATCAGGGATGCCGACAAACTGCCATTCTTCTGGAGTACGCACGTCAATCAGACAGGCTCCCGGATCATTTTCCAGCGCATGCCAGACATCGTTCGGGCTTACATCCTTGATCATCGTTCCTGAAACTCCTCTCTCCCGCCCCTGTTTATCAAACAGCTCCTGCGGGGCTCGACATTCATCATCCAAACCTGATTGCATGCGGTGCTCACACGCGCTAGCCCCAATGCCAATAGGATGAAAGGCAGATAGCATGACTCCGACTTCACATTCCCTGCCGTTTCCCGGCTGGACAACCTCGTCACATGATATGGCGGGCGCCATAGGCGGAACGCCGCTCATCAGGCTGACACGCGCTTCTGAATCCACCGGCTGCGATATTTTCGGCAAGGCCGAGTTCATGAATCCCGGAGGATCGGTCAAGGACCGCGCTGCTCTCGCAATCATCACGGATGCAGAAAAGCGCGGTTTGCTGAGCCCCGGCGGGACGATTGTCGAAGGGACCGCGGGCAACACGGGGATCGGACTGACACTTGTCGCCAATGCGCGTGGTTACAAGAGCATCATCGTCATGCCGGAGA